>NZ_JAUSVF010000002.1:348997-697995 GCF_030814475.1 Pararhizobium capsulatum DSM 1112 | reverse complement strand
AACCGTCCCGGTGAAGTAGTCGTCCGGCCCCTTGGCCGAGGGCCTTGAGCCCGCCTGTCTGATCTGCATGTCAATGCTCCTTGTGTGGGAAGGCAAATAGGTGCCGTCCATTCTACGTCGAGTCTAGGTCCCTGACATTTCCAGGACCAGCCGATATAAACAGCATGTTGTCATATCCGGAGTTCATGAATGCGCCGCGAAGAGCTTGTCGATCTGAACGCCTTTCTGGCTGTCGCCGAAGAAAAGAGCTTCACCCGCGCTGCGTCCAAGCTCGGGACGTCCCAATCGGCACTCAGCCACACGATCCGGCGTCTTGAGGCGCGGGTGGGCGTGCGCCTGCTGACCCGCACCACCCGCAATGTCGCGCCGACCGAGGCGGGGGAACGGCTGTTGACGACGCTGCGTCCAGCGCTCGAAAGCATCAGCACCGAACTCACGTCCCTGGGCGAACTGCGCGCCAAGCCCGCCGGCACGATCCGGCTCACGACCGCCGAGCACGCGGCGACCACGGTGCTCTGGCCTGCACTGGAAAAGCTTCTGCCTGACTATCCAGACATCAAGGTCGAACTCAGCATCGATTCCGGCCTCACCGATATCGTCGTGGATCGTTTCGATGCGGGCGTGCGGCTCGGCGAGGCGCTGGCGCAGGACATGGTGGCGGTCAGGATCGGGCCTGATTTGCGTATGGCGGCGGTGGGCTCGCCCGCCTATTTCGAAGAACATCCTGCTCCCACAACCCCGAACGATTTGGCGCAGCATGACTGCATAAACCTGCGCCTGATGAGCGCGGGCGGATTCTATGCCTGGGAAATGGAGAAGGATGGGCGCGAGGTTCGCGTGCGGGTCGAGGGCGCGCTTGCGTTCAACAACGTCAACATGATCGTACGCGCCGCTAAGGCCGGTTTCGGCATTGGCTTCGTGATGGAGGATCATGTGGTTGCGGACATCGCGGACGGACGGCTCTTGCGGGTTCTGGAGGACTGGTGCCCGCCGTTTTCGGGATATCATCTCTACTATCCCAGCCGCCGCCAACCTTCGGCAGCTTTCGCGTTGCTTGTGGAAGCCTTGCGGTATCGAAGCTAAAGGTCCTTCGCAGTGCAACAAAGCCTGCGACAGAACGGGGCACACATGATATGGGCGCAGCCAACACGCTTTCCCGTACGGTCCGGACATCATGATACGCCTTGAAAACATCAGCAAGCAGAACAGCCACCGCCTTCTTTTCATTGAGGCGTCCGCTGCCCTCAACAAGGGCGAAAAGATTGGCCTCGTGGGGCCGAACGGTGCCGGCAAGACAACACTCTTTCGTATGATCACCGGACAGGACGCGCCGGACGAAGGACAAGTCTCTGTCGAAAAGGGCGTAACCGTTGGCTATTTCGACCAGGATGTCGGGGAGATGGAGGGCCAGAGCGCCGTTGCTGCCGTGATGGAAGGCGCTGGTCCCGTCAGCGAGGTTGCGGCCGAGCTGCATCAGCTTGAGGCGGCCATGGTCGATCCGGACCGGATGGACGAGATGGACGCAATCATCGAGCGCTACGGCGAAGTGCAGGCGCGCTACGAGGAGCTTGACGGCTACGCGCTCGACGGCCGGGCGCGCGAAGTGCTCGACGGTTTGAGCTTTACACAGGAAATGATGGACGGCGACGTCGGCGCGCTTTCCGGCGGCTGGAAGATGCGCGTGGCGCTCGCCCGCATCCTGCTGATGCGTCCGGATGTCATGCTGCTCGACGAGCCGAGCAACCACCTTGATCTCGAAAGCCTGATCTGGCTGGAGGCTTTCCTCAAAGGCTATGACGGCGCGCTGCTGATGACCTCCCACGACCGGGAATTCATGAACCGCATCGTCACCAAGATCATCGAGATCGATGGCGGTTCGCTCAACAGCTATGCCGGCGATTATGGCTTCTACGAGCAGCAGCGGGCGCTGAACGAAAAGCATCAGCTGGCGCAGTTCGAGCGCCAACAGGCGATGCTGGCCAAGGAAATCAAGTTCATCGAGCGCTTCAAGGCGCGGGCCTCCCATGCCTCGCAGGTTCAGAGCCGGGTCAAGAAGCTGGAGAAGATCGATCGCGTCGAGCCGCCGAAGCGCCGCCAGACGGTCGCCTTCGAATTCCGCCCGGCACCGCGCTCCGGTGAAGATGTGGTCTCGCTGAAAAATGTCCACAAGAAGTATGGCAGCCGCAGCATCTATGAAGGCTTCGACTTCATGATCCGCCGGCGCGAGCGGTGGTGTCTCATGGGCGTCAACGGTGCAGGAAAATCCACTCTGCTGAAGCTCGTTGCCGGCGCGACCGAACCGGATGTCGGCACGGTGAATGTCGGGGCGAGCGTCAAGATGGGCTATTTTGCCCAGCACGCCATGGACCTGCTCGATGGCGAGCGCACGGTGTTTCAGTCACTGGAGGATTCGTTTCCACAGGCAGGGCAGGGACCTTTGCGGGCGCTTGCAGGTTGCTTCGGCTTTTCAGGTGATGACGTCGAGAAGCGGTGCAGGGTATTGTCGGGTGGCGAGAAGGCACGATTGGTCATGGCGATCATGCTGTTCGATCCACCCAACCTGCTGGTGCTCGACGAGCCGACCAACCACCTCGATCTCGACACCAAGGAAATGCTGATCAAGGCGCTTTCTGATTTCGAAGGCACCATGCTGTTCGTCTCGCACGACCGCCATTTCCTGGCCGAGCTTTCGAACCGCGTGCTGGAACTGACGCCGGAAGGTGTCCACCAGTACGGCGGCGGTTACACGGAATACGTCGCCCGCACCGGCCACGAGGCGCCGGGTCTGCGCAGCTGACATAAAAAGGCCGGGCCGGGTAATTTTCCCGCCCGGCTTCAACGTTCGTGCGTCACCCTGTTCTCAAGGGAGGCGTTCCACGATCTGGGTCGCTTCATCCAGCGCCTTGGCAATGGCATTGGCAGTTTCGTCTTCCATCGGGCCACGCTTGAAGCGCAGCCGCATCGCCATTTTCAGATTTTCCATGGCGCGCAGAACCTGCGGCGGAAGATCCTTGCGTCCACCCGGTCCGCCTTCGCGCCCGCGGGCGACGAGCTCGTCGATCATGGCGCGGTTGGCGGTCAGGAAGGCTTCGCCCTCGGCGGTGATGCGGTAGCGCTTGCGTCCGCCGGCCTCGGGCTCGATCACGGCGTAACCCATGTCATCGAGCCAGGCGAGCGTCGGATAGATGACGCCCGGGCTTGGCGTGTAGCTGCCGCCAAAACGTTCCTCGATGGACTTGATCAGCTCGTAGCCATGGCTTGGTGCCTCGGCAATCAGGGCCAGGATCAGCAAGCGCAACTCGCCGTAGTCGAACAGGCGGCCGCCCCGGCCGTGTCTGTGGTGCGGGTCGCCATGTCTGCCGGGCATGTCGCCGGGCGGTGAAAAGTGTCGGCCAAAGCCGAAAATATGTTTGTGTCTCATGATCTCGATATAGATCACGATATATCGAAAATCAAGATATATCGGAATTGCCCTGTCGAGATATATCTGGTCATACCGCCAGATCGCGCGTCTTGACTGCGGCCTGGTTGATTATGTGGTGCCGCGTGGATTACTCCGCCCTGAGCGTGATTTTGGAGCAAGGAGATTGTTGGCCTCCGCTATCGCATGAATTGCGACATTGATGTCGCATGGCCGCCATCGATTGGCCCTGAATTTTGCTCATCTGCTCCGGGACCCATCACGGCTAAGCGCCGTGCGTCATACATGACGTACAAAGCTTCGCTGTAGCCTTTTATATGCAGTAACGATGCCTCGGCGCAGGCTTGGGAGCGGGGAGCGACATGGTAACCGAGGCGAGAACAAAAGGTGCTGTCGCAGCAGCCAGCAGCCCGAAGTCGCTTCGGGTCGGCTTCGTTCTGTCCAAGAATTTTACCCTCTCCGCCTTTGCACTCTTCGTCGACACGCTGCGTCTCGCGAGCGACTTCGAGGACCGCTCCCGCCGGGTGCATTGTGACTGGGACGTTTTGAACGGGTCGCGCAATTTCGTCATGTCGAGCTGCGGCGTGCAGGTCGCGCCGACAGCGCCATTCACCAACCCGACCAATTATGACTATATCGCCGTCGTCGGTGGTCTTTTGAGCGTCGAGGAACCGCTGGATTCGGTTTCCCTCGATTATTTGCGCAAGGCCGATGCTGCAGGGGTCGGGCTCATCGGGCTTTGCACCGGCAGCTTCGTTCTGGCGCAGGCAGGCTTGTTGGGAGATCACTGCGCCTGCGTCAGCTGGCTGCATCACCGTGAGTTCCGGGCGCGGTTCCCCGGGCAGCCCGCCACATCGGCGCAAATTTTTCATTTTGACGGCAGGCGGGCGACCTGTGCCGGCGGCAGTGCCGTTGCTGACCTTGCCGCAACGATCGTGCGCCATCACATCGGCGAGCAGGCGGAACGCAACGCACTGGAAATCCTGCAGATATCCCATCGCCGCGATGGCACCGACATTCAGGCCCGCTCACCGCTTGGCCTTGAAGCCAGTGATCGCCGCGTGCATCTTGCGCTGATGTTGATGGAACAACATGTGGAGGATCTGTTGCCGATCGAAAGCATCGCGTCCTTAGTATCCCTATCACGCCGGCAGATGGAGCGGTTGTTTCGTGACAGCATGCAGATGTCGCCGAGCGAGGCCTATACGAAGATTAGAATGGATGCTGCGATGCGCATGGTCGTCGCCCAGCCGACACGCCCGCTGATCGATATTGCCCTTGCCGTCGGCTTCGAGGGCATGTCGCACTTCACCAAGCGCTTCCGCCAGAGCTTCGGTCAAACGCCGTCGCAAGCGCGCAGGCAAAGCGGCCGCAAGAAATAGGTCCAGACTTTTCCGCTACTTGTGCAGAGCGACGAAAACGCCGTTCCACCCTTCGGGAACCCCGTCCGATTCAAGCGCCGATAGGCGTTTCGCGTAGAGCTCATGAAGCTGTTTCAGGCTTTCCTCTCCAAGACCCATCGCCTGTTCGAGGGCGGCGCGAGCCCGATCGAAATCGGCCGCACGATAGGCGCTGAGAAAACGCGTATGGGCCGCGTGCAGTAGATGGAATGTGGATCGTGCGGCGACATCCGCGTCCCCCAATATCGTGAAAAGCGTGACCGGCACCTCGCGTCCGGTAACCTGCACCATATCGACCGGCAGGATAGCGAGGTCTTCCGCCCCCTCGGCGACCGTTTCGGAGAGGAGAACCGGGAGACTATATTCCTTGCACAGGCCCTCTATGCGGGAGGCGACATTGACGCCGTCGCCGATCGCCGAATAGCTGAAACGCTGCGACGAACCGAGGTTGCCAACACAGCAATCGCCGGTGTTGAGGCCGATACCGACCCGGAGATTATAGCCCCTTTGACGGTTGAGAGTGTCAAGCGCCTGCAGCATCTTCAGAGCGGCAAGACATGAGCGGCGGCGGTGGTCCATAATCTCCATTGGCGCGTTCCAGAACGCCATGATGGCATCACCCATATATTTGTCGATCGTCGCTTCGGACTTGAGAAGCACGTCCGACATTGGTGTGAGAAAGTTGTTCAGGAGCGTGGTCAGCGCCTGAGGGTCGAGTTTTTCGGAAAGCGAGGTGAAGCTTCGGATGTCGCAGAAGAGCACGGTGAGTTCCCGAAGCTCTCCGCCAAGCGACAACATCGAAGGATCTTCCGCGAGCCGTTCGACCAGAGAAGGTGCAAGATAGAGCGAAAACGCCGAGCGCACGAATTTTTTTTCGCGGCTGGTCAGCAGCAGCAATACGGGCATGGTCACGGAAAAAACGGAACCGACGGCTGCTGCCGGCAGGATTGGGTCGAGCAGGATCCGCCAGGTGCTGAAGGCGTACCACGACGTGGCTGCTGCCGCCGCAATGAAGAAGATCGCGATTGCGGCACCCGTCAGCGCACCGGCCCCGCGCACGAATATGATCAGCAGCACGCCGAGGGTGAAGGCGAGAGCAACTTCCGCACCTTTTGCCCAATCCGGTCGGGACAGAAAAGTGCCGCCGATGATCTGGTCGAGGATTTCCGCATGCACGCGCATCCCGGGCATGCTCGCCGCAACGGGCGTTGCCACGATGTCGCGCAGCCCGATCGCACTGGTGCCGACGATGACGATCGCGCCGTTTAGGCGCTCGGTGAGGCTGGCGTCGGGCAGCGGTTGCAGCAGCTTGGCTGCGGGGATGGTCATCAGGTCCGGCAGCGTTGAGTAGTAGATCCAGAATTCGCCTTGCGGGCCTGTCGCTAGCTCGAAGTCACCGGCCTTGACGGCGGTCAACGCCTGTTGGCCGGCGCTGTCGTCGCCGCTTGCACTGGCGGTTCGCAAAATGAAGCCGCTGGCGCCCTGCGCAACGCGCAAGGCTTCGATGGAGAGAGCTGGGTAAAGGGCATCACCGACGCGGGTAATGACGGGAATTTCGCGGATAATGCCGTCCGGGCTTGGTGGAAAGGAAAAGAAGCCGATCCCTTTCGTAGCGTCATCCAGCATCTGAAGATTGCCGAGGCCGCCCCGCCGCCCCGCGAGAAAAGTACGAGGATCCTCCCCGCCGAAAGCGAAGCCGGCTTTCGGTTTCGGCAAGCCGCCGTCGCTTTCATCGGTGATTGCGATGCCCGTCACAACGTTTGCAGCTGCGATCGCATCTCGGAACACGATATCATTGTTGGCTTGCGCGCCAGGCGGCACCTGTATCGTGACGCCCGCGCGCTTGAGGTCTTCGGCAACACGGTCGAGCGACGTTCTGTCGGGCTCGGGAAACACCATGTCGAAGGCGATCACCGCAGCGCCCATCTCGTTCAATCGGTTGACCATGTCGGCCAGCACCGTGCGCGGCCATGGCCATTGGCCAAGCGCATTGATCGAGGTTTCGTCAATGTCTACCAGGACGATCGGCGCGCCGGTTTCCGGCCTGGGCTGAACACGCTGGTAGACATCGAACACCAGGAATGTCAGCCGGTCGAGAACGGTTTGGGTATAGACGGCGGCGGATAGGCAGGCGACCAGCGCAACCATGCCATAGAGCCAAACAATCAGCGTTTCGCGCCAGTTTCGCTTCAGCCGAACATATGGAAGCCTCATGATATGCCGTTTCTGCCCGGAGCCTGTGGCGCGAAAGTCGCGTCACCTATCGACGCGAGCCCCCAAAAATACCAACAGCCGACCAGCTATCACCAGCCCCCAGGCTGAAGTCACCGGCCACGCCCTGGGCGATCTTGCGCCCGTCGTTGACGAAGGCACCGTTGATCGTTCCGAAGGAATCATTGGCGCTTGACGACACCGCGCCGGAGAATGTCGCGTCGCGGCCGCTTTGGCCGTTGACTGAAGCATTGAAGTTGTGGCCGTCGAAGTTCGATAGCGCCATCGAGCCCTTGCGGGCTCCGAAATCGTAGCTCATGGCCATGTCGCCGGAGGCTATGTAGCTCGACGAGTTGGCCAGAACCGTGCCGATTGCCTTGCCGTCGTATGTGCCCGTCGTGCCGGCCAATGTTCCGAGCTCGACATTGCTGGTGATGTCGCCGGCAACCCACGTGCCCAGATGAACCGTGCTGCGAAGCTGTGGGTCGGTTGCGTCAGGGTTGGAAGAGGCGTTGATCTGCGTGCCCCACCAGCCCCATTCGAGGAATGCGCAATCGCACAGTTTACCGCCGGGAAGCACGCTCCCCTGGGAGGTGGCGTCGCCAGAAACGAAATAGGTGGCATTGTTCGTGGATTTGACAGGCAGGAACTCGGTGACGACGTTTCCTGCGGTATCGATATCGCGCAGGTTGGTGCGCGTGCGGCTACGATTGTTCGTCGCTGCAAAGTTGTTGTCGTCGATGTAGGTCGATGCGCCGCCTTCGGTGTTGCCTTTGACGCCCTTGCCGAAGGCGACGGAAAGCGTGGTGCCCGGCGTGCCGACCGTCAACTCGCCACCGAGCGCGTTGCCGCTGCCGTCGAACTCCAGATAGAGGTCGTCGGGGTTCCGGCCGATCGAGTTGAAAGTATATTGAGTTTCGTCACGGCGGGTCCCCTGTTCCAATCCCGCCGCGAAGCCGCGCAAGGGCGATTTGTCTGCAAGGAGGCGGGTGGATGCCGTTTCGCTCAGATAGTCCGAGAGTGTCTGCTCCTGCTCGAGATTGAAGACATGCAACGTTCCGAAAGGTTTGCCCCCGCTGAAGTCGCCGGAGCTGTTGTTATAGTAATCATTGGTTTCGGAGTCGGTGCCGAGAACGAAGTTCTGGCCGTTCGAGCCGAAAATCTCGTTTCCGCCCGTCCCGCCCGCTTGAGTGGTGATACCCCCTCGAAATGTGCGGGCAATTTCCGTGGATGAGCCTTTCACACTGCCCCGTCGGCCAAAGTCGACCGTGTAGACACCGTTATTATCGGAGAATTCGCCGACGTTGACGCCGATCTCACTGACCTGATCGGCCCCCTTTCCGCTGATGAGGAGCGATGTCTGCAGGAATTTGATCGACCCAGCGTCTCCCGGCTCTATGACATGGAAATCCGATACGGAAGCAGAACTGTCGCTGATCGGCAAGGCATTGGCCAGTGCGAATGGAATGGCGGCGTTCTGCAGCATGTCCTTGGTGAACGAGTAGGTGCGCACGTCGCTATTGCGCATCACGTTCATATTCTTTGTCGGAGTGCCGGCAATGGCAATGAGCGGGTCGGTGAGGTCGCCGTCTATCGCCATGAGATAAGCGGCAAATCCGTCTGCTCCTCCATAGACCTTGCCACTCAGCGGCACGCCGGCGATGGTATAGCCATCCGCAGCGGAAATGACATGCTCGCTGAAATCGGTCTGCGCATAGACCGGCAGGACCAGATCGCCGTGGGTGCCGGTGCCATCTGTTGCGGAGACGTCGAGAACCACTGTCTGGTCAGCCGTCTCGGAGCCGCCGATGAGGCCAACCTCGCCGGGGTCGGAGACAACGCCTCCGTCCGTATCGTAGGTTGCGTCGGCTGTCAGCACCCTGACGGAAACTGTTTCCGGAAGTGGTTGAGGCGGCGGTTCCTCGGCGTCAATCTCCTCATCGATATTCTTCGTCGCGACATCGCGGCTTCCATCCTGCGTCACCGCATCGGCCTCGGCCTGAGCCGGTCTTGCCACGGGAATAGGTGGATTGGCGATGTTCGGGTTCATGGCCGAATTCGAGGGCGCCATGGTCGCCGCGTCGTCATTTTTTGGCTTGTTGGGAGATCCACCCGAGGTTCCGGGCTTGCCGGTCAAGGCAGCCTGGATGATCGTGCTCGCGCCTTTCGGGGTCTTTTCGACATTCATAGTCCCCCCGTGACCGCCCTGTCCCGACACCACGATGGAATACCCCGGCTCGTAGACCCGCTGGGTGGCACCATTTGGCGCTGTGAGGGTCAGCTCGTTCCCGAAGATCATGTCGACGCGGCTTTCGCCGCCGTCGCCCGGAATCGTGAAATCGGCGACAGCGCCGCGAATGCCGATCGTACCGACTGGCGAATTGAGCTTCACGCCACCGGCAAATTTCGACGTCTTTGCCCCGATGAAGCGGAAGACACCTTTGGTCATGGTCGCTGCGACTTCAGCGTTGCCGGTATCCGGATCGTAGACGAAACGATCAATGGTGAGATCGGAGTTCGGTCCGACCGTAAACGACGTGCCATCAGCAAGAAGTATCTGCAGCAGGCCGACGGAATCGGTTTTGATGCGCTCGTTGAAAATAATATTGTCGCCGAGCGTCAGCGTGCGAACACCGCCGGAAGGTGCAGTGCCTGTGGCTGCCGTATTGACGGCTGAGGCGACGCCGACCGAGCGAGCGAGAAGCGGCGAGGGGAGACCCGTCAGCGCGACGGCACCGATCAGCATCATCATCTTCGTGCGAGATATCATCTGCGATCCCCCTAAAACCGTCTCACCACGCCAAGCGACGCGCTCATATTGTCGTAACTGTAGATATCGTAGTTTGAATTGACGTTGCGGTAGCCAAGAACCGTCTGAAACTCCCAGTTTTCCTTGAAGGGAACCAGAAGCGAAAGCTCTGCATAGGCTTCGTTGTCCTCTTGCTCGGTGTCGAGGCTATAGGTCGGATCCGGGCTGTCGTAGTTTCGGTTGGCGTAGCCAAGCGCGAAACCGAGCGTCCAGGGGTCGGCCTGGGTCGCGATCGGCGAGTCCATGTCGATGCTGAGACCGACATTCAACCCGAATTCCTGGTAGCTCAGGTAACTGACATCGGCGAGCCGCCGATCGGCAAGCAGCGAAGCCCACAGGGCAACATTACCCGAGAGGAAATGCTGCAGGGTGAGTGAACTGCGGTATCGATCACCAGTCCGATCAGAGGCTGTCGGTCGGTCGAAGGAATCCTGGAAGGCTTCGCGACGGTATTCATTACCGAAGACGAGCCGTGTAGTGATGGAAAGATCGGTAATCAGCGCCGCGCCGACGCCACCCGAATAAAGATAGGAGTCGCTGTCGATGTAATAGCCACCGGCAATTCCGTAGACGGCAAGCGAAGTGTCGTCCAACCCGAAACGTTCGAGGTTGAAGCGGGGCCCGACCTGCAGTTCAGCGTAGCCGGTGTTGATTTCGGTATGCTCGGCCTGCAATGTTCCGTAGCTCTGAAACGTGGCTTCGATCTTGTCGCCCTGTGAGGCGAGATCGTAGCTGTATCTGAGGTTCAGGGCCGCATAGGCGTTGAAATCGCCGTCGCCGCGAGCGCTGTCGTTCAGGACAAGCGGATCCGGAAAGAAGGTTGTTTCGATGCTGCGGGCATCTGTTGCGGCCGTAGCATTCGACTGCCAGCGAATGCCGGTTGAGAAGCTGCCGGAAAACTGGCTGTCGCTGGAGCGGGCATCGATGGCGGCGATATAGGTATCGATCTTGGTTCGGACTTCTTCCGGAACAGCGGGTGCGGCGAGTGCTGCATTGAAGTAGGTCCGCGCCATGTCATAGGCGCTGAGGCGGAAATAAAGCACGCCCAGTTCCAGTTGCAGCCGGGGCAGGCCCGGAGCGTAAATCAGCATTCGCTCAAGGGTCGAAATCGCCGCTTCCAAGTCGCCGGCCTCGGAGGAAAGCGCAGCATAACGAAAGGCGACGTCGAGATTGGAGGGATCGGCCAACATCTGCTCGAAGAGTCGGGCGCGTTCCGCCTCGATGCTGGAAAGAGAGGCCGAGACTGGGCGGGGCGTAACCGTGCTCTTGCCTGTGACCTCCTGCGCTGAGGCGGTGCCAAGCGCTAAGGCCGTAAATACAGTTGAAAATAAAACGATATTCCTAATTGGATAACGCATGAAGGCAACCCGTGGCGCGATCGTCGCATCACAGTATCGCACTTATTTATTACCACAAGGGTGTATTATAAATTAGGAGTGTAGTTTTCAAGATTTCACGACAAGTATTCTATGGCGAGGCGTATTCAGTGATCTATGATTAAATTGTGTGCAATATGCGTGGTTATGACCCGTATAGATAATTCCTGGTTGAATAAATTCAATCTATCAACGTCCGTGTAATTCTAAATTTTACATCGCGCCAATATAATTGTTGCGGCGCAGTATAATTCGCTGCAGATGTGAATTTTCGCGATAAGGATGAGCTGAAATTCTTCGGGTTGACGCGAAGGGTTGTAGTGTTGCGGCTAGATTTGGGGTGCAGTGGTATTGAGATAGACGGCGTAAAGCGTGCGGGTCGCGCAGATATAGAGCCTATTTCGGTCCAGGCCTCCGAAGCAGATGTTGGCTGCGGCTTCCGGCAGCCTGATCTTGCCGAGCAGCGTGCCGTCGGCGGCGAGGCAATGGACACCGTCTCCGGCGCCAGCCCAGATATGGCCGTGGCGGTCGATGCGAATGCCGTCGTAGATACCTTTCGGACACTCGGCGACAAGCTTGGGATTGGCGAGCGAGCGGCCCTCCACGACATCGAAGGCGACAATGCAGCCGGGTTTGCTGCCACTATCGACGACATAGAGAACCGATTCGTCGAGGGAGAAGGCAAGGCCGTTTGGCTGGACGAAATCGGTCAGCACCGCCGCAATCGTGCCATCCGGGGTGACACGATAGACATTGCGCGAGCCGATCTCGCTATCGATACGTGCGCCCTCGTATTCGGTGGAAATGCCGTAGGTCGGGTCCGTGAACCAGACCGAGCCATCGCGCGCTTCCACGACATCATTGGGCGAGTTGAGCCGTTTGCCCTCGAAATGGCTCGCGATGACGGTGGTACTGCCATTGTGTTCTGTACGCGTGACGCGACGCGTGTAGTGCTCGCATGAAATAACCCGTCCGGCGCGATCCAGCGTATGACCGTTGGCGAATTGCGAGGGCTGCAGGAATGGTGAGACGACATCGCCGATCTCGTCATAGCGCAGCACCCGGTTATTTGGGATATCGGAAAAAAGAAGCTGCCGGACGGCCGGAAGATAAACCGGCCCTTCCAGCCATCGCCCGGCCGAATACAGCGTATCAACATGTACATTCGGCAAGATGAGGCTTTCGAAGCGAACATCTCTCACTTCAAACCAATCCGTAAACATCGCGATCCTCCCAAATCGTCAATTTATACTTTATCGAGCCAGTCTAGGCCTTCCAAGGTGCCTCCGGCCGGCCGGTATTCGCAGCCGACATAGCCTTGATATCCCAGAGCATCCAGAGCTGCGAATATGCGGTAGTCGTCGAGTTCACCGGTGCCCGGTTCATGCCGTTTCGGCACGGATGCGATCTGCACGTGGCCGATGATCGGCATCATCTGCTCCAGAGCGACGAGGACATCGCCGTGGATGATCTGGCGGTGGTAGATATCGAACTGCAGCTTGATGTTTGGATGGCTGAGATCGGCCATCAGATCGGCCGCACGGTTGAAATCGTTGAGGAAATAACCCGGCATGTCGCGACTGTTGATGGGCTCGAGAACAAGACCTATGCCGGCCACACCTGCGGCATCTGCGGCGAAAGAAACCGAATCCCGGTAGCTCGCAATGGTAGCGGGGTCGTCATGCGGCGCAATGCCAGCCATCATGTGCAAGAGCGGCGTGCCGATGATCTGGCCGTAGTCGACGGCCTTGGCGACGGACTGGCGGAATTCGTCTCTCCGCTCGGGCAAGGCGGCAAGGCCACGCTCTCCCTTGGCCCAATCTCCGGGCGGCAGGTTGAAAAGTGCTTGGGACAAACCGGCATTGCGAAGTTGCTCTGCAACCATCTCAGCCGGGAAATCATAGGGGAAAAGATACTCAACCGCAGTAAAGCCAGCCTTCGCGGCCGCATCGAAGCGATCGAGAAAATCGACCTCGTTGAACATCATCGAGAGATTGGCGGCAAAGCGGGGCATGTCAGTCCTCGTCCTCCATGCCAGGCAGTTTCAGGCCGGTGATCCGAGCGAGCAGTCGCGCAACGGAGGCATCGTCGTCGCGGCCCATGCCGGCGGCTTCGGTCATCAGGAAGAGCTGCAGCGCTGCCGATGCGATCGGCAGCGGAAATTTCTGGGCGCGGCCGAGATCCGAGACGATGCCGAGATCCTTGGTGAAGATCGAGACGGCGCTGTGGGGCGTGTAGTCGCCAGCCAGCACATGCGGGATGCGGTTTTCGAACATCCAGCTATTGCCGGCCGACTTCGAAATCACCTCGAAGACCTTGGAGATATCGAGATCGAGGCTCTTGGCAAAAGTGATTGCCTCGCAGGCCGCGGCGATATGAACACCCGCCAGCAACTGATTGACAATCTTGAAGGATGAGCCGATGCCGACGGTATCGCCGAGCCCATAGACCGTGTCGGCCATCGCATCGAGCGCTGGTCTTGCGGCTGCAAAGGCTTGCGGCGTGCCGGAGGCCATGACCGTAAGCTTCCCGGCATCGGCTTTGACCGAGCCACCGCTGATTGGCGCATCGAGATAGAGGACGCCTTTCTGGTTGGCGCGTTCGGCAAAGCTCTTTGCCTGGGTGGGCGAGACGGTGGCGGAGGAGATGATGACGGCGCCGGACTTCATTGTCGAAAAGGCACCCTGCGCTCCGTAAAGCACCTCTTCCGTCTGGGCGGCATTGACGACGACGACGACGACGATATCGGCGCCCTCTGCAGCTTTGGCGGGCGAGGTCGCGACCTCGCCGCCGGCGGATGCGAGGCTTTCGCGCGCGGCTTCATTGATATCGCAGCCGGAAACGATATGCCCGGCGCGGATCAACGAGCGGGCCATCCCGAGGCCCATGGAGCCAAGGCCGATGATTGCTACATTTTGGGGTCCGGCCATCAGAGGCTTCTCCTGTCGAATCTGCGGATGCGCAGCATAGTAAGAATAATAACGCCAAAAACGATTTGCCGCAGCGCTTCCGGCATCTGCAGCACGGAAAGGATGGACGACAGAAGGGTTATGAACAGCGCGCCGACGACCGTACCGGCATAGCTGCCGCGCCCGCCGAGGATGGAAGTTCCGCCGATGACAACGGCGGTGATGACCGGCATGAGATAGGAATCGCCCATGCCCTGATAAGCCTGGTTTGCATAGCCGGCGAGTAGGATCGCACCGACGGCGGTGAAGAGGCCAGCTGCGACGAAAGTCAGGACGGTCACGAGACGCACGCGCACGCCGGAGAGAAAGACGGCCTTTTCAGAGCAGCCGGTGGCAAAGAGATACTGACCGTAGATTGTTCGGCGCAGGAGCAGGCCGACGAAGATCATGATGGCGAGCCAGAAGAGGAAGACATTCGGAATGCCGAGTGACCGCTCCAGCGCAATGGTCGCGGAAACCGGCGGGATCACGCCCCTCGGCTTGAAGCCGCCGGTGACGAAGACGAGCACACCCATCAGCATGGAATTGACCGCAAGCGTCCAGACCATGGAGGGCAGGCGGAAGATCGCGACCCCCAGCCCGTTGACAAGGCCGATCAAGGCACCGCCTGTAAGGCCGATGGGGATGGCGAAAGCCGCGACCTCGGGCGAAGCCGAACCGGCAACCGTTGTTGTCAGCACCGCAACCGCGGTGATCGCGGAGGGGACGGAGAGGTCGATATGTCCCAGCAGTATGACCAGCGTAGCACCCGCGGCGATGATGCCGAGGAAGGAGGCGATCTGGAGTTGCTGCAGCAGATAGCCGGCAGAGAGGAACGGCGGAAAGATGAAGCCGCCGATGGCGAGCAGCAGAATGCAGCCGACCGAGACGACCATGATGGCCGGATCGATGCGCAGGCGCACACGGGCAGGTCTCGGGAGTGTGGTTTCGATGGGTGTCATTGGGCAAACAACTTCAAGCGGTTGCGGACACGCAGCAGAGCCAGCGAGCCCAGCATGATGGCAAGCGCCAGGATCAACCCCTCAAAGAAGGGCTGCGCCAAGGGCGGCAGGCCGGAGAAGAACATCAGGGCGGCGACCGTTTTCAAGAGCAGCGCACCGATAACGGCGCCGATCGGGCTGCCGATGCCGCCCGCCAGCGACACGCCGCCGAGCACGATCGCGGCAATCGAGTTCAGCGTGTAGGAGGGGCCGATGCCCGCATCGCCGGTCAGCGTGACCATGGCGACATAGAAGCCGGCGATCCCCGCACAAAGGCCGCCGAGACTATGGGCGGCAATGCGTGTCCTGGTAAGCGAAATGCCGGTCAGCTCCGCCGCATGCTCCGAGGAGCCGACGCCGTAGAGCGAAAGGCCGAAGGCCGTTCGTTTCAGGAGGATGGCGATGGCGATCAGAAGGATTGCGATCAGGATCAGCGACGTCGGGATGGGGCCGACGGCATAGGTCATGGCATCCGAGAGATCGGAATTGACGTCGCCGCCCGGTGTTGGTCGGAGAAACAGCGCAATGCCGGAATAGATCGCGCCCGTTGCCAGTGTCGCGATGATGGGCGGGATGCGGCCGACCGCGACGACCACGCCATTGACGAAACCGCAGGCAACACCCGTGGCCAGCACGGCGATGACGCCAAGCCAGAGGGAAAACCCATCACCGGCCAGGAGATAGGACGCGACCACGTTGCTCAGCGCGACCATCGGGCCGACGGAAAGATCGATGCCGCGCACCAGCACGACGAAGAACTGGGCGAAGGCGGCAAAGACAAGCAACGCGCTTTGGTTTGCCCAGATGGTCACGACATAGGTGGAAAGACCGCGCGGATGCGTGCCGATATAGAGCGCGAAGAGCAGCACGAAGGCGGCGGCCGGAAAGAGCGTGCGTAGATTGCGGCGCAGGAAATTGGCTGTCATGCCCGTGCCTCCATTGGATGATGATCCGGCGACGAGGACAGGCCCATCGCAGCGGAAATGAGGTTTTCAGGCGTAAGCGATGCGCCGGCAAGCTCCCGTGCGATGCGGCCATGGTAGAAGACCGCGACGCGATTGCAGAGGTGGATTAGCTCTTCGTAATCTGTCGACTGCAGCACGATCGCCATGCCGGCATCGGCGAGATCGCTGAGAAGCTGATAGATCTGCGCCTTGGTCTTGACGTCGATGCCGCGTGTCGGATCGAGCAGCAGAATGCAGCGCGGCTTCAGCGCCAGCCATTTGGCCAGCAGAACTTTCTGCTGGTTGCCGCCGGAGAGCGAGGAGACGGGATCGTCGATGCTGCCATAGACAAGGTCTAGCCGGTGGAGCAGGGCCTTGTAATGTTCCTCCCGGTCGGGGTCGCGGCCGGAAAACAGCCTGTCGCGGCCGAGGCCGGCAAGGCGCATGTTGTTGGCGATGGAAAGGCTCGGTATCATGCCTTCCGTCTTGCGATCCTCGGGAATGAAGGCAATGCCGCTTTCTTCCGCCTTGGCGCGGAAGGGCGTGCGGTTGCGGAAGGGTTTGCCGGCGATCTCAACCGTGCCCTCGACACCCTTCAGGACACCGAAGATGGCTTCGAGAACACGCTGCTGGCCTTGGCCTTCCAGCCCGCCCAGCCCATAGATTTCGCCGGGACGGACATCGAAGCTGATACCGTCAAGTTCGCTGTCCCACGCCATGTCGCGTACCGACAGAAGCGGTTCGACGGTCGAGGGCACGGCAGGACGCGGCGGTGGAAAGAGCTGTTGCAGCGACTGACCGATCATCAGGGAGACGATGCCTTCATGATCGATGGTTCCAGCTGAAAATGTCCTGACGTGGCCGCCATTGCGGAAGACCGAGATTCGGTCTGCGAGCGCGTGGACCTCGTGGAAACGATGCGAGATGAAGAGGATGCAGACACCCTCGTCGCGCAGCTGGCGGACGACGAAAAAAACCTTCTCGACGGCTTCGGCGCCCAGCGCCGAGGTGGCTTCGTCGAGAATAAGCAGGCGCGGCTTCTGATAGAGCGCCTTGGCGATTTCGACCAACTGGCGTTCGGCAAGGGTCAGTTCGCTGACGGGCCTATCAGGCGCGATATGGCCGGCGCCAATGCGGGCAAGGCAGGCCGTGGCCTCCAGATAAGCTTTGCGGCTGAGAAAACCGGCGATGGTGTGGGGGCGTGACAGCACGATATTATCGCCAACCGTCAGGCTCGGCATCAGCGACAGTTCCTGGAACATGCAGACGATGCCGGCTTGCGATGCCTGGCGTGTGCCGGAGAAGGCGACGGGGCTGCCGTCAAGCGACATGCTGCCGGCACTTGGCGAAATGACGCCCGAGAGCAGCTTCATCAGCGTCGATTTACCGGCGCCATTTTCACCGAGAATGGCGTGGATGGTGCCGGCACTGCAGGAAAAATCGACATCGCGCAGCGCTGTTACCGCGCCATAGGTCTTGGTTATGCCGGTCAGCTGGACGAGGGGAGATTGGGTCATGGCATGTCCTGGGACCGGAGCGGCGTGTGCCGCTCCGGTCGCTTCACCTTACGTATTGTCCGGGGTCTGGCCAAGCAGCTCATCCGGCGAGAAGACCGGGAAGCAATTCGGATAGCCCGTGGCCGTGTAGAAGGTGTCAGGCAGCTTCGGGAAGAAGTCGGTGCCTTCCTTGAGTTCCGCATTGTCCTTGCTCGGGATCGGCAGGAAGATCTTTTGCGGCAGGGCGTTGCCCTCCAGCAGCGAGACGATCGCTTCGAGCGAGATCGAAGACATGACCGGTGCCTGGGCAGCGGTTACGCCCGGATACTTGCCTTCTGCGAGCAGCCTGCGGGTGCCGTTGCCCGCATCGCCGCCGAAGGGCACGACCGGGTGGCCGGCATTCTTCATGGCGTTGAGCGCGCCGATCGAGCCTTCCTGAACCATCACGCCATCGAACTGGCCGTTGGTGGCGATCGCATCCGCCGTCACCTTCTGCACCGTGCCGGCATCCCAGTTGCCGACGACCTGGACGACCTTCAGGCCGGCTTCGGCATCGAGAACCGAGCGCATGCCTTCGTGGTTGTCACGGTCGGTCGCGTTGCCCGGCAGGCCGGAGACTTCAAGCACAGTGCCTTCGACCTTGCCCTTGGCCTTCTTGATGCCGTCAATGACTGCCTGTGCCTTCATCTTGCCGAGTTCGAACTGGTTTTCGTTGACCTGCACGATCTGGTCCGTGTCCAGCACGTTGTCGAAGGGAACGAGCACGGTTCCGGCCTGTTCGGCGCGTTTGATCACGGCCTTGAAGGCCGTCGGGTTCACGGCGATGAAGCTGATGCCGTCATAGCCGGCCGCGATAAAATTATCGATGGCAGCGATCTGGGCCGCGCTATCGTTACCGACGGAAACGACGGTGAATTCGGAAAGCTTGGCCTTGTTATCAGGCCGCGCGGCCCAGGCCTTGGCCCCCTGGATTGCGGTCACACGCCAGTCGTTGCCGGCAAAGCCGTTGACGAAGGCGATCTTGTAGGGGCCGTCGCGCTTTTCGTACTTGATGACCTTGGCATTGTCCGGCGCCGACGAAAAGCATTCAGGGCGATAGGTGTCTTCGGCATAGGCCATGCTGCCCGACAAGGCTGTGAACGTGCAAAGGCTCAGGGCTGCCGCAGCGACAGCCTTTCTGTGGTATTTCACGGTGATTTCCTCCCAAAAAAGCGTAAAATCTCTTCCCAAAGCGCCAATGACAGCGCTAACATAAAAATAATAAGCACAGGCTCTGGCTGCGCGCAAGCAAAATATGTTAGCGCTGTCATAAGACGTTTTCGGGCAGGAAGATCCGTATGGGAGGGACGCAGATGTTGCAGGACATGCCGACGTTGACGGATGTTGCGCGCCTGGCCGGCGTCAGCGAAATCACGGTCTCGCGTGTCGTGCGCAACAAGGGGCCGATTGCAGAGGCGACGCGGAGCCGCGTGCTGTCTGCGATCGAGACACTCGGCTACGTGCCGAACCGGGCAGCGGGTTCGCTCGCTTCTTCCGGATCGCAGCTGATGGGCGTTCTCCTTCCGTCGCTTTCCAACATCGTGTTTCCCGAAGTGCTGCGCGGTATTCATACCGCGCTTGCCGCCACAGGCTACCAGCCGCTAATCGGCGTCACCGACTACGATCCGCTGGCCGAGCAGAGCATCCTGTCGTCGCTGCTTTCCTGGCAGCCGGCAGCGATCATCATGACCGGCTTCGACCACACCGATGCAACGCGGCGCATGCTGGCCAACAGCCGTGTGCGGGTGGCCGAACTGATGGATATCGATGCCGATCCGATCGATATCGCCGTCGGTCTTTCCCATCGCAAGGCGGGATATGATGCGGGGCGTCATCTGATCGAACGTGGCTACAGGCGCTTCGGCTATGTCGGCCACGACTGGGATGCCGACCGGCGCGCGCGGCTGCGTTACATGGGGCTTTGCACAGCACTCGCGGAGGCGGGGTTAAGCCTTCATGCGGAAAAAAGATTTGCCGGGCCGAGTTCGACGATTGCCGGGCGCGATACGTTGGCGGCATTGGTTGCGGCGAAGCCGGATGTCGATGTGGCCGTCTTTTCGAACGACGACATGGCAGTCGGCGGCTTCTTCCATTGCCTGACGGCGGGTATCGCCGTGAAGGAGAAGCTGGCGCTGTTCGGCTTCAACGGTCTCGATATCGGCCAGTCCCTGCCGCAGCCGCTCTCCACCGTGCGTTCCAACCGTTTTCTGATCGGCAAGATTGCCGTGGAAAAACTGCTGGAGGGCGGAGAGCGCCCGGCAGAAAAGCTGATCGTGGACACGGGTTACGAAATCATCACGGGCGCGACCGCCTGAGTTCTATTTGGGGAGTGAGTGGACAATGCTTTTGGGAGCAATCGCGGATGATCTGACGGGGGCCGCCGATCTTGCCCTGACGCTGGCGCGCGAGGGAATGAAAACGGTTCAGGTTGTCGGCGTGCCGGAGAAAGGTTTCGATTTCGGGGATGCCGAGGCCGTCGTCATCGCGCTGAAATCCCGGACGATCCCGGCTGATGCGGCGATCGACCTATCGCTTGCGGCCGCGCGTTGCCTTCTGGCAAACGGGGCAGAACAGCTGCTGTTCAAATATTGCTCCACCTTCGATTCCACTGATGACGGCAATATCGGCCCGGTGACGGATGCGCTGCTCGATCTTCTGGGCGTGCCGTTGACGCTTGCCTGCCCGGCCTTTCCCGCCAATGGTCGCACGCTCTATCGCGGCCATCTCTTCGTCGGCGATCAGCTCCTATCGGATAGTCCGATGAAGGATCATCCGCTCACGCCAATGCGCGACGCCAACCTGGTGCGGGTGCTGCAGCGGCAGAGCCGCAACAAGGTGGGGTTGGTTGCTTACAATGCTGTCGATGTCGGAAGCAACGCTGTTGCCGAGGCCTTTGAAAGGGCCGCAGACGCGGGGGAGCGTATCGTCATCGTCGATGCCGTGACCGACGAACATCTGCGGGCCATCGGCCGGGCCGCGGCCGGCTTCAGGTTGATCACCGGCGGTTCGGGCATCGCGCTTGGGCTGCCAGAAAATTTCAGGCGGGCTGGCAAACTTTCCGGCTCCGTCACGGAAGGGTTTTCGCCACCTCAGGGGCCAGCGGTCATGCTGGCCGGTTCGTGCTCTGCGGCGACGCGACGCCAGATTGCGGCGGCGACGGCTGCAGGTGTTCCGGTGTTGAAAGTCGATCCTCTGGATATCGCCGAGGGCAGGACCAAGGCGGATGACGTCGCCGCCTGGGTGCGTGCATCCGGCACGACGGTGCCTCTGGTCTATTCGAGCGACGATCCCGCGGAGGTGAAAAAGGCACAGGACGTATTGGGCCGTGATCGCGCCGGTGAGGTGGTGGAACATCTGCTGGCGAGCGTTGCTGTGAATCTGAAACGTGGCGGCTACAACCGCTTTCTCGTTGCCGGCGGCGAAACCTCCGGGGCCGTGGTCAACGCGCTGGGCGTACAGGCCATGCGTATCGGCCCGGAAATCGATCCGGGCGTGCCGTGGACGCACAGCATCGGCGATGAAAGGCCGGTGGCGCTGGCGCTGAAATCCGGCAATTTCGGCGCCGATGATTTCTTTCTCAAGGCATGGGGTATGCTGGCATGACGGCGGTTCTTTCCGAGGAAACAAAGCTGCGCGACCAGATTGCTGCCGTCGGCAAATCCATCTTCGATCGCGGCCTGACCTTCGGCTCGACGGGCAATATCAGCGCGCGTCTTTCGACCGGCGAACTCCTGATGACGCCGACCAACGCCTCGCTTGGAAGCCTTGAACCGGAGCGGCTCTCGCGCTTTTCAGCGGAGGGTGTTCACAGCGGAGGCGACAAGCCGACCAAGGAAGCTTTCCTCCATCAATGCATGTACTGCCAACAGAAAATGAGCGGCGCCGTCGTGCATCTGCATTCAACCTATGCCGTGGCTGCCAGCATTCTTGCAGATGTCGATCCCGAAGACGTCCTGCCGCCATTGACCGCCTACTACGTCATGCGGGTCGGCTCGCTGCCGCTGGTGCCGTATTTCCCACCAGGAGACAAAGCATTGGCCAAGGCGGTCGCGGAGAAGGCGAAGTCGAGCCATGCAGTGCTCCTCGCCAACCATGGTCCTGTCGTCGCCGGCAAGACCTTGCTTGATGCGCAGTATGCGACGGAAGAACTGGAGGAGACGGCAAAACTGTTTCTGCTGTTGCGCGGGCACGCCCTCCGGCCTTTGACGCCAGAACAACGTGCGGTGCTCAAGTCGTAGACACGAAACAAGTTCCTCCGGACATGGAAAAACCCCGGCTCCATTGGATTGAGCCGGGGCTTTGTTGTCTATCGGAAAACTACCTGAACAGCGCCGGCAGCCAGAGCGACAGACCCGGTATGTAGGTCACCAGCATCAGCACGAAGATGCTGGCGCCGAAGAACGGCCAGATCGTGCGCATCGCTTCCCGGATCGAGATGCCGCCGACGGCGCAGCCTACGAAGAGCACGGTGCCGACCGGTGGTGTGTTGAGGCCGATGCCGGCATTGAGGATCATCACCACGCCGAAGTGCACGGGATCGATGCCAAAGGCCTTGACCACCGGCAGCAGGATCGGCGTGCAGATGATGACCATCGGCGCCATGTCCATGAAAGTCCCCAGCACCAGTAGGATGACATTGATCATCAGGAGAACGACGATCGGATTGTCAGAGATCGCACTGATGATGCCGACCAGTACCTGCTGCACCTGTAGGAAGGACATCAGCCAGCCGAAGGATGCCGCGGTCCCGATGACCAGCAGCACCATCGCTGTCGTGCGCACAGCCTGCAGGACGGCTTCGATGAAACCGTTCCAATCGAGCTCCCTGTAGACGAGGACCGCCACGAGCAGTGCGTAAAAGACGGCGATGCAGGAGCTTTCGGTAGCTGTAAAAACGCCGGAACGCACGCCGCCGAAGATGATACCAATCAGAAGGAGCCCTGGGAGCGATGCGAGCAGGAAATAGCCGAGCTTGCGAAAGCCGGGGAAGGGTTCTGACGGATAGCCACGCCGGCGCGCCACGATATAGGCGGTGACCATGAGCGCCGCAGCGAGCAGGAGACCCGGCAGGATGCCAGCGGTGAACAGATCGGCCACGGAGACATTGCCACCGGCTGCGATCGAATAGAGGATCATGTTGTGAGATGGCGGGATCATCAATGCGATGATTGCCGCGTTGACGGTGACGTTGACGGCATAGCCGCGGTCATAGCCGCGTGCGGCCATCTGAGGGATCATCAGGCCGCCGACCGCCGAAGCGTCGGCGACCGCCGAGCCGGAAATGCCTCCGAACAATGTCGAGGCGACGATGTTGACCTGACCGAGGCCACCGCGCAGATGGCCGACGATGCCGGCTGCGAAGCGTATCAATCGGTCGGCGATGCCGCCGCGCACCATCAGGTCGCCAGCGAAGATGAAGAACGGGATCGCCATCATGGCGAAGACATTCATGCCGGAATTCATCTGCTGGAAGACCACGATCGCGGGAATGCCGAGATACATCACGGTTGCGACTGATGCGATGCCGAGGCAGAAGGCGATCGGCATGCCGATCAGCATCAGGGCCGTGAAAACGCCGAAGAGGATAGTATAGGCCATTATGCAGCCTCCTGCAGCACCACATCGGCGGCGATTTCGGCTCCGAGGCAGGTGTCGATGAAGCGCTCGGCGGCGAAAAGCGAGATCAGCAGGCCACCGACGATCATTGGAATGAAGTCCACGCCGCCCGGCCAGCCGAGCACGGGAATTCTGGCGCTCCAGGTGCCGGCGGCAAGCAGGATCGAATAATAGGTCATGGCAATTCCGAAGAGCACGATGAGGCCGAGGCTGACGAGATCCATGGCGCGCTGCATGGCGGGTGGTGCGCCGTGCCGGACGAAGTCCAGCCCGAGATGCACGCTTTCGCGCACGCCGACGGCGGCGCCGAGAATGATGAACCAGGACATCAGATGCAGCGAGAGCGGCTCCGACCAACTGGGCGTGTCGTTGAGAACGTACCGGGCGAAGACCTGCCACCCGACGGCGGCGGTCATGACGAGAAGGCCGACACCCGAGAGATAAAGTGAAGCCCGGCTAAGCCCGGCCAGGACAGGCCGGACGGCCTGCATGAAACGCCACATTGCCTTTTCCTCCATAGGCTCCGGTGCGTTCGATACACCGGGAATGCAAAGGCCGGCCGGGCATGACCCGGCCGGCCCCGGGCTTATTTGGTAGCGCGGATGCGCTCGAGCAGGTCTTTCATCTTCGGATCGGTGATGAATTTGTCATAGACCGGCTTCATCGCGTCCGAAAATTCGGCCTTGTCGACAGTGATGACATTGACGCCAGCGGCGCGAACCTTCTCCTCGGAGCTTTTTTCACGGGCGCTCCAGAGTTCACGCATCTTGACGACCGATTCCTTGGCCGCTTCCTTCAGGACCTTCTGATCATCAGGGCTCAGCTTGTCCCAGCTGATCTTGGAAATGACCAGAATTTCCGGGTTCATCGAGTGTTGGGTCAGCGTGTAATTCTTAGCGATTTCGAAGTGGCGGGCGGATTCGTAGGACGGCCAGTTGTTTTCGGCCGCATCGACGACGCCGGTTTCGAGCGACGAATAGACTTCACCCATCGGCATCGGTGTCGGATTGGCGCCGAAGGCTTCCATCATGGCGATCCAGAGATCGGACTGCTGCACGCGCACCTTCATGCCCTTGAGATCTGCCAGCTTCTCGATAGGCTTCTTGGAATAGAAGGAGCGGGCGCCGGAATCGTAGTATGCGAGGCCGATCAGGCCGTGCGGCTCGAAAGCCGCAAGGATTTCGTCGCCGATCGGGCCGTCGACCGTGTTGTGCATGTGTTCGGTCGAACGGAACAGGAAGGGCAGACCGAGAACGACAGTCTCCGGGATCAGGTTGTTGAACGGCGCCGCATTGACGCGGTTCATGTCGATGACGCCGAAGCGGGTCTGCTCGATCGTATCCTTCTCGTTGCCGAGTGTACCGTTGTTCTGGACCTCGATCTTGATGCGGCCATTGGTGCGCTGGGAGACGAGTTCACCCATATACTTGACGGCATCGACTGTCGGATAACCGTCCGGGTGGATGTCGGCTGAGCGGAGTGTGATCTCCTGGGCATGCACGGATACGGCGCTGAGCGCAACGCCCACAGCCAGGCACAGCATTTTGGCAATTTTCATTGGTTCCTCCTCCTTTTTAAAATTTCACCCGTGACCTCCTCGTCATGGGCGCATGCGTCAGTCAGTCGTCTCCGCTCTTGAAGCGGGGAAGGCGGTAGAGCTCCTGCGGGTTATCGAGCAGCGCGCGCCTGCGGGCGGCATCGTCGGCAAACCAGCCGAGCACCGTGTCAGCGAGACCTGCATCATCGGGATAAGCCTCGGTCGTCTTTGCAAGGTTGTGCGGCCAGTTGCTGCCCCAGACGATGCGCTCCGGTGCGTATTTGGCGATGTGACGGGAAAAGTTGGCGACATCCTCGTAGCCGGGCGCCCCGGATTTTGAGGATTCGTAGACGCCCGCAAACTTGAACCAGCACTTGCCGCCGTCGATCAGTCGTTTGACTGCGGCGATTTCCGGGCCGTCGATGGCGGCGCCGGCAAAGAACTTGCCGTGATGATCGAAAACCCAACGCGATTTCAGCCGGGCGAGACGGGGTTCGAGCTCGACGATCCGGTTGCCGTCGAATTGTACCGCGATCATCCAGCCGCGAGCATTGGCACGATCGTCGGTTGCTTCCAGCGCATCAAGGCCAACAGCGCCGCCGGGCAGGTCCATGATGCGTGCGCCGATAATCCCGGCTTCGGCAAAGGCGTCGAGTTCGTCATCGCCGATATCAGGCGAAAAGGCTGCCACGCCGCGGGCGGTGTCACCCATTTCCTTGAGGCAGGCGACGAGATTGTCGTTATTGCGCTGATGGGCATTGCCTTGCGTGATGATCACGCGGTCGATGCCGAACCATTTCATGAAGCGGCGGTATTGTGCAGCATCCGGCAATGCGCCGGCCGGTAAATCCGGGCCGCCCGGCAGGGATGGGTAGCCCGGCAGGTACATATGCATCTGGCTGTCGACCGCGCCTTCCGGCAGCGGATATTTCAACGGGCGGCCTTCGAGCGGACGAACCAGCATGTCACTCATCCTTCATCCGGAACTCGGCAAGCGCATCGCGATCGATCTCGATGCCGAGGCCGGGTCCATCGGGGATTTTGACCACCCCCTGGATGTGTTCGATGGGCGTCTTGACGATCGCTTGACGGAAGGGATTTTCGGTCCGGTCGAATTCGAGGATCGGCTCGATCGGATTGACGCGCACCGGGCTCGGGATCATCGCGGCCATGAACTGCAGGGCCGCGGCGATATGGACTGCGGTTCCCCAGACATGCGGCACGACGCGCGCGCCATGCAGCGCCGCCATGTCGGCCACGCGCTTGGCCTCGGTGAAGCCGCCGACGCCGGCAAGATCCGGCTGGATGATATCGACGCAGCCGGTCTCGATCGGCTCGCGCATGCCAAAGCGGCTGTGCCAGGTCTCGCCACCGGCCACCGGGATCGGCTGGTTAGCGCGCACATGGCGATAGGACGCGAGCTGCTCGGGAATGACCGGTTCCTCGAACCAGTCAATATCGAATTCCGCAGCTTTGCGGCCGAGTTGGACGGCCTCCAGCGGATCGTAACCATGATTGGCATCGATCATCAGCCGCATCTCGGGGCCTACTGCGTCACGCACGGCCTTGATCACGGCCAAGTCTTCCTTGATGCCGAAGCCGATCTTCATCTTGCTGGCATGGAATCCTTCGGCCCGGTAGCGCGCGGCTTCCGCCGCATTATCCTCGACACGATTGACGCCGTCGCGCTTGAAGCTGCCGGTCGCATAGGCCTTGATTTCCTCGCGGAACCGGCCACCGAGCAGGGTGGAGACGGGCACGCCAAAGTGCTTGCCCTTGATGTCCCAAAGCGCGATGTCGATGCCGGAAAGGGCGGTGACGGGGAGGCCACGCTGTCCCTGGTCGCGAAGGGCGTTGTAGAGCCGCGCCCAGATCTTTTCCGTTTCAAGCGGATCGGCCCCGATCAGCCAAGGCCTGTAGGCCGCGACGACGGCAGCATTCGGCCGGGCCGGGCCGAGGCATTCGCCCCAGCCGGTCGTGCCGTCGTCGCAGACGATCTCCACCAGCACATGAGCGCGGCGATCGAAGCGCATGGATGCGCTTTCAAACGGCACGGCCAGCCGGTATTCGAGCAGATGTGTATGGACGGCCGCGATCTTCATGTCAGCGCTTCCAGGGAGCGATGAGCTTTTCGAGGATTGCTTCTTCTTCCAATGTCAGGTCGTCTAGCGGCGGACGAACCTTGCCGGCGGCGAAGCCTTGCAGGCGCACGCCTGCCTTGACCGCGGAGACGGCATAACCTTTGCGGCGGGCGCGCAACGCCATGAAGGGATAGAAGAAATCCCTCAGGATTTCCTCGCAACGCGCTCGGTTGCCACCGCGCAGGGCCGCGTAGAATTCAACCGCAAGCCCAGGCACGAAGTTGAAGACGGCGGACGAATAGGTGGTGAAGCCGGCGCCAAGATAGGCTTCAGCAAAGAGTTCGGCCGTCGGCATGCCGCCAAGATAGGTGAGGCGGTCGCCCATGGTGGCGGTGATCTGGCGGATGAGGCCGATATCGCCGGTGCCGTCCTTGAAGCCGACAAGGTTCGGGCATTCGTCGCAGAGGCGCTTCAGCGTATCGACGCCGATAATCGAGTTGTCGCGGTTGTAGACCATGACGCCAATGCCGACAGACTGGCAGACGCGCTTGATATGGACATAAAGCCCTTCCTGCGGCGCATCGATCAGGTAGTGTGGCAGGAGCAGGATGCCATCGGCGCCAGCCTTCTCCACCGAGCGAGCAATCTCGACGGCCACTTCGGTGCCGTAGCCACAACCGGAAACGATGGCAGTCTTGCCAGATGCTTCCTTGGCGGCCTTGACGACGGCAGGAATTTCGCCGGGTGCCAGCGAGAAGAACTCGCCCGTTCCTCCGGCTGCAAACAGCACGGGTGCATCGAAGCTCGACAGCCATTCGACATGGCGCTTGTAGCTTTCGGGCGCGAATTTCCCCTCAGCGTCGAAATGGGTGACAGGAAAGGACAACAGGCCAGCGCCGAGCGTGGCCTTGATTTCTTGCGGCGTCATTTATGATTTTCCTCCGTCTGCCTCCTCAGGCAAACTTGTCGTACATGTATGATGAGATTGAGTCAAGCACTCATCGTACATGTTGACGCTGTTCGCGTAAAAGCGCGCGATACCGTGCCTGGCTGCCGCGCAGATGCCGTCGCATGGCGTCCCGCGCACCGTCTTCATCGCCTGCGGAAATGGCGGAAACGATATCCGCGTGCTCGTCGTCCAGCATGCGGATATAGGCCTGCTGATCGGCTTCCTTGTCATCGTTGCGGAGTGCTGCGCGGGGAATGACATTCTGGCCGATCATCGCCAGGAACTCGCGGAAGCGCGGATTGTTGGTGGCTTCAGCAATCGCCAGATGCAGCGCAAAATCCGCTTCCGCGCTCGAAACGCCGGCGTTAAGACAGGCGCGCACCGCATAGTGGCGTTCAATGATGACCTCTTCCTGGGCGGGGGAGCGGCGAAGCGCTGCAAGGCCGGCAGCCTCGACTTCTACAGCGGTTCTAAGCTCCAGAAGCTCGATCATCGAGGAAACCCGGGCCGGATCGATATCCTGCAGGGAAAGGGAAGGTGCAGGGGCGGCCGTCGGTTCCAGTACAAAGACGCCGGCACCCTGGCGCGCCTCTACGAGCCGATCGGCGCGGAGTGCTGCGATTGCTTCGCGCACGACGGTGCGGCTCACACCATGGGCTTGCGAGAGGCGGGATTCACTCGGCAATTTCGTGCCGGGCGGAAACTGGCCAGCAGCGATCGCGCGGCGCAACGTATCGCCGAGCCGCATCGTCAACGTACCGGATGGCGCTTCCTGCTTGGCTTGAACGCTCATGGGCCTCCCTCTCGGCATCCGCGCGTGTGTTGCGTGACTATGCGCCACGTCCGTGCCGGACCTGTTTTCAAGCTATATGCCACTTATTGACGGTGGTTTGTCAACCTGTATGATGAGTTTGAGCATGGGGCATTCGCGTTGTGCCCTGCGAAGAGTGGAGGAATTGACTTTGAAACGTTTGCTGATCACAGGGGCCGCAGGCGGCCTCGGCCGTGCCATGCGACCACGCCTGGGTAAGCTGGCAGAAATCGTGCGGGTATCCGATATTGCCGATCTCGGCGCGGCCGCCGCCCATGAGGAAGTGGTGCAATGCGATCTCGGAGATGCCAATGCCGTCGACCGTCTGGTGGAAGGGTGCGACGCGATCCTGCATCTCGGCGGCATCTCGGTCGAGGACAAGTTCTCGAAGATCCTGAACGCCAATTTGCTCGGGCTCTACAATCTCTATGAGGCCGCGCGCGCCCATGGCCAGCCGCGCATCCTGTTTGCAAGCTCCAATCATACAGTCGGTTTCTATCGCCAGGACCAGCATATCGATACGACCGCGCCGATGCGGCCGGATGGTCTGTATGGCGTCTCCAAATGTTTCGGCGAGGCCTTGGCGCGCATGTATTTCGAGAAGTTCGGCCAGGAGACGGCACTGGTGCGGATCGGTAGCTGCATGGAGCGGCCAAGCAATCACCGCATGCTGTCGACCTGGATGTCCTATGACGATTTCGAATCCATGATCGATTGCGTCTTCCGAGTGCCAATGCTCGGATGCCCGATCATCTGGGGCATCTCCGACAATGACAGCCGATGGTGGGACAATTCCGCCGCCGCCTTTTTGGGGTGGAGACCCAAGGACAATGCCGAGCGCTTCCGTGCCGAGCTCGATGTATCACTAGGACGACAGGCGGCAGATTCTCCGCTTTCCGTCTACCAGGGTGGGATGTTCGTAAGGGACCCGATCTTTGAGGACGGGTGATCAATTCGCAGCTGGCTGAGCGATGCCATGGCACCGGTCATCGCACTCAGAGGAGGGCGCCGCGACGCCAATTCCCCGGCGTGGCGCCGATGATATTGGCGAAAACGCGGGTGAAGTGGCTTTGGTCGGCAAAGCCGCAGGCAATCGCCACCTCAGCCAATGGCATTTCAGGCTGCTGCAACATTTCGCAGGCGCGGCGGATGCGCTCGTTCAGCAGCCATTGATAGGGTGTCTGGCCCGTGGTCTCGCGAAAAGCCTTGATGAAATAGCCGCGTGATAGCCTGCAGGCACCTGCGACCTCCGAGATTGAAATATTCCCGTCGAGATTTTCTAGCAGAATGTTTTTCGCCAAGCTTTCGTGGGAACGGGAAAGCTTTCGGCTCCGGGCACCGAGCGCGGGGTGCTTGCCACCATACTGATGTACCAGATAGGTGCCGATGGCCGTTGCCATCTGGTCGATGAAAAGCGCACTTGCCTCTTCCGGCCGCTCGAAGGCCGGGATCAGGGCGCGGGCAAGATTGGCAAGGACCGGATCCTTGCTGCCGGTCATTCCCGAAAGGCCGTTGATCTCACCGGAAAAGCCGTTGACGCTGCCGAGATCGGCTTCTTCCGCGATCCTGGTCAGCGCCTTCGGTGATATTTCCAGCAGCAGGAAATCGAATGGGCCGCTAAGATCAGCCCGGTAATCCTCGGCAAGATTACGGATGTAGATCGAGTTTTCCTCGAACTGGTGATCGACCGCGTGATGTTCGTGGAAAATGCGCCGCGAATGGCCGCCTTGGGTGGAAATTCCGACCAGAAAGCCGCGGTCGCTGGCGGATGTTTCGACCTGTTCGAGACGCAGGTCGAGCGTACCCTTCCGAAACAGCTTCAGATTACCGCCGCTAAGCGTCTGATCCTTGTATAACTTGCTGAAAGGGCAGCCAAAACTGTCGCGAGACGATGCTGGCCCTTTAGTCGATACCGTCACCATGAATGCAGCCTTTCTGTATCGGAAAACCGAGCAGGGCGATCCTAGTGGAAGTACGTTTTTTATCAATAGCGCGGCGCCGCACCGAATTTTGAATGGTAGCGTCGTGGGACCTTGAGCAACGGCTCGGGAATAGGCGGGTGGTGATGGATTTCAGGTGGCTTACATCTCGAAAAAACGCCCGGTTTTCGACAATCACAGGCTTTATCTTCAATCGTTTCGCACCAGCGCGTCATAAAGTTGAATTTTACGATCGCAGAGGGGCAGTATGCCGACATTTGTCACGGGAGTCGGAGAACAGGGCGCGATTGAATATTTCCGCCCCAGATCGTCGTTCCTGAAGGTCGAACCGTCGCCCAGGTCTCTGCGATTGTGGATGCGGCGGCACGTGGTAGCGCGCGCGTGCGGGCATATTCGGATTAACGTTGCTCTCCGGTCCGAGGGCAACGGGAGGAACAGGCAGAGCAGATGCAGATGAATGAAATGAGCGGCCCCGGCGATCGCATCGCGGCATGTTTCGGCGTCAAGCAGGCGAGGACATTGACAACGACTCCGCTTCACACGGCAAAACTTTCTATCACCCACCTTGCGGGAAAGGTCCAGGAGGGCGGTCGGAGCGTTACGCTTCCTGCGGACGACGCCTTTCTGGTGATGCTTTATCTGGTCGATGTTCGTCACTGCGATATTCTCCCCGATGCTTCGACGACCCTGATCAAGACATATCCGAAGGGCTCGATCTGCCTTATCAGCCTCAAGCACGGCGCCGCGATCTGCATCCGCAGCGATTTCGACGCTCTGGCTTTTCATATTCCTAGCAGCCTGCTCGACGAGGTAACCGATGAAGCAGGCGAGCCGCTTCTCGAAGGCCTGCTCACCTGTCGCGGTGTGGACGATCCTGTCATCAGCAATCTGGGCGCAGCGCTTCTGCCGATGTTCGATGCAGCCGATGCCTTCGCCACGCCTCTGGTGGCGCAGGTCAGTCTGGCCTTTAACGCCCATATCGCCCATCGCTACGGATGTCTTCCCGGGCGCAACAGGATAAACGGAAAAACGCTCTCATTCGTCCAGGAAAAGCGCGCCAAGGACTTCATGATCGCCAATTTCCAACGGGACCTATCGTTGGCCGAGGTCGCCCTTGCGAGCGGGCTTGCCGAGGAGGATTTTGTCGATGGTTTCGAGGCGAGCACCGGGCACGACCCGATGTCCTGGCTGCTTGCCTACCGCATCGACCGGGCAAAGGATCTCCTAAGCGGTACAGGCCTGCACCCCGATTATATCGCCAGAAAATGCGGCTTCATCGACGAGCATCACATGTCGGAGATCTTCTCCCGCGAGATCAACATCACCGCGTCAGCCTGGCGCTTGCGCGATCGGCATTGAGCTAGCGGGTTCCGCTCCGATGCCTGTGACGATGTTCGATGGTCAAGAAATGCCGGACGACAGGCTTGTCCGGGCCGATATGGTAACGAACGACCTCCTGCTGCAGATCGGCATCGGCCTTTGACACACGCCTGTGCTGGCGCAGGTGCTCCGCCCAGGATTCGACCATGAACCATTCGACGATCTTTTCAGGATCGGCGGAATCCTCCGTCATGCCCCAGCCATACGCGCCGTCGCGGCGACGCTCTTCCGAAAGGCGGGTAAGAGCGTCGAGGAAGGCGCCCCTGCTTTCGCGGGCGATACGATATTCGATCAGGATCAGGACCGGGCCGCGGTCATGTTCGACCGGTTCGGCTACGAGCGGCTCGGGCCAATGGTTTGACGGCACGAGGTCTGCATCGCCGCTCGGAAGCTTGATACGGTGAAGGACGAGCGCGACAATTAGAAGCCCAGCGCCGCTGACCAGGAGCGCGATCGGCACACCGATCTCCTGTGCGATCGCGCCCCAGCCGAGACTACCGGCCGTCATGGCACCGTTGAAGACGGTGAGATAGACGGCGAGTGCGCGCCCCCGCACCCAATTTGGCAGAATGGACTGCGCTGCACCATTGAAGGTCGTCAAAGCGGTGATCCAGGCGCCGCCGAGCAGCAATAGGACGAGGATCGCCAGCCATTGTGGCGGGGCCAAAGCAAGTGATGCCATGACGATCGCGGTGATGATCGCCGAGCCCAGAAGCAGCGCATCCGAATCGAAGCGCTCCCGAAGCTGCGGCATGACGATTGCGCCGAGAATGGCCCCGGCGCCAACAGCGCCCAGAAGGATGCCGTAGAAGCCGGCATCGCCACCCAGCAGATTGCGGGCAACGAGCGGCAGCATCGCCCAGACGGCGCTGGAGAAGATGAAGAAAACCGCGGCGCGCATCAGCACGATATGAAGCGGGCGGCTTGCCCTGGTGTAGCGCAGGCCAGCCCGGAAGGCCCCCATAAAGCGCTCCGACAGCGCATCGTCAGCATCCTTGGCGCGCGGCCACCAAAGCAGGGCAGAGACAACGAAGACATAGCTGATGACATCAACACCATAGGTCAACGCCGCGCCGAATGCGGCGAGCAGCAAGCCGCCGGCCGCCGGGCCGATCGAACGGGCGATGTTGATGCCGAGAGAATTGAGGGCGACGGCACTCTTGATATCTTTCTTAGGCACGAGTTCCGGCACGATGGCCTGCCAGGTCGGCCCCATCAGCGCCGCCCCGATACCGCCAACGAAGGTCAGGCCGACGAGCAGGCTGATCGTCAGCATCCCGCTATAGGACAGGATCATCAGGGAGATGCTGACGCTGGCGAGAAGCAGCTGGATCGCGATCAGGAATTTGCGGCGGTCGAGAATGTCCGAGAGCACGCCGGCCGGAATGGCGAGTAGGAAGATCGGCAGCGTGCCCGCCGCCTGGATTAGCGAGACCGCCGCTGGCGAGGCTGAAAGATCGGTGACCAGCCAGGAGCTTGCGACATCGCGCATGAAGCTACCGGTATTGCCAAGCACGGTTGCTGCCCACAGCACGGCGAAGACGGTCTGGCGAAGTGGCGCAAATCCGCTTGACGACGTTTTCGTTGGCGGTGTCAGCGTAGGCTCAGGATCGGCGTGTTGATGGGTCAATACAGGTCTCCGACGGCTGCCTGCCGTCCCATGTCTTAAAGAGGCGCCGCCGCGGGCGAGTGTGCTTCCGCGGCGGCGTTGAAAATCAGGCCTTGATGAAGGCCAGAAGATCGGCGTTCAAGACATCGGCATTGATGGTCAGCATGCCATGCCCGAACTTCGGATAGGTTTTCAGCGTGCCGTTCTTCAGAAGCTTGATCGATTTGAGAGCCGCGTCGGCGATCGGCACGATCTGATCGTCTTCACCATGCAGAACGAGCGTTGGAACGGAAATTGCCTTCAGGTCTTCCGTCTGATCGGTTTCCGAGAAGGCCTTGATCCCGTCGTAGTGGGCCTTGGCGCTACCCATCATGCCCTGACGCCACCAATTCTGGATCACACCCTCCTGTATCGTGGCACCCTCGCGGTTGAAGCCGTAAAACGGACCGCTCGGCACGTCGCGGAAGAACTGCGCGCGGTTTGCTGCGAGCGCAGAGCGGAAGCCATCGAACACTTCGATCGGAAGACCTTCCGGATTGGCGTCGGTCTTGAGCATCAATGGCGGGACGGCGGAGACCAGAACGGCCTTTCCAACGCGGCCGGAAGGTTCGCCGTGCTTGGCGACATAACGAGCGACTTCGCCGCCACCGGTGGAGTGGCCGATGTGGACGGCATTCTTGAGATCAAGCGCTTCGGCCACAGCGAAGGCGTCGGCCGCATAGTGATCCATATCATGGCCTTCGGAGACCTGAGACGAACGACCATGGCCGCGACGGTCGGCGGCAATAACTCGGTAGCCCTTCGAGAGGAAGAACAGCATCTGGCCATCCCAATCGTCGGCGCTCAGCGGCCAGCCGTGATGGAACATGATTGGCTGCGCGTCTTTCGGACCCCAGTCCTTGTAGAAAATATCAACGCCGTCCTTGGTGGTTACGAAGCTCATGCGGGGTTCTCCTTTTTGTGGGGTTGCAGAGACCTGAGCCTCTACGGTGGAAACGGGAATTGCAACAACGGCGGCAAGCGCTGCACCGGCAAGAAGCACGTCGCGGCGCGTCAAGGCGAGATCTAAGGGACGGGCAGATGACATGATTGCTCCTATCGTTGGTCGGGGGAAGTGAGATCGACCCAGGCGACGATGAAAAATCCGCCGACGAGGCCGAGGTGCTCAAAAAAGGCATTCGTTGCCATGAAGCGTTCCTGTCCCGGCGCCATCTCCCAGAACCGCAGGGCAACGAAGGTCGCCATGACGGTGAAGCCCGCCAGTCCCAAAGCGCCAAGCCAGCGGAAGAAGCCAGTCAGGATCATTGCCGAAGCGGCGAGTTCGAAGGCGATGACCAGAACTGCGAAGACCGGGGCGGGCGAGAGCCCGAAATGGTTCATCTCGCCGATCGCGGACTGAAAATCGAACAGTTTCATCAGGCTGCCCTGGAGATAGGCAGCGCAAAGCCCGAGCAAGGCCAGCCAGTAAAGGACGGCCGGGCGGACGATCGGTCGGGCGGTATCAGCAAATTTCCGTTCAAACTCGGTCATGACAACTCTCCTCACACGGCCCAGCAGGCGCAGCCAAGCGCACCCCAGAAGCCCTTGAGATCGGAGATCGGCAACTTGCTCGACCAGGCGGTGGCGTGATCATGGTTGTGGACATTGCAGCTGTTGGCGCAGCCGCAGAGCGACGCCGCTTTCATGCGCAGCGAGTTCTTGCCAGCGCCCTGTGGCTCGCCCCAGCCTGCGTACCCACCGAAGGTACGTACCGGCGACCAGTCCGGCATGGCTGGCGGAACGGGATTGTCATCGAGATCGGCAAAGTCACCGGCCCCCCAGACGATCTTGCCGCCCACCATCGTCAGCTCGGAGCTTACATGGCTGATTTCGTCCTCGGGGCAGGAGAAAAAGTCGCGATCGGGAATGACCAGGTCGGCCAGCTGGCCCTTCTCGATCCTGCCCTTCTTGCCTTCCTCGTTGGAAAACCATGTGACGTTCTCGGTCCACATCCTCAGCGCCGTTTCCCGGTCGAGGCAGTTGCGCTCGGGATAGAGACGCATGCCGCCGAGCGTGCGACCCGTGATCATCCAGGACAGCGAAACCCACGGGTTATAGGAGGCGACGCGGGTGGCATCCGTGCCAGCCGAGACCTTGGCGCCCTTGTTGAGCATCCGGGCGATGGGCGGGGTGGCTTCAGCAGCACCTGCGCCGTAGCGCTCGACGAAATATTCGCCCTGAAACGCCATGCGGTGCTGTACCGCGACACCGCCGCCGAGCGCCGCGATCCGGTCGATCGACTTGTCGGAAATGGTTTCGGCGTGGTCGAAGAACCAGTTGAGGCCGGAGAGCGAGGTATCCTTGTCGACCTTCTCGAACACATCGAGGGCGCGGGAGATGGTTTCGTCATAGGTGGCGTGCATGCGCCAGGGCCAGCGGTTTTCCGCAAGCACCCGTACCACGCCCTCCAGATCGTCCTCCATCTCGGCGGGCATATCCGGCCGCGGCTGGCGGAAATCCTCGAAATCGGCAGCCGAAAACACCAGCATTTCACCGGCTCCGTTGTGGCGGAAATAATCGTCGCCCTGCTTGTATTTCGAGGTTGCCGTCCAGTTGAGGAAGTCGCTCTTCTCTTCTTTCGGCTTCTGGGTGAAAAGGTTGTAGGCGAGGCGGATGGTCATCTGGCCTTCGTCGGAAAGCTTCTGGATGACCGCATAATCCTCGGGATAGTTCTGGAAGCCGCCCCCGGCATCGATCGCGCCGGTCACGCCGAGGCGGTTGAGCTCGCGCATGAAATGGCGGGTGGAGTTGACCTGATAGTCGAAGGGCAGCTTCGGACCCTTTGCAAGCGTCGCGTAGAGAATGGCAGCATTCGGCTTGGCAAGCAGCATGCCGGTCGGGTTGCCATTGGCATCGCGGGTAATCTCGCCGCCATGCGGCTCAGGCGTGTTCCGGTCGTAGCCGACGGCGCGAAGAGCTGCACCATTGAGCAGGGCGCGGTCGTAGAGATGTAGCAGGAAGACCGGTGTATCGGGGGCAATGGCATTGATTTCATCAATGGTCGGCAGGCGCTTTTCGACAAACTGGTGTTCAGTGAAGCCGCCGACCACGCGCACCCATTGCGGCGGCGGGGTAATCGCCACCTGTCGCTTCAGCATGTCCATGGCGTCGGCCAACGAACGGATGCCGTCCCAGCGCAATTCCATGTTGAAGTTCAGGCCACCCCGGATGATGTGCAGATGGTTGTCGATGAGGCCAGGCAGGGCGCGACGGCCCTTGAGATCGACTACCTTTGTCGTGTCCGATTTCAGCGGGACAACCTCTTCATCGCGCCCGACGGCAAGGAACGTCCCATCCTTGATGGCAACGGCTGTTGCGGTCGGATTGGTGCGATCGAGGGTCGTGAAACGGCCATTGTGGAGAATGAGATCAGGGGTCATCGTGCTGGCTCCGGTAATCGGATCATTGGCAAGGGCCGGCGAAAACAGGCCGGGTAGAGCGAGACTGGAGGCGGCGGCTCCAAGGAAACTGCGGCGGGTCGGCATCACCCCTTACTCCGCTCGGAGGACGTATCGTCCTGTGGCTTGGAGGCCTTTGGCAGGTGGCCGAACATATGCGGCTTCACCTGCTGCAGCCAGGAGACTGCCACGGGTTCCTTGTTCCAGAAGTGCTTGATCAGGGGCGGGATCTGCTCGCCGACGAGAATGCCCAGGAGCCCGATAAGCGCGACAATCGGCGGCGCCGGAGAGCGGACGTTGAGGAGGCCATAGATCACCCCGACCAAGAGGCCGACGGTCAGCGAAAGAATGTAGATCTTCATCGGAAACCTCACCTGCAACAAAAACGGAAACAGCGGCGGAAACCTCCGCCGCTGTCGTGGGGACGCTCAGCCTTCGTGAGCACCGAACATGGTCTTGGCGTAGATGATGCCGAGACCATACGCGCCGCCGAACTTCTTGGCGATCCCGGTGGTCATGTCGTAGGTCTCCGTGCGGGCCCAGTCGCGCTGCAGTTCCAGGATGTATTGCAGCGACGTCATCGGCTGGGCGCCGGCCTGAACCATGCGGTCCATGGCGCGGTTGTGTGCCTCGTCGGAAACGTCGCCACAGGCATCGGCGATGACATAGACCTCAAAACCCTGATAGATCGCCGAAAGCGCCGGACCAACGATGCAGACACCGGTCCAAAGGCCCGCGAGCACGATGCGCGTTTTACCGATGCGGTTCACTTCATCGATGACCGCGGCATCTTCCCACGTGTTCATCGACGTGCGGTCGAGCAGTTTCTGGCCGGGAAATGCCAGGGTAATTTCCTCGAACATCGGGCCGGAAAAGCTCTTTTCAGCAACCGTGGTCAGGATGGTCGAGACCCCGAAGCCGGCTGCGGCGTGCGAGACCAGAGCCGCGTTGTTGCGCAGGTTGACTGCATCGATCGATTTGGTCGCAAAGGACATCTGCGACTGGAAGTCGATCATGATCAGGGTATGGTCCTTCGGCGTAAGAAGCTTCGGGCCTGGCGTGGGCGTTGCTTTGATAGACATGAGTTCTCTCTGCGATGATGGTGCGGCGCTATTGATCACGAGGGAAGATTGCGCAGAGCAGGGGGGCAGGTCTTGTCACAAAGGAGGCACTTTTGGACAAAATGCCTTCCGTGTTGTGCCGGCCCTAAAATCACCGGGTTGGCGAGGTATGAGAACTGCAGCGCCTTCTCGCTGCATTTGTCGTCGAAGGGTGCAGGATTAGGAAGGTCTGGGGCAAGATTCGCCCCTTATGATCAGCTTACTGCACCGCAAGGTGTGTAGTGCCGGTATTTCGCTCTGGTGACCGAACCCATCCTGGAGCAATCGCCGTTTATTGCGCGTTATGCGCAACAAGAGGGTTCAAATGCACGCTTCCTTTCAGTCCGATCTTCCGCTCGAAGCTGACGATCTCCATCTTCTACAGAGGTTCCTCGAAGCGTGGTGCGCCGAAAACGGTGCGGATATCCGCAGCGAAGAAGCAAATCAGGTCGCCGTTGGCCTGATCTCTTGGTACCAGTCGGGCGTCAGCGATCGCACGCAGCTGCGGCATATGTTCATGAATGACCATGCCTTGCCGGAGCGAATCGATGCCCTGCTGAAGGAATTGGCCTTCCTTTAGGTGATTCTTTTACGCGACCCTTGCATTGCGTGCATGGGTGACCTGACGCTTTGGCGCTGTTTGTTCGACGTTCAACCGATTATATTCCCCTCATGAAAACGACGGGAGCGCACAGGGTGCTGACGTCGGGACTGCCTCAGGAAAGGGGATTTATCATGAACGTAACACGTGCACTGAACAACTGGCGCAAGTATCGTCAGACGATTAGCGAACTCGGCCGGATGACCAACCGCGAACTGCAGGACCTCGGTATCGACCGGGCAGACATCCGCAGCGTGGCTCGCGCCTCGATCGCTCGTTAATACCAGCACCTCTCAATGCTGTTGCAGACGCCCGCTGTTTCGCGGGCGTTTTTGCGTTCTGGGGGCTGAAACCCCGGTGCCGCACGGGAAACCAAAGCCTGCCTACAAGATCTGCGTTTTGTGCATAGCTGCACTGCAACATAATGCCTATCAAATAAGCGCCGTCAGTGTATGATGATTTTTATCGAAGCAATGCACCTCCTCCCGCAGAGCTTCGTGTTTCAGACGCCCCGCTCCTCCTCCCAGGGGTGTCTGTAGGAGCGGCGGCACTCCTCCTCCCAGTCGCTGCTCGGTTCTTTTGGAAAAGCCTGCCGCACCTCCTCCCGCGGCGGGCTTTTTCGTTTCTGGAGGCTTCCCTGTCGATTTGAGCGAAGCGGCGGGGGCGTTTGAAGCATGTCCCGCAGTCATCAATATTCTGTGCGGTTTTACTAGAGATTGTAGGCGATAGCGCCCCGGTCATCTATGCTGCGCCGATGGAATCGCTTGTTTCCTCAAATTCATCCGCCGTGCCGCCGTCCTTGCTCATCCCTGGATGGGCCTTGCCGCGTGGTGGAGTGACCACCGAGGCCGACGCGGCCTTTGCCGCCGGCTGTGCGCTGGGTCTGCTGGATGGTCTTGTTCGCTCCGACCCTATCTGGGCCGGGTGCTGGCGCCAGCGTCTTACCCTGAAATGTGCCGTATCGGCCGTCAAGCTGCTCGGCTGGAACGAGGAAGAGGCCGCCCTGCGGGATGCGGTGCTTCTGACGTCACCGGGAGACAGTCCAGGACCCGCGGGCAGTGTGCTAGTGGCGTATCGACGACTTGCCGGCGGAACGCGGGTAATCGATACGAAAACCCTGCGCGAACTCTGCACGCTTCTGTCTGTGGGTTGGGATGAACTGCTCGCGGATATTCCAAGCCTTGTCGACGATCTGCTGCAGGCCAACAGGGCGGCTCCATTCATCGTTGCTGATCTTGCTACCCGGATTGTCACTCTCCGCCCCGACGCAGAGGTTTTGGCGTGGTGGCTTGCGGACTGGGTGCTGGCGCAGAAACTGCGATGGCCGCGCCCCGTGCCGTTGTTGATGGCGGAACGCTATGGGCCGGCCTTCCGCACGATTGGTGGGCGCGGGCGCATGCTCCCGGGGGATGACGGCTTTCACCGCGCCGTCTGCATCGCCTTGGCCCAAGGGACAAGCGAGGCCCTGCGCATGGCCGGCGAAATTGAGCGACGCGCCGATCATATGCTCAAAGTGTCTGGAAAGGTGCGGACCAAGGGCGCCTCCGCCGTGATCCGCCAGCTTCTCGATGACGATGCGGTGGTGGTTTCGGCACCGGGTACCAATCTGTCGCGATGGGCGAGCAGGCGGCTTTTCGAGCGGCTGGAAAGCCTGGGTGGCGTGCGTGAGCTCTCCGGCCGTCAAAGCTTTCGTATTTTTGGGCTGTAACGATGGCTGCACCCGGCACAGCGCGTATGGAAAACCGCAAGCGACAGCAGCGGGCAGACAGCGAAGTTCTTCTCGATCGTGATCTGGAAGATTTGCCGCCCGATCTGCGCTGGCGCGAATGGATGATGCGGGTCGAGGCGGTGATCTTTGCCTCCAGGGAGCCGGTCAGCCGCGAAGTGCTGGCGCGTGTAGTTGGTAAGGATTGTAGTATCGACCTTCTCGTGGACGACCTCCGGGAAGAGCTGCGCAATCGGCCTTACGACATTGTTTCGGTCGCGAGCGGCTGGCAGCATCGCACGCGTCTGGTTTATGGCCAGGCGATCCGCGCATCAGCTGCGCCGACCCGCCATATTTCCGCGAGCCTGTCGGATCACGAGGCGGCCGTCCTGATGACGGTTGGCTATTTCCAGCCGGTAACCCGAACGGAGCTCACGAAGATTTTCGGCAAGGAGGTCAGCCGCGACACAATGGCAGGCCTTCGCGAGGCCGGTTTTCTTGCCTCCGGCCCCCGCAGCCCCACGCCGGGAGCGCCCTACACCTTCGTGACGACCCCGCATTTCCTGGCATCCTTCGGTTTCGATACGCTGCGGGACCTGCCGAACATGGAAATGCTGGAAGATGCCGGCCTGCTCAGTAGGCATGACATGGCGCAGCCGGATGAGGTCGAGGATTCGACTTCGGATGAAATGGAAGAATGACAACTGCAATTCAAGCGCGATCAACTGGCATCCGAAAAGCGAAAGTTAGCAAGGCAATTGCGCTATGCCCAGCATTCGGCCCGGCTCACGAGCCTTTCAAAGCAATACGATTTCGGGATGGTCTTCTTCGCAGCAATCGGAGCTGTCTCGCTCATCCTGTTTACTGCAAGAGCGGGCCCGATGCTTGGTTGACGCCGGTGCTTGGCTTTTCAATGATGCTGTTTGCGTGTGGTAGTGAGCTGAGAGGCCTAAAGATGATCAGCCGGATCAGGTGCTTCCCTACCCGTTTCGGTAGCTGGCAGTTCAAGTGGCAGTTATTCAACCCACTTTGATGGGTTGAATAAATTGAAAAAATGCATTATTTGAACCATTGAAAGGGTCAATTAGTGCGCCTAACGCTTCAAACCCATTTTAATGGTGAGTGGCATCACGCCGCGACACTAGAACTCACGGACGATGCGGCCGGCTTTCAGAGCGCGTCGATCGTCGACTACGATCTCGATTATTTCGTCACGATGGCAGCGGCGGAATTTGCGGCCGGAAAGACGGTATGCAACCATCGCGCCTTGTCAGTCTGTTATCCTGTTGACCTCGAAAATCGATATAGCCGCAGCTGGCCGCCGTTCGTCTTGGATCTCATGCCCCAAGGCCATGCAAGGCGAAAGCTTGCCGATCACCTCGGCCTTGCTGAAGGCTCGCGCGCTTCCGATCTTCCGCTGCTTCTGCGATCGGCGACAGGTGGCATTGGCAATATCCGGATCAAGGAAGCAGCAGAGGCCGAGACGGAACGCCTGCGCGGTGTTGAGCGCCAAGGGGTTACAGAAGCGGAAATCCTTGAGCGGTCGGATCGTTTCATGGAAGTCGCCGATCGCTTTGGAATGCTCGCCTCCGGCTCCAGTGGCCTGCAAGGAGAATGGCCGAAGGTCTCCATGACCCAGGCGAATGACGGGCTATATTATCCTGACAGCTTTGTGACCGATGATGAGGCTCTGCGCCACGCCATCGTCAAGCTGGTACGCAGCAACGAGCCTGTAGACCGTCTGATTCTCGAAGGCGAAGCCCTTTATTCGCGGATCGCTCAAGAGATCGGTCTTGATGTCAACGAACCTTCGACCTATGCCGAGGGCGTCCTGATCATTCCCCGTTTCGACCGGAAGAAGGAAGAAGGCGGCGGAACCGTCCGGCTGGGCCAGGAAAGCCTGGTGTCAGCGATCGGCGTTGCTGATTTCGGCCATGTCGGCACCCATGAAGCCTATATCGACGTTCTGCGCCAATATTCGGCCGATCCCTTCGCGGACATCGTCGAATACCTGAAGCGCGACATCGCCAACCTCGCACTTGGCAATCCCGACAATCACGGCCGGAATTCCGCTCTCAGCAAGCATCAGGACGGCACGATCCGCCTGTCTCCGCTCTTTGATTTCGCACCAATGCGGCTCGCCAAAGAGGGAATCGTTCGTTCCACCCGCTGGGCCATGATGCGTGACGGTGGTCGCGATCATCTTCCCGACTGGAAACGGATTTGCGCCGAACTGATGCCTGATCCTGCAGAACAGAAAGCGCTCGCGGCTAAGCTTTCCGAGTTTGCCGAACCTCTGCGCCAAGCTCCGACCATGGCGAAAGACATGGGTGCGACCCCGGAGATTCTGGAGCGCGCAATGGGACGCTCCATTGAGATCGCGGATAGCGTTCTGGCGGCGTGCCAGTGATGCCGGAGGACAGCTAAATGGCTCGCTGGAAAAAACCCACGAAAGAAGAGATTCTCGAAAATCGGCGAACACTGGCGGAGCGCGCTCGAACCGGTGATCTAAGGCTGCCCGAAGCAGTTGCGGAGATCCGTAGGGGGTTTGGCATGACGCAGGAGGAATTCGCAAAGACGTTGTCACTTACAAGGCGCCAGATTGCGGAAGTCGAAGCTGGAACCGCAAATCCCACATTGGAAACGTTGGAGAAGATTGGTCGACTGTTCGGGTTTATGGTTGGGTTTGTGCCGAGAACAACGAAAAAAAATTAGCAGGACACATGAATCTTATGCGGTGAAGAACAGGTTACACCAATCTCCATTGTGACAATGCCTGCCGATTTTCAGAGAACTCCGCCCGCATTTAGAAAAATCTCAGATTTTCTTAATTCTTGTACTTCTTGTCGTCGAGCCCGTGAGCCACGAAAACGAGACAAACGGCTCGCCGCGTCTCGACGCGCGGCGAGCCTGGCCATCCGACATGGCCGAGGAGCGGGATTTTAAATTGGCCCCACGGAGTGACTTCACTTTTTAGGCATCAGCTGCGCTCTTCCCACACTCTCGCGAGCTCCACCAGGGTCGTTACAGCCTTTTCCATATCCTGTCGGCTCACCCATTCGAGCGGGGAGTGGAAGGCATGGCCGCCGGCGAAGACGTTGGCGCAGGGCAGGCCCATGAAGGATAAACGCGAGCCATCCGTGCCGCCGCGGATACTGCCGCGCACCGGTGTCATGCCGGCGCGTCGGATGGCTTCCAGCGCGTTTTCGATGATTTCCGGGTTGCGATCCAGAACCATCTTCATGTTGCGGTACTGTTCTTTCACCGTGAAAGAGAAGGTCGAACCGGGGAATTCAGTCATGACGCCCTCGACGATCCGGCGCAGCACTTCCTTCTCCTGTTTCAATCCCTCTTCATCGAAGGCGCGGACAATGTGGCTGATGCTAGCCTTTTCCATCGTGCCCTGAAGGTTCGTCGGATGCAGGAAACCTTCGCGACCCTCAGTCGTCTCGGGCGCCATATGCGGGGGCAGGCGGTCGATGATCCGGCTGGCGATCTTGATGGCATTCTCCATCCTGCCCTTGGCAAAGCCGGGATGAATGGCGACGCCCCAAATAACGATCTCGACGCCGTCTGCCGAAAAGCTTTCGTCCTCGATATGCCCGGCCGTTTCGCCATCGACCGTGTAGCCGAAGGCGGCGCCAAGCTTGGCGATATCAACCTTATCGACGCCCCTGCCGATTTCTTCGTCGGTCGTGAAGAGGATGCGGATCGTGCCGTGCGGAATTTCGGGGTGCGAAAGCAGGTAATCGGCAGCAGTTACGATCTCGGCGAGGCCGGCCTTGTCGTCAGCGCCAAGCAGCGTCGTTCCGTCCGTGGTGATGATGTCGTTGCCGATCTGGTCAGCGAGTGCCGGATGCTCGCTGCGGCGGATAACGAGATCGGTGTTGCCAACCAGACGGATATCATTGCCGTCATAGTTTTTGACGATCTGCGGCTTCACATCCGTTCCGGTGAAATCCGTGGCGGTATCCATATGCGAGCAGTAGCAGATGACCGGAACAGGCTTGTCGACATTGGAGGGAATGGTGCCGTAGACATAGCCGTGCTCATCGAGATGGGCGTCATTGACCCCGATCGCCAGCAGATCCGCCACGAGAACGCGGCCGAGATTTTTCTGTTTTTCCGTCGATGGCTGGGTCGGAGAAGCGGCATCCGACTGCGTATCGATAACGACATAGCGCAGGAAGCGATCGACGACTGTCTGGGTCATTCTGTTGAATCCATTCTCTGTTTCTGCGGATATTTATAACCGCTGCTGTTTCCGGCGGGAATGTGGTGGGGTCATTTTAAGAGCATTAGCCTATGGCATCTGCGACAAAATCTCTTCTGCCTCCTCGCGGGACATCGCCGAAACCCTCTTGACCAGTTCGAAGACGAAACCTTGCCGCACCATCGCGGCAAGCTCCTTCTGTCTGCGCGCATCATCGACTTCCGCGCGCCGAAATGGCCCGAAAGCCCGACGGCGGGAGAGTGCCACTGCAGCGGTCAGATCATCCGCCTCGGCCAGAGCTGCCTGAGTTGTTTCTTTGTCGATACCCTTTCGCGACAATGCACGGGCAATCATGCGCTGCGACTTGCCGCCGCGGACGGCTGATCGCGTCTTTGCCTGGGCAAAAGCATCGTCATCCAGCGCCCCGATCGAGTCGGCAAAAGCAACGGCCGTGGCGGCCAGCGTCTGTGCGTCTTCGACGCTGATGTCGTCAAATTTCTCGCGCGCCTTGCGCAGTACGGCATCATGAAGCTGCCGGCGGGACAGCATCTGGCGGCTCACCCTGTAGAGCGCGGAATTTTGCGCCCATTTCAACATGCGGGGTGTCAGGGTTTTGGGCTGTTCGGTATCGTCCACGCAAACCTCACTGGAGATCTGTGTTTTAGACAATACCAGCGTTGGCGCAACCCGATCTGACGACACAATGATAGTTAGCGTTGACGAATGTAGGGCGTTCTTTAGCGCGAATAGGCCGGATTTTTCAAAGCTCCCGACCCATTCATTGCAACTCACCGGAGCCTCAGTCCCGCGGTATCGAAGAAGCGCCGGTTGCCGAGATCACAGGCCAGTTCGACGACCTCGTCGTCCTTGACTGCGATCGGTGAACGATGCTCGGCAACAACCGCCTGTCCGTCCTCAAGCTGGCAATAGAGAAACTGGGTGCCGCCGAGATATTCGAAGAAATCGACTTTTGCGCGCAATGTTTCACTCGTTGCTGCCTGGGATACGCTCAGGTGTTCCGGGCGGATGCCGAAGGTGAGCTTTTCGCCCGACTTCATCGCCGTGGCGTGGAGCGGCGAGCTGATCTGGCGTCCGCCGACGCGTACCGAGCCGTCGCCCGCCCATTCCGCAGTCAGCAGGTTCATCCGGGGCGAGCCGATGAAACCGGCGACAAAAGCGTTTGCCGGGTTCTCGTAGACCTCGCGTGGGCTGCCGGTCTGCTCGATGCGGCCATCGCGCAAGACCACGATCATATCGGCAAGCGTCATCGCCTCCGTCTGGTCGTGGGTGACGTAGATCATTGTGTTGCCGAGCTCACGATGCAGCCGGGCGATCTCGATGCGCATTGAGACGCGCAGTTCCGCATCGAGATTAGAGAGCGGCTCGTCGAACAGGAACACGTCCGGCTTGCGCACGATCGCCCGTCCGATCGCCACGCGCTGCCGCTGGCCGCCGGAAAGCTGCCCCGGCCGCCGATCGAGCAGGTGATCAATCTTCAGGATGGCGGAGGCTGCCTTCACGCGGGTTTCAATTTCCGAAACAGGCGTGTTAGCCATCTTCAGCCCGAAGGCCAGATTGTCGCGCACACTCATATGCGGATAGAGTGCATAGGACTGGAACACCATGGCAATGCCGCGATTGGAGGGATCGAGATCGGTGACGTTGCGTCCCTTGATCTCGATCTCGCCGTCCGTGACTTCCTCAAGGCCCGCGATCATCCGAAGCAGCGTCGATTTTCCGCAGCCGGAGGGGCCGACGAACACCACGAAGGAACCCTCCGCGATCTTCAGGTCAATGCCATGGATGACCTCGAGGTTACCAAAGCTCTTGCGGATATCCGTCAGCAGAACACCGGTATCGGTCATCTCATTCCCCACTGGCTGCCCCCGTGCGAACCCAGACCAGCATTTCGCCCGGCGTCCGGTTGTCCCAGAAAGGATAGGGCACGAAGCGCGCCGTTGTCTCCTCCTGTTTCGGCGGCGATGTGCGGTAGAGCGCGGTTCCCCAATCGGCGGCATCGCGTTGTGCCGGCAGATCAAGCGCCACGGCACCGCGAAGTGCATCGACAGTGCTGGTCTTTGCCTTGCCGAGATCTCCGGTAAGCGTCAGCCGATTGAGGCCTTCGCCATTGTCGGTCGCCTCGACGCAATAGACGAGCGGGCCGCGCATCAGCGCGGTACGGCCGGCATCCTGTCGCACCAGCGGGTTGGCGAAGATCGCGCGCGGTGCAAGCGGAATCTCAAGGTCGATCGCGTCGCCGGATTTCCAGTCGCGTTCAATGCGGGCGTAGCCATCGATCGTCACCGATGCGATATCGATCGCCTCGCCATTGACCTTGAGCGTGGCTCCTTCAGCCCAGCCGGGGACGCGCAGTGTAATTGCAAAGCGTGCCGGCTTGTCGGCCTTTACGCCGAAATGGATAGCCCCTTCCCAGGGGTAGTTGGTCTTCTGGGAAAGCTCGATCTTCGCCCCGCCGATCTCGAAGCGCGCCTGGCTCTCGCCATAAAGGTGCACGGCGATCTCGTTGTCGGCGACGGCATACATATAGGAACCGATGGAGGCTAGAAGGCGAGCGATGTTTGGCGGGCAGCAGGGGCAATGATGCCAGACCCAGCGGTGGTGCTTGCCGCCGCTTTCAAGCGGGTTCTCATAAAAGAAGGTCTTACCGTCAAGCGAGAGGCCTGCCATCGCCCCATTGTAGAGCGCCTGCTCCATGATGTCGGCATAGCGCCGGTTGGGTCCTCTGCCGAGCATACGATTTGCCCAGAAGACCAGTCCGACGGAGGCGCAGGTTTCCGCGTAGGCGGTTTCGTTCGGCAGGTCGTAGTAGTCGGTAAAACCTTCGTTCGCCGCTGCCGGGCCGATGCCGCCGGTCACATACATCTGCTTGGTCGTCAGGTCGTCCCAGAGGGTTTCGAGCGCTGCCGTCAGGCTGTCGTCCTTGTATTCCGTGGCGATGTCGGCCATGCCGGCATAGAGATACATGGCGCGCACCGCGTGACCCACGACCTTGGTCTGCTCGCGCACCGGAACATGCGACTGGCCGTATTCGTAGGTCTTCTGGTGGAAGTCGGCGACATCGCGGCCATCGCGAAGGGCCTCGTCCGTGAAGAAATGCGGCTCGGTGCCACGCTCGTCGACGAAGAATTTCGACAGGTCCAGATACTTTTTCTCGCCGGTGACGCGGGCGAGCTTGACCAGCGCCAACTCGACTTCCTCATGGCCGCAATAGCCGGGCATCTGGCCCGGACCCCGGCCAAAGACCGTGATGAGGTAATCCGCATAGCGGCACATGATGTCGAGCAGCTTCTTCTTTCCGGTTGCCTGATAATAGGCGACGGCGCCCTCCATCAGGTGGCCGGCGCAATAGAGCTCGTGGTGGTCGCGCAGGTTGGTCCAGCGGCGCTCCGGCTGGACGCGCTGGAACCAGGCGTTGAGATAACCGTCCTCGTTCTGCAGCTTCTCATACAGATCGATGATCGCATCGACACGGGCTTCGAGTTCGGGGTTGGCGCGGCGATAAAGCGAGTAGGCAACGGTCTCGATCGACTTGCCGAGATCGCTGTCCCAGAACATCTGCGTCGTGCCGCCCCAGGGCTGGATCGGGATGATCACCCCCGGACTCGGGATGCTGGTGTCGATCGCCTTGACCATACCGGCCTCGACGCAGCGGTCGAGCAGTGTTGCGGCGGTGGAATCGCAGATGGCATCCTGGCGATCGCCGAACAGGCCCTGCACATCGACGCTGGGCACGGGGAGGGGGCGGAACTGGCGGTCTCTTTTCATCGTGTTCATATCCGTTCTTTCTTCAGATCATTTCACGGCGCCGGCCATCAGCCCGCGCATGTAGTAGCGTTGCAAAAGCAGGAAGACGATCAGGCAGGGGATGGTCATGACGGCGACGCCCGCCTGCACCGCACCCCAGTTGATGGCCCCGAGGCGCCCTGCGCGCACGGCCATCATGAGCACGGGCAGCGTGTATTTCTCATTGCTCGAGAGCAGGATCAGGGCCGCGAGAAACTCGTTCCAGGCATTGAGGAAGGCGAAGATCGCGACGGTTGCCACCCCCGGCAGGACCAGCGGCAAGAGCACGCGCACGAGAAGCTTGAGGTCGCGGGCGCCATCGATGCGCGCCGCTTCCTCGATCTCCTTCGGCACGGCATCGAAGGCGTTGCGCATCATGAACACCGAGAAGGGCAGTTGCAGCGTCACATAGACGAGGGTCAGCCCGAGCAGCGAATTATTGAGCCCCAGCTTGGCGAGGATGATGAACAGCGGTGTCAGGATCGACTGGAACGGGATCATCAGCGTGGCGATGATCAGCACGAACAGCGCGTTCTTGAACGGGAAGCGATAGCGCGAGAAACCGTAGCCCGCGAGCAGGCTGACAATGACGGTCAAAACCACGGTTGCCAGCGACACCAGCAGCGAGTTCAGCGTGTGCTGCCAGACGCCGGCGCCGAAGGTATCGAGCGACCGGTAGGAATCGAAGCTGATGCCGCTTGTCGGCCATGGCGGCAGCGGCGGCAATCGGGCTTCGGTGCCGTGGCGGAAGGAGGCGAGCAAGGTGATGACGAACGGCGCCAGGAAAAACAGGCAGATGGCGATGCCCGTCGCGTGGTAGGCCGCATTGCTGCGGAAATTCCGGCGTGCGCGCAACTCTTTCGACGTGCTCATGCCCGTTCCTCCCCGACCCGCAGCAGCCAGAGCTGAACAATGCTGATCGCGACAAGGATCGCCAGCAGCACGATCGACAGCGCTGCGCCATAGCCGAGATTGAAGGACACGAAGGACTGGTTGAAAATGTAGTAGACGACGGAAATCATCCGGTTCTGCGGCCCGCCTGAGGTCATGATGTAGAACTGGTCGAAGGCGAGGATCGAGCCGGTGACAGAGATGATCAGCGCCAGCGCGATCGTCTTGCGCATCAGCGGCAGGGTCAGGTGCCGGAACCGCTGCCATCGGCCGGCGCCATCGATACGGGCGGCCTCCGTCAGTTCAGCGGGGATCGCCTGAAGGCCGGTCAGGAGAATGATCATGGTGAAACCGGCGATCTTCCAGACCACCATGACGATGATCGTCAGGAACGCGCTATCGAAGGTGGCGAGCAGGTTCGGAGCCTTGTCCACGAGGCCGAGCGCCCGCAGCACGGGACCGATGAAGCCGCTGTCGACATTGGCAAGCCACACCCAGAGCAGCGAGGCGGTGGCCAAGCCGACGACGACGGGCAGGAAGATGATGGTGCGATAGGCGGAGACGAAGCGGCGTTGCTTCTCGACGAAGATCGCCAGCGGAAAGGCAACCGCGAAGATCGCGATGGTGACGATGACGGTGTAATAGGCTGTGAACTGCAGCGCCGACAGGAAGCGGCCATCATTGAACATGCGGACGTAGTTCTTGAAGCCGATCCAGCGGGTTCCGCCCATCAGCGGCCAGTTGTGCAGGCTCATCCAGCCCGTGAAGATGACGGGCATGACGAAGAAGAGGATGACGAGCGCCATCGCCGGCGCGATATAGGCAAGGCCACGCCACCCCGTCCTGCGCCGTCGCTTGCGCGGACGCATCTCGGTCATCGAACTGGTCATTCTCATGCTCCGCATGAGCATGTCGCGCAAAAGTGTGAAGCGGTTTTGCGAAAACGACATGCATAGAAAGAGAAAAATCGGCCGGAAGGCGGGCTTTGCCCTCCGGCCGCAGCAGCCGGGAGATTACTGGCCGCTGTCGATGATCGACTGCATCTCGTCCTGGGCGGCAGAGAAGGCGCCATCGACGTCATCGCCGAAGATCGCGGCGTTGGTGAAGGTGGCCCAAGGGCCGTTGGCGCTGTTGATCAAGTCGTTGAACTGCAGCGTATAGGGCGTCTTGGCAACGGCGATGGCTTGGATGCCCACCTGAAGGCGCGGGTCGAGACCTTCCAGCACCTTGTCGGCAATATCGCCGCGCGTCGGCAGGCTGCCGTACTTAGCCATGATCTTCTGGCCATCCTCGGAATAGACGTATTCGAGGAACCTTTTGACAGAAGCCATTTTGGGCGTGCCCTTGGTGATGACGAAGTTGTCGCCGCCGGCAAAGGAAGAAGTGCCGCCCGTCGCACCCGGGATCAGCGAGACGCCGAAATGGATGTCGGGATGCTCGGTCACCAGCGAGCCGATGGCGAAGGCGCCGAGGCTCTGTTGGCCGATCTTGCCGTTGGTGAAGCTCAGGAAGTTCGCGCCGTTGTCGCTGGCGGCACCGGCAGGCACGAGATCGTTCTTCACCATGGTGCGGTAGATATCGACGGCCTTGCGCATTTCCGGCGTATCGAGTGTCGCCGTCTTGCCGTCGGCGGACAGGATGTCGGCACCCGAACCCCAGATCAGCGGGGTGAAGGTGAAGATCATGCAGCCGCCGCAACCGCCGCCGGAGAAGTAGAAGCCGTAGGTGTCGTCGCCGAGCGCGCGGATCTTGGTGGCGTTGGCGGTGATCTCATCCCAGCTGGTCGGCGCTTTTTCGGGGTCGAGGCCGGCCTTCTTGTAGAGATCCTTGTTCCACGCGAAGACGGAGGTTTCGACCGAGAGCGGCAGACCGTAGATCTTGTCCTGATAAGTGCCGAGCTTGACATGCGACGGCGAGAGAGAGCTGAAATAAGGCAGCGACTTCGCCCAGTCCGTCAGGTCTTCGAGCTGGCCCGCGGCGGCGAAAGCCGGATTGTAGATCAGGTCCATGGACAGCGCGTCCGGTGCCTGACCGCCGGCAATGGCGGTTGCGTATTTCTGTACCAGTTCCGAGAACGGCACCTCGGTCATCGCGACCTGGTTTTCGTGGCTCGAATTGTAGCTCTCGACGACTTTCTTGAAGCTGTCGCCGATCCCGCTTCGGACCCACATCTGGATCGTTTCGGCAGCTTGCGCGCCGGACATCAGGCAAAGGGTAGCGATACCAGTCGCTGCCAACAGACGTTTCATCATGACATTCCTCCCAAATAGGCGCGTCTCCTCGCGCCGTTCGTTTATCGCTCGGGGGTATGACCCCCGCATGATTGCCGGACGACCAGCCGGCATGGCAATTTCCTCACTCCCGGCTCGACGGGCCGTCCCTCCGCGAGCGCCAGGACAGTCAAACCGGCCTGCCGCCCGAGTTCCTTCAGTTCCATATCCACCGTCGTCAGCGGTGGCCGCGTCTGGGCTGCGACAATCTCCCAATTGTCGAAGCCCACCACGGAGACATCCTGCGGCACCTTGATGCCCCGCTCGCGCAGGGCATCGACGGCCCCGCGCGCGATCTGGTCGTTGCCGCAGAACAGCGCATCCGGTTTCTCTCCAGCCTGCGACCAGATTTTCTCGACCGCGTCATGGCCCCAGCTTTCGGACCAGACGCCGTACATGACAGCCTCAGCGGTGCCGGCCACCTGCTGATAGGCTTCGGCCCGTTCGCGAACCGAAAAGAACTCCTGTGGTCCGGTGACGTGGACGATTTTCTGGCGGCCGGACTGACGCAGCCATTCCACGGCGAGACGCGCGCCATGGGCATCGTCTGATCGGAAGGTGACGCTGTTCAGTGCTCCCTCGGTAAAAGCGTAGACCACCGGCACCGGCAGATTGGAAAGGTCTACCGGTAGCCGCTTGTCGAGCCGCTTTCCAGTCGCGATGATCCCATCCACCTGCTTGTCCAGCATGGCTTCGACATGGATCTGACCGAGCGCCGGATCGTCCTCGATGGCGCAGAGGAAGACCGAGACGCCATGATCCAAAAGTGCCTCCGACACGCCTGCCATGACCGGCAAAGTGAAGCGACCATAGGTATCGTTCGTCAAAAGCCCGATGGTGAAACTGCGCTTGCTGAGCAGCCCCCGCGCCAGCGCATTCGGTCGAAACTCGATTTCGCCGGCAACACGCTTCACGCGCTCACGGGTCTCTTCCGACATGCGTCCGGTGTTGTTGAGTGCCTTCGAAGCGGTCGAAATGCTGACGCCTGCCGCAGCTGCGACGTCATGGATCGTGATCCGCTTCTTGTTTCCTCCGATATCCAGTGTCGCCTCCCACAGCTGCGATGAGAAAACCTTTTACCAATGTCATTGTCAATTGGAAAAACGTTTTCTCATTTCATTTTTTGGGTTTGCTTTAAAAGCAACGGAAAACACAACACGCGCCAGCTCGGTCGCGCGATGTCGGTTTCGCCGGTTCAAAGTTGGCGGATGTGCCGATCAGGTCGGCGGAGCGCCGAGGGCAAAGAGGATGCCGCGAAGTTCTGCAAGGCCGCGCATTCTGCCGATGGCGGGATACCCGGGCGTCACAGTCTTATTCAGGTCATCCAGCATGCGATGACCATGATCGGAACGGAAGACGATGGTGTTTTTCGACGTTCGTTTGCGGTCTTCCGCCACCAGTTCTTTCAGCACGGAAACCATATCGACATCGCCTTCGAGGTGGGCGGCCTCTTGGAAGCTCAGGCCATCCCGCTCGCGGGTCGTCGCGCGCAGATGGGCGAAATGGATGCGCGAGGCGAAGCGGCGGGCGATGGCCGGGAGATCATTGTCGGCACGGACGCCGAGACTGCCCGTGCAATAGCACATTCCATTGGCGGGCGAGGGGACTGCGTCGAACAGGGCGGCGTAGTCTTCTTGCGTCGAGGCGACACGCGGCAGGCCGAAGAGCGGTCGCGGCGGATCGTCGGGGTGGAGCGTCAGCTTGACGCCGCGCGCTTCGGCGGCGGGTGTCACGGCTTCCAGAAATTCGATCAGATGCTGGCGAAGCTGTGGCGCGTCAATGCCGCTATAGGCAGCGAGCTTTTCGCGAAAGGCTTCAATCGTCAGGGGTTCCGTGGTGGAGCCCGGCAGGGCGGATGTGATGATCCGGGCGACCTCTGCCACTTCCTCCGGCGGTGTGTTTTCGAAGCTTTCGCGGGCGCGGATGCGTTCGTTCTCCGAATAGTCCTTCTCCGCGCTCGGACGTTTCAGGACAAAGAGATCAAAGGCGGCGAAGCGATCGTGATCGAAGCGCATGGCGGTGGCGCCCGTCGGCGTGATGAAGTCGATCTCGGTGCGCGTCCAGTCGACGACCGGCATGAAATTGTAGCAGATGATGTCGATGCCGCAGGCGGCAACGGCTTCGAGGCTGGCGATCCAGGCCTCGATCTCGACTTTGGCCGCGCCACCCCTGCGCTTGACGGCATCCGGGATCGGGATGCTTTCCACGACGGACCATGTGAGCGGCGTGCGGCCCGGTGGTGTCGTCTCGATCAAGGCCTGATGGTCGCGCACCTCGAGTTCGGTCCAGGCCTGCCCGATCGGAATGCGATGCAGCGACGAGACGATATTGGTTGCACCGGTCTGGCGAACGTCCTCGAGAGTTACCGGTGTATAAGGGCCGAACCATCTCCATCCTTGCCGCATGTCATGCCTCCCAAAAATGTTTTTATCAGCAGAAATAATCCGGATGCGGCAGAGATGCCGGATCACGGGCCGCATGGCGTCACGGATCATTTCTCTATATTCAACTAGCGCTATAGAGAAGGGGCGTGGAAGATGAGCGATGCCGTTAGCGTCCATCGCCGTTGTTAACCTGTGAAGTGACCGGGCCGGGGAGAGGCCACACCATGACCATACTAATCAAACAAACGCTTTCCCATTTGCCCGAATCTGTCGAGCGGCCGGACTATGACCTTGCGCAGGTGACGGTCGGCATTGTGCATCTCGGCGTCGGCGCCTTCCATCGTGCCCATCAGGCTGTTTTTACCGATGCAGTCCTTTCCCGCGACCAAAGCTGGGGCATCTGCGGGGTGTCACTGCGCAGTCCCGAGACACGCGATGCGCTCGCGCCGCAGGATGGCCTTTATACACTGAAGGTACAGGACGGTGGCGGCGAGCGATTGCGGGTTATCGGCAGCGTGGTGGAGGTGCTCGTCGCCCCGGAAGATCCTGAACTGGTGTTGGCGCGGATGGCGGCGGCGCAAACGCGGATCGTCTCGCTGACAGTGACGGAGAAGGGGTATTGCCACCATCCCGCAACCGGCATGCTGGACGAAAACCATCCCGATATCCGTCATGACATTGCGCATCCCGGGCGACCGAAATCAGCCGTGGGTTTCGTCGTCGAAGCATTGGCGCGACGACAGGCGGCGGGACTTGCGCCCTTCACTTTGCTCTCCTGCGACAACCTTCCCTCCAACGGCCATGTACTGAAGCGTGTTGTCGAGCGCTTTGCAGCGTTGCGCGATCCGGAGCTTGCCACCTATGTCGCCGGTGTCGCGTCCCCATCTACCATGATCGACCGCATCGTGCCGGCAACGACCGATATGGATCGCGCCTCGGTCGCAGCAACGCTTGGCGCCGAGGATGCCTGGCCGGTGGTGACGGAACCGTTCAAGCAATGGGTGCTGGAGGATGATTTTCCGCTGGGACGACCGCGCTGGGAGGACTACGGTGCCGTTTTCGTCCACGACGTCTCTGCCTTCGAGATGATGAAGCTCAGGTTGCTGAATGGTAGCCACTCCACACTGGCCTATCTTGGTTATCTCGCCGGGGCGGAAACCGTGTCGGATGCCATGCAACTGCCGGGTATGGAAGAGCTCGTCGAAGGGCTGATGCGCGAGGAGGCGACTCCGACACTGCCGCCGCTTCCCGGTATCGATCTCGCGCAATACCGCGCCGAACTGGTCGCCCGTTTTAAAAATCCGGCGTTGCGCCACCGTACTTGGCAAATCGCGATGGATGGATCGCAAAAGCTGCCACAGCGGCTGCTCGGCACGATCCGCGACCGCATCGCGACGGAAATGCCGTATGATCGGCTGGCGCTCGGCATTGCTGCCTGGATGCGCTATGCGCGCGGCATCGACGAGAGCGGCAAGGCCATCGATGTCCGCGATCCGCTGGCGGGAAAAATCGCGTCGTTGACCGAGGCGCTTTCCACTCCGGGAGAGATTGTGGATGCCTACCTCGGATTGTCGGACGTGTTCGGGCAGGAACTCGCGGACGATCGTGATTTTCGGGCTGCGGTGATCAATGCGCTTTCGACGCTGATGACGCATGGCGCGGCCGTCACTTTATCCTCCTACGGCCGCTCACCGCTGTAGCGCTTTCTCCTCGAATTCTGATGTCGATTGGTGGCGTGCCCTTCCGTGGCACGGCACACGGCTATGCCTATAAGGGAGGTCGTCTGCCACGACGACCCGGCGCCCCGAAAACTGCAAACGCGCAGCACTCACTCTTGCAAAATAACTCCATATGTGAAAACTGTATTCACATAAGAAAACTGAATTGAACTTGTATGGACGCCAAAAGCGGGACCGGGAGGGTTCGGTTGCTGGGGATTGGAACAAGGCAGGGTTTGGGAGGAATTGACGATGCAGGACGTGGGTGAGTTTCCCCCGACGGTTGGAGTGTCTTCGACGCATCCCAAGACGATGCCGGAAGATCATGCGGCTTTGCCGGTATGGAATGCTGAAAACTGGTTCTATGAAGATTGGCCGGTCGGCCAGAAAATCAGGTCTTTGCGCCGTACAATCGGCGAAAGCGACAGCCATCTGTTCAACACTCTGGTCACCGACATTCATCCTTATGTGCAGGACCAGATGTTTGCGGAAACCGAGGGCATTTTCGGCCGCAGGCTTATCGCCGGTGCTTTCGTGTTTTCCGCGGGACTGGGGCTTGTTGCGACCAACTGCGTCAATGCCTTTTCCTATGGCTATGACAAGCTTCGATTCATAAAGCCTGTCTTCATAGGTGATACGATCTACACGATCCGCACCAACCTCGACAAACGCCCGCGCTATGCCGAACTCGGCCTCATCCGCGCGAGCTACGAAGTCTTCAAGAACGAAGGCGAACTGGTGCTCTACTGCGAGCATATCCAGACCGTCAAATACAAAAATGCTGCCGATTTCGTCGGCAAGACAGAGAAGTAGTCGACATGCCAGAAAACAATGTTTTGCCGCTCGACGGGCTGATTGTCGTGGACATGAGTCAGTTCCTTTCGGGGCCTTATTGCTCGCTGCGCCTGCAGGATCTTGGCGCTCGGGTGATCAAGATCGAACGGCCGGATGGCGGCGATCTTTCCCGTCGCCTCTATCTCAGCGATACGGAAATCGGCGGCGATTCCACCATCTTCCACGCGATTAACAGGGCCAAGGAAAGCCTTGCGATCGACATGAAGAACGAGGCCGACATGGCGGCGCTGAAGGTACTGCTGTCAAAGGCCGACGTGATGATCCAGAATTTCCGGCCCGGTGTCATCGAGCGCCTGGGCCTCGACTATCAATCCGTGAAGGCGATCAATCCGCGCCTCGTCTATGGTTCGATCAGTGGCTATGGCGAGGAGGGGCCATGGGTCAAGCGGCCGGGGCAGGATCTGCTGGCCCAGTCGCGATCCGGTGTCATGTGGCTGAATGGTGACGAGAGCCAGGGGCCGGTGCCCTTTGGTCTGGCGATTGGCGATATGCTCGCGGGTGCGGCGCTGGCGCAGGGGGTGCTCGCAGGCCTGGTTCGCCGCGGCATCACCGGAGAAGGTAGCCTCGTCGAAACCAGCCTGATGGAAGCACTGATCGACCTGCAGTTCGAAGTGCTGACTACCCATCTCAACGACGGCCGCCGGCTGCCGAAGCGTTCGGATTTTCGCAGTGCCCATGCCTATCTTTCGGCGCCTTACGGTGTCTATCCGGCGAAGGACGGCTACCTCGCCATCGCCATGACGCCAATTCCCAAGCTCGCCGATCTGCTCGAGATGCCGGAGCTTGCACCTTATCGCGATACCCCCGCCTCGTGGTTCACCGGCCGCGACGCGATCAAGGCGTTGATCGCGACCCGTATCGCCACCGGCACCATCGATGAATGGCTGGCGATCCTGGAGCCCGCCGATATCTGGTGCGCCAAGGTTCTGGACTGGAACGAACTGCTTGGCAGCGAAGGTTTCCAGGTGCTCGACATGCTGCAGACCGTAACGCGTGAGGATGATGTCACCATCCACACGACCCGCTCGCCGCTTCGTGTCAACGGACTTCGACCCCGCGTCGATCGCGCAGCACCCCGTATCGGCGAACACAGCGAGGCGATCCGCGCGGAGTTCGGGCTATGAGCGTCGCGTTGAAGGGGATGACCTGGAGCCATCCCCGGGGCTACGATCCCATGGTCGCGTGCTCGAAGCTCTGGCAGGAAAAGACCGGTGTGACGGTAACGTGGGAAAAGCGCTCGCTGCAGGATTTCGAGACCTATCCAGTCGAGGAACTGGCCAAAGCCTACGACCTGATCGTGATCGATCATCCCCATGTCGGCCAGATCACGGCGGAAGGCTGCCTTGCGCCGCTGGACGTGGCCGGTCGCGAGGCCGAAAGTGCCGCGTTACTTGCGGCCAGTATCGGCGGCTCCTATCGCAGCTATGAATGGCAGGGAAAGCAATGGGCATTCCCCATCGACGCTGCAACGCAGGTGCAGGCGGTTCGACCCGATCTCGTCGATGGAGTGCCGACCCATTGGTCGGAAATAATCGATCTGGCGCGGCAGGGAAGGGTGCTCATTCCACTCAGACCACCCCATTCGCTGATGACCTTCTATACCCTCTGCGGCAATCTCGGATCGGCCTGCCGCAGCGAGGGCAGGGGCGCGTTGGTCAATAGAGAAATCGGCGAGGCCGCCATCGGCCTGATGCGCGAAGTTGCAGGGCTGGTCGATCCGGAATGCTTTGCAATGGACCCGATCGCGGTGCTGGAACGCATGGCCGAACCTGGTTCGAAGATCGCCTGTGCGCCGTTGATCTACGGCTATGTCAGCTATTCCGTCTTCGGCTTCCGGCCGAATACCGTGCAGTTCACCGATATTCCCGCGGTGGGTGGCCATGGACCGGCAGGCTCCGCGCTTGGCGGTACGGGCATCGCCGTCTCGGCATTTTCTGAAGCGAAGAACGAAGCGATCGATTTTGCCTATTGGATCGCCAGCGGCAACGTCCAACGCGGGCCTTACGCGGGAGCGGGTGGGCAGCCCGGCCATGCTGCGGCATGGGAGGACGGCGCGGTCAACGCGGCAACAGTCGATTTCTACCGCGGAACGCGACGCACGCTGGAAGCCTCCTATGTCCGCCCGCGGCATAATGGCTACATGGCATTCCAGCAGGCGGGCTCGGATTGCATCAACGATGCGCTACGCGGCACGATGGATGCGCAAGCGGTGGTTGGGGAGCTGAACAGGTTGTTCCTGGAGAGCTTCCGGGCTTAGCGCGGTACGCGTGATGAAAAAATGGAGTGACGACAGGGGCCGCGATGCAGCCCCTGTCTGTTTGTTATTCGCGCTCGCCTGTGAAATTCAAGAGCAGCTGGAAGATGTTGACGAAGTTCAGGTAGAGCGAAAGCGCCCCGAAGACAGCGATCTTCTGCTGGGATTCCTCGTCGAAATTCTCGGCATACTGTTCCTTGATGTTCTGCGTGTCCCAGGCGGTCAGGCCGACGAAGACGACGATGCCGATCACCGAGATTGCGAACTGCAGGGCGGAAGAGCCCAGGAAGATGTTGACGATTGAGGCGATGACGACGCCGATCAGGCCCATCATCATGAACGAGCCGAATTTCGACAGGTCACGTTTTGTCACATAGCCGTAGAGGCTGGTGGCGCCAAACATGGTCGCGGCGATGAAGAAGGTGCGGGCGATGCTGGTGCCGGTGAAGACCAGGAACACCGAGGCGAGCGACAGGCCCATGACGGCGCAGAAGGCCCAGAACATCAGCTGTGCGGTGCTTGCCGACATCGTCTGGATCTTGAACGAGAAGAAGAACACGAAGGCGAGCGGTGCCAGCATCACCACCCACTTCAGCGGCGAGGAGAAGATCGGCACGTAAAGCGCCGGCGTCGAGCCGACGATGAAGGCGATCAGGCCGGTGATGACCAGGCCGGCGCCCATGTAGTTGTAGACGCGCAGCATATGCTTGCGCAGGCCCTCGTCGAACTGGGCGGCCGATTGGGCGCCGTAGCCGAAACGGGAAGGGGAGGTGTTCATCGTTTACTCCTTGGGTTTACGATCAGTAGAGCGTGCGGGAAAGCCGCCGCGCTGTTTCGGTGAGATCCTTGGCGCCCTGCTTGTCGGAGACGAGCGCATAGGCGACGTCGCCGATCTGCCAGTAGGCGGCGCTCAGTCCCCCGTCTTCTGCCTGAAGGACATGCTGGACGTTGAAACTGCCCGGCCGCACCGCAAAGAGCGACAGCCGTTCGCCCTTGTCGGGCGTTACAACGAGCTCGACACTCGGGCCGAAGGCGGACGGAAAGACCTGGATATCGAAGACGTCCCAGTCTTTCGGGAGTTCAGGCATGACGATCGCCGTCGCCGAACGGATGTCGGCCGGGTCGTAATTCACGACTTCATGCTGGGATGGCATGCTCTCGCGCAGCATCGTGGTGCTGTGCGCCCTGAGCGCTTCCTCAACAAAAGCAGGCGGTGGAACGGAAGCCACAACCTCGGTCGCGCTGAACGGACCGAGATAGGCATTGCCGAACCAGCCCGCGGTCACCAGCGCCGCGATGGCGGCGATGCGCTGGAAGGCCGTGATATAGCGCCCAGTTGAAAGCCGCTGTGACAGTCGGCGAGCGGCCTCGCGGGTGTCATGACGGCCGGTGCTTGTAGCTTCGCCATTGGCAAGCGCGAGCCTGAGCTCGCCGCGAATGCGCAGATCCGCCATCACCTGGGCAGCGCTTTCAGGATGTTCGGACAGATAAGCCTCGACTTCGATGCGGCGGGCAACATCGAGCTGGTCGTCGACATAGGCGTCGAGATCGCCGGGCAGGATCGGATCAACGATTTTCATCGCCGGTACCTCCGATGAGTTTGAGATGGGGTGGGCTTCGCACTTCACTCTCGAAAGAGCGAAGGCGAGCGCGGGCGCGCGAAATCCGCGACATCAGCGTACCGACGGGGATACCAAGGGCATCGGCCGCTTCCTGGTAGGAGAGCTCCTCGATCGCCACGAGATGCAGGGCCTCCCGCTGCTCTTCCGGCAGATCGAAGAAGGCCGCCTGAACCTGGCGCAACCGGATGGAATGCTCCTGGTTTGCCGCAAGCGACGGCTCGGCCAACTCGCCGGCTGCTTCGTGGCGGCGCTCGACCGAACGGGCATGGCGCAGACGGTCGATATGGGTATTGTGAACTATAGAGAGCAGCCAGTTGCGGATGTTGGCGCCCGTGCGGAACGTGCTCTTGCGCTCGTAGGCACGCACCAGCGCGTCATGCACGAGGTCTTCCGCATCGCTTTGATTGCGCACGAGCGAACGGGCATAGCGCCGAAGCGTCGCCAGCTGCGCAATCACGTTGAAGGGATGGCTTTGGGTGTCCATATCTCAGTATACGCGCGCCGGTGAGGGCTCATTCCATCGCAGCGAAAATTTTTCGACGATAAAATTCCGGGTGAAAAACGAAGCGTGTTTCCTACTTTCGACAGGACAACAGGCTTTCTCTTTTGTCGCAGTTAAATCGTCTGTCTTGCTGTTGCGGGAATCCGGCCGCCCGTGTCATGACTGCTGTCCCCGAAAGCGGTACGTACTGCAAGGGGATCTCGGAGGAAGTGCATGACGAAGACCGATATTGCCCGCCGGGTCTATGACAACGCCTGGAAGCTCGATCCTGTGGTGCGCAGCCTTCTGGACACGGATTTCTACAAGCTTCTGATGCTGCAGATGATCTGGAAGCTCTATCCCGATGTCGATGCGACCTTCTCGCTCATCAATCGCTCCAAGACAGTACTGCTGACCGACGAGATCGATGAACAGGAATTGCGCGAACAGCTCGATTACGTCCGCAATCTCAAGTTCACCAAGAAGGAGATGATCTGGCTCGCCGGCAACACCTTCTATGGCAACAAACAGATCTTCGCGCCGGACTTCCTCGCCTGGCTCGCCGATTTTCAGCTGCCGGATTACGAGCTTTCCCGCCGTCACGGCCAATACGAGCTGACCTTTCCCGGCAAATGGACCCACACGAGCATGTGGGAAATTCCGGCCCTCGCGATCATCAACGAGCTACGCTCACGCACGGCCATGAAGGAGATGGGGCCTTTCGCACTTGATGTGCTCTATGCCCGCGCCAAGGCGAAGATGTGGGACAAGGTAGAGCGGCTGCGGGAATACCCGGACCTGCGTATTTCCGATTTCGGCACCCGACGTCGCCATAGTTTCCTCTGGCAGCGCTGGTGCGTGGAAGCGCTGAAGGAAGGCATCGGCAAATCTTTCTCCGGCACCAGCAACGTGCTGCTCGCCATGGACACCGATCTCGAAGCGCTTGGCACCAACGCCCATGAACTGCCGATGGTGGCGGCAGCTCTCGCGAAAACCGACGAAGAGCTGGGTCAGGCGCCGTACAAGGTCCTGCAGGACTGGAACCGGCTTTATGGCGGCAACCTGCTGATCGTGCTGCCGGACGCCTTCGGCACGGCTGCCTTCCTACGCAACGCGCCTGAATGGGTCGCCGATTGGACAGGCTTCCGTCCCGACAGCGCTCCCCCAATAGAAGGTGGAGAAAAGATCATTGCCTGGTGGAAGAAGACGGGCCGTGACCCGAGGGAAAAACTTCTGATCTTCTCCGATGGTCTTGATGTCGATACGATCATCGAGACCTACCGCCATTTCGAAGGGCGGGTACGCATGAGCTTCGGCTGGGGCACGAACCTTACCAATGACTTCGCCGGTTGCGCGCCGATTGAGATCAGTGGCCTCAACCCGATCTCCATCGTCTGCAAGGTGGTCGATGCCAATGGCCGGCCGGCCGTCAAACTTTCCGACAATCCGCGCAAGGCAACCGGCGAGCCTTCAGAGGTCGAGCGCTATATCCGCTATTTCGGTACCGAGGATTTCACCGAGCTCGCCGTGAAGGTGTGAGAACAAAAAAGCCCAGCCGGGCAGGGAACCGGCTGGGCTTCATGCGATCGGGAGGTGGATCGCGGGGAAAGGTGAGGTCAAGCTGCCATGCAGGGGCCGCTTGAGCGCACCGCAAGCGGGTGCACCATCGAAAGCAGCCGCCGTTTCGGCGCGGCGAGGAGTTTTGCGGCATGCGCCTTGGTGCCGTTCGAAGGGGCGGCATGGCGTAGCGCATTGGCGGCAGAATAGAGCAGCGTCTTGAATTCGGAAGACGTCACACCATCCGCCCGCATGACCGCGCGGATTATCGGGTCGCTCAAGACCTCATCAATGGTTAAATCGGCCTGGTTCATGGCGGTCTCCTTCATCATTCGGTCCTCAAGCCGGCCCGGTGGCATCAACTTGACTCGGCACTCTAATGGTGTTACCGGTAAGTAACATCTGCATAGTTACCGACCGGTCACACCCATGTCAATAACCAGTCTGAATAAAAGTGCAAAACGTGGCTCTATGAGGGCCACGGAAGAAAATTCCGGCATCCCCTCGCGGCCAGCACCGCGCGAGCGGATTGTATCGTCGGCTTGCGAACTTTTTCGCCAGCACGGCATACGTGGCATTGGCGTAGACGCCATCGCGGAGGCTGCCGACACCAATAAAATGACGCTTTATCGTCACTTCGGCTCCAAAGATGATCTCATCTGTGAAGCGCTGCGGCATACATCCGAGAAAGCCGCAGCCATGTGGGAGGAACTGGAGGCCGCCAATCCCGGCGACGCCCGTTCCCAACTCGAAGGATGGGTCGAAGCCCGCGCCCGCTGCCTGTGTGAAGAGCCCTTCGGTTGCGATTTTGCCAATGCCGCTGTCGAGCTGAAGGAACAGGGACATCCTGCCCATACAGTGATCGAGAACTTCAAGAACCAGCAGCGCCAGCGTCTTTCAGACCTCTGTCGCAGCGCCGCTGTCGATGAACCCGAGGTGCTCGCCGACACTTTGTCCATGCTGCTTGAGGGCGCCCGTGTCAGCAGGCTGGCGACCGGCAGCGAAGGCCCGTCCATGCGCTTCGTTAGGGCCTGTGAGGCGGCTATTGTGTCTTTTGCGGGGCCACGCAAGGCGTGATGGCAACGCCCACCGGTAACGGGTCGATGCGCTTTCCACATGGATGGAAATGGAACCAAAGCAGGTTTCATTTCATTTAGCGGGTGATGGATCGAACCCGCGCCCACCCAGGATACACCTTTACTCTCGACCAGACCGCCGAACGCTTTATCGCGGCCGACGATGATCTGGCTATTCCCGTGCATCCGCAAGAATGGTGGACAACCCATCGCGGCGGACCTTCCCCCATCGTGGGAACGGCAATTCACAATGGACACTCCCTTCGGGAAGACCTCGTTCCATTCATGGCTCTCGACCGTGAGGATCGGCTGCGCGAGGAAGATCCCTATACGGAGTTTTTCATCCGTGATCTCGACAACCGGATTGTCTTCCATCGTTCGCGATTTGAAGTGGACATCAATCGCGCCCGAGAGGGTGCCATCTACCTGAAGCCTGCGCAGGCCTGGGGCCTGAACGTGTGGCGTGATGGCCTGGAAGCGGAGGCAATCGAGACGTCGCTTGGGGTCCATGACGCCTATTACGAGATGCTGAAGGCCTATCTGGCCGGCGTTGAGGCAATGCACGGCGGGTTCATTGTCCTCGACATTCACAGCTACAACCATCGTCGCGAAGGCCCCGACGGGCCGGAGATGCCTTTCGACAAGGCGCCGCAGATCAACATCGGCACATCCTCAATGGATCGGAAGCGCTGGGCGCCGGTGATCGACGCCTTCATCAAGGAGGCGTCGCGCTTCACGTTTCGGGGGCGGCCGCTTGACGTGCGCGAAAACATCGCCTTCCAGGGCAAGGGCGAGCAGACGCGGTTTGTGCATGAGCATTTCCCGCAGAAAGGCTGTGCGATCGCCATCGAATTCAAGAAGTTTTTCATGGACGAATGGACTGCCGAGCCGGATCTCGTTGCACTGACAGAAATGCGCGCCATGATCGCCGGCATGGTCCCCGTGCTTGAGGATGCGCTTCGGGGGATGAAATGACGCTCGCCAGAAAGAAATCCTCCCCTGCCATCAATCCACCGCCCGACTGGCTGGATGAGGCGCTCGAATGTCTCCTGCAGGACAAGGCTGTGCGAAAGGACTTCGGCGCGGATGAGCGGCTTCACATAGATAGGCCACTGCCATTTCTGGCTGTGCACATCACAGAAGGAGCGGGCGGTTCTGCGGCGCGCGACGTTGCAGCAGCCCATGCCTCCTACTTGATCGCCCACGACGAAAAGACTGCGCGCTCCATCATCGGGTCACTCGGACCTCTGCTCGAAAAACGGTTCGGTTCCTTTCTGCTGATCGATATCGGCGAACTGGAGCGGGATTTTCTTGTCAGTGACGATGCACCCTTCCTGCCACCCTTCGAAATTCGGATTGCTGAACAAGGTGGTGCGGCAGCGACCAAAGCCGCCGATGCGATGGCTGGCGGCGTCGATATCAAGTCCGTCAAGTTTCGCACGCCGCAGGTCGAACGGGGTAAGCTGGATGGTGATTTCCTCGCCGCTCCGGTCGCCCGGAAGGCTGGCTTTGCCAGCGTGGCCGTTCGCTTTGCGCCCATCTACCGCCAGCCGATGTCGCAGACGATCTTTCCCGATCTGCGTGAACGGCTGGTCGCCAATATCTTCGATGCATGCCTGAAGGCTTGCGCCGCCTTTGTCGAGACTTCGGGTGGCCAGAAGTTGACAACCCACCGTGCCCTGGGGCGCAAGGCGTTCGTGGACGCGGTGAGCCGTGCCGACCGCAGCATGGATGACGTCGCATCCAGTTTCGATTTTCTCCTAGCCGTAACCCCGATCAACGCCGCAGCCGCCTGGCATGCTTTTCAGGCTGCGAAGTTCCGGGAGCCGCCGCTTTTTCTCTATCGCCCTCTGACGCTGCAAGTGGAAGCGGAGAAACGGAAGCTCTTCTCTATCGCCTTCGATCGTTTTGAAGACCCGGTCCTGCACCAGCTTTATCGGGAAAAGCAGCAGGAACTCGATCTCCAGCTTTCGATGATTTCAGCCCGGGAGACCGCGCGCTTCGTGGAATACGGTCGCGCCCTTTACGGACCTGTGGAGCGCCCTCTTCTCAAGGCCGCAACCGATCTTCTCGCGCAAACCGCAAAACACGCGGGCGAAGATGACGATCCCAGCGGCGACATCCCTTATGACTGGCAGGAGATCGTTGCGGCCGCCGAGGCGATGATTGCCGCCTATCGCCAGGTCTATGCCGGCTTCGAGGCGACAGTGGAGGTTCGCGATGACCTGCCGTCCGGCCTACTCGTGTCGAGCGGCAAGCTGCTGGTCGCGCGCGGCACGCTGATTGCCGCAAACCGGTTGGAAGCCCTGCTCAGTCACGAGGTCGGCGTGCACCTTCTGACCTACGTCAACGGTTCCGCCCAAGGGTTGCGCCTGTTCCGCTCCGGTCTTGCCGGCTATGAAGGCATGCAGGAAGGCCTCGCTGTCTTTTCCGAATATATGGTTGGCGGCATGACGCCTGCGCGCCTGCGATTGATTGCGGCCCGTGTCGTCGCCTGCGCCTCGATGCTGTCGGGTGCGGACTTCATCGAGACGTTCAATCTGCTTGTTCGTGACCATGGTTTCCGTCCCGCTGGAGCGTTCCACCTGACGTTGCGGATCTATCGCGGTGGCGGTCTTGCCAAGGACGCCATTTATCTGCGCGGTTTGCTGGAGCTTCTCGCCCATCTCGAAGCCGGTGGTGCGCTCGATCCGTTCTGGATGGGCAAGATCGCCGCCTCGCATTTCCGTGTGATGCAGGAGCTCGGCCTTCGCGGCCTGCTAAAGGTTCCCGCCGTCCGTCCCGCTTTCCTCAAAGCCCATGGGGCACAGGCGCGCCTCGACAACGCCCGCGCCGGCCTCTCTCCCCTCGTCATGATCACATCCTAGGAGCCCGTCCCATGCGCATCGCGTTTTTCGTCAATTCCATCGAGGGTGAGGCTGCCCATTATACCACTGCCGCGCTCGCCGTCGCGGCCATGGCCCGGGGTCACGATGTCTGTTACGTCACCCCCGGAGATTTCGTGCTCAGGCCGGATGACAGCCTGATGGTGCGCGCCACCGTGCTGCCCTCCAAGAAATACCGCAAGACTGACGCTTTCGATGCCGCGCTGAAAAGCAGCGAGGCAACGATAGAGACCCTCGATACGGCCGAAGTCGATGTGATCTTTCTGCGTAACGATCCCTCGCTCGACGCTGATGATCGCCCTTGGGCTGCTCATATCGGCGCGATGTTCGGCCGGCTTGCGTGTGAACGCGGCGTCCTTGTCGTGAACGACCCTGCCGGTCTGGCTCTCGCCCAGAATAAGCTCTATTTTCAGGGTTTTCCGGAATCCGTGCGTCCGACAACGCTGATTTCCAAGAGCATCGAGGAAATCCGCGCCTTCATAGCTGACAACAAGAAAGGCGCCATCCTGAAGCCGCTCCAAGGGTCGGGCGGCAAGAACGTCTTCAAGATTGCCTCACCCGATGACGCCAATCTCAATCAGATTTTCGAAGCCGTCAGCGGCGAGGGTTACCTCATCGCGCAGAGCTATCTGCCGGAGGCAAAGGCCGGCGACGTCAGGTTCTTCATGATGAACGGCAAACCACTGGTGCGCGACGGTGTCTATGCTGCCTTTCGCCGCGTTCCTGCCAAGGGGGAGGTTCGCTCCAACATGCACGCAGCCGGCACAGCAGCCGAAGCCGTTATCAACGACCAAATTCTCGCCATCGCCGAGATGGTCAGGCCGAAGCTGGTGGAAGACGGCATGTTCCTTGTGGGTCTAGATATCGTCGGCGACAAGATCCTGGAGATCAACGTCTTTACCCCAGGCGGCCTGCCGGATATCGCCGCGCTGCACGATATCGACTTCTCCCAAGAAGTGATCGTCGCGTTGGAAAACAAGGTTGCGATTCACAAGGCCTATGCCGGCCAGCTCTCCAACCGGGCAATAGCCACGCTCTGACAACCGGCTGTCACCGGGGTGGTGCCACATCCCTCATCTGTGCTATCGCGCGGGCATAAACCCCTGAAGAGAGAACGCCCGTGCTTCCCTGGATCCAGCTCGATATCGCGACTATGCCCGATGGCGGTGGGGAATTGCGACTGAAGCAGCGCGGCAGCGAATTCTCGATCATGCTCGGCACAATCGAGCTGATGAACAGCTGGCTCAGCGGGTCTGAAGAACAGCTGGCGCGGCTCTCGTTCGATCGCATCAGGAGCCATCCGAAGCCGCATATGCTGATTGGCGGGCTGGGCATGGGGTTTACGCTACGCGCGGCCCTTGCCATCCTGGGTGATGATGCGCGTGTCACCGTCGGTGAACTGGTGCCGGCCGTCGTCGAGTGGGCGCGCGGACCAATGGCGGAGGTGTTCCAAGGCTGCCTCGATGATAGCCGTGTCAACATCAGGACTGGTGATGTCGGGCTGCTGATCAAATCGGGCAAGGTTGCCTATGACGCCATTCTGCTTGACGTTGACAACGGTCCCGAAGGCCTGACCCGCCGCAAGAACGATGACCTCTACAGCGTTGCAGGCCTGCGGGCCGCGCGAGCGGCGTTGAGACCAAACGGCGTGCTCTCCGTCTGGTCATCCGCGCCTGATGCAGGCTTTACCCGAAGGCTCCATGAGGCCGGTTTTTCCGTTGAGGAACTGAAGGTTCGCGCCAGCACCAAGGGCAGCGGTGCCCGTCACGTCATCTGGATGGCGACGAAAGCGGCTCACTGAGGTCTGCGGGCTATAAACCCTCGCGCTCCAGCAGTGTGCGAACCTCCTCGAATCGAGCCTTGTTTTCCTCGTTCTTCTCGTCCGCCGAATAGCAGGTGCTGGATAGGCAGAAACGGCTAAGCTTGAAGGGGGGCTTCGTCGCGCCGAACTCGCATTCGATCGTATCCACCATATCCTTTTTCTCGACGCCATCCCGGCTCGAATAGGTCATCCGCGCCCTTGGCGGCTTGAGTTCGGGGAAGGATTGCACGACGCCGACATGCAGCGTTTCGATCATCAGAAGATCCTTGGCAACCTTCTGGCAGACATCTTCGACTTTCAACTCCTGCGCGGCTGCCGGGGAGGCCAGCAAGGCGAGGACAAGGATCAGCTTTTTCATGGATATATCTCCTGCGCGGGTCCGGCGTCGGGGCCTTGGGCGGAGGTTTGAAAGCCGAAATGCCAGCCATGCCTCCGCGGGGCGAGGAGATAACGGAAATGCTGCTTTTTGGTTCCGTTCTAGAGACTTGCGATCCGGCGAAGATCATCGATGGCGCCCGGCGCGGCTGCAAGGACGGGCGCCCCTTTTATCAGCCGATCACCCTCCACCGGGAAAGGATGAAACCAGCCGCCCGCCTCGCGGACAAGGCAGAAGCCGGCCATGCAGTCCCAGGCGTGCATGTAAGGCTCGTAGTAGCCGACAAGTCTGCCGGCTGCGACATAGGCAAGCATCAACGCCCCTGAGCCGTTGCGGATGAAGTTGCCGCCCGCATCCAGAAGCTTTTCAACCATGTTGCCGACGAAGGCGGGCGTCACATAGCTGTTGGCGCCGATGCCGGTGACGGCGTTGCGAATTGTGCGCTTGGGATCGAGGGACAATACCGTGCCGTTGAGCGTCGCGCCTTTGCCGAGTGCGCTGGCATAGATCTCGCCATGGCAAGGCGCCACGATCACCCCGATCACCGGCTGACCGTCTCGCAGTACCGCGACCGACACGCACCAGTTCGGCATGCCGTTGACGAAGGGGCTGGTCCCGTCGATCGGATCGACCACCCAGGTATAGCCGGAAGTGCCGGCCAAAAGGCCATATTCCTCGCCAAGAAAGCCATCATCGGGATTGGTCGCGACTACCTGTGCGCGGATCAGGTTCTCCACTTCGCGGTCGGCGATCGAAACCACGTCCTGCGGATCTCGCTTGGTTTCGATGATCAGGCTCTCGCGGTTTTCATAGTAGCCAAGCGCGACCTTGCCGGCTTCCTCGGCGATCGCGAGAGCCAGGGCAAAGCGGGCGTCAAGCCCAAAATTTTCTGATTTCATGTACGGTCTCGGGAAGCTGTGTACCTTGGCGAGGATGCCGGTCGTCAGGCTGCAACTCACACGGCAATATGTTTGCAAGCGCGTGCAACATTGGTCCAATCAGGGCGCTGATGTCAACGCCGGAGGCGTTCTTTTTGGACGGCGTGATTTCGCTAAAGATTCGCTAAACACGTAAATGGATTGTGACAATCCGTTTGTATAAAGCGGATTTGCACATCGTTGCAAAAAAACGCAGGACCTGTCGGAAGACCAGTGAGGAGCTTCGTGGTGTCGCCAAAGATTTTTGTCAGCGCGCAGGAAGTTGCCGAGCGTGCCGGCGTTTCCCGGTCCGCAGTTTCACGCACCTTCACGCCCGGGGCCAGCGTGTCACCTGAAACCCGGCGCAAGGTGATGGAAGCTGCCGACGCGCTTGGATATCACGTCAATCATCTCGCCCGTGGATTGATGCGCAACGAAAGCGGCATCGTCTGCCTGATCGTGGCCGATCTCGGCACGCCGTTCCGCGCAAATCTGATCAAGGCGCTGACGGACGAACTACAGACGGCGGGCAAGGTGGCGATGCTGATCAACACCGATCGCTCGGATGGAAGCGTCGATGCAGCCTTGCGCCAGGCGATCCGGTATCGGGCGGATGCTTCGATCGTGCTGTCCGGTATGCCGGACAAGTCGATCACCGATCTGTGCATGAAGAACGGCCAGACGCTGATCCTGATCAACCGTGATGACAACCGCCCAGGGCCTCTGCGCATCAATCTCGACGACCGCGAGGCGGCCCGCACTGTTGTCACCGCATTTCTCAGGGCGGGCTGCAGACAGCTGGCCTTTGCCAATTCCGAAGCCGGCACGCCAAGCCTGATGGCCCGTGAGCACGGTTTCATCCTCGCTGCCGGGGAGCAGGGTCTTGAGGTTGTTGTCGAGCGTTTCGGGCGCACAGGCTATGAGGCTGGCAGGGTTTTGGCCCAGCGGCTGCTGATGCGCAGGGAGCGCCCGGATGCGGTGTTCTGCGCCACGGATCTGCTGGCTTGCGGCTTTATGGACGCCGCCCGCCATCAATTTTCGCTCAGTATTCCAGGAGATCTCTGCGTGGTCGGCTTCGACGATATCGAGCAGGCGTCGTGGACATCTTATGATCTAACCACATTCGGCCAACCGATCGCGGAAATCGCCAGAAAATCCGTGTCGTGGCTCGCGGCGGGCATGCCAGACGATGAGGCACGTGAGCCGGTGGAACTGCACGCCCAGCTCGTCTGGCGCCGTTCGATTCGCGGAGCCTGATCGCTTCGTCAAGAATATGGCGCAGGTGCGAGATTTTCCCTTCGGCTCCGCACAAAAGCAGGTTAGTCTTTTTTCATTCAGCGAATCCCGGACCCGCCTGGCTCTCAACCGGGCTGGGTTCCCCTAGTCCCGCAAGCACGGTGCAGATGCAAGAAAAATGTTCTGAAGGGAGGCAGGCCTGATCCAAAAAGCGTTTTGGAATCAATATATTGCATTGAAGCCGTTGACTTCACGATAATATGTCTGCGCGCAATCGCAGTTGTACCTGAACTTTACGGAACAAAGGTGTTCGAGCCGAGTTCCAGCGCAAAATAGTGAAGGAGAACAGCATGAGCGATATCAAGGAAGACGACATCCAGAAGCGTGCCTACGCACTCTGGGAGGCTGCCGGGCGCCCCGAAGGTAGCCACGAGAACCATTGGCATCAGGCGCGCGAGGAACTTTGGAGCTCGACCGTCCCGAAACCTCAAATCAAGGTGAGGAAGGCCTCTGCCGAGAAGCCGGTAAAAACGGCCGCAAAGAAATCCGATGCGGATGAAGCGATCGTGGCGCCGGCGGCCATTAAAGGGCGGGGAAAGAAGGCATCGACCGCGACGACCAACGGGACCGTGAAATAAGCCGCGTCCATTCATCGAAGACCACGCAAAATTGTGCCCGGGGTTGTTGACCCGTGCGATTTGCAAAAGGCAGCAAGGGCACAGACTTCGTGAACATCTTATCGGTGACGTCGGAAATCTTTCCTCTCATCAAGACCGGCGGTCTTGCCGACGTTACCGGCTCTCTTCCAAAGGTCCTCAAGGCGCATGGCTGCTATACGCGTAGCCTTGTTCCCGGTTATCCGCGGGTCATCGAGCGACTTGACGAAATCTCGCGGGTCCATTTCTTCCCTGATCTTTTCGGCGCCCCCGCGCGCCTTCTCGCCGCAACGGGGCAGGGGCTCGATCTGCTTGTTCTCGATGCGCCGACGCTCTATGACCGGCCGGGCGGGCCCTATGTCGATGAAGACGGTGTCGATTTTCCCGACAACTGGAAGCGCTTTGCTGTGCTTTCCTACGTCGCCTCAGCAGTCGCCGGCGGTCTGCTTGAGGACTGGATACCCGACATCGTCCATACCCATGACTGGCAGACAGCCCTGACCTCCGTCTACATGCGCTATTCGAGCAATGCGTCCCATGTGCCGAGCGTTCTGACGATCCACAATCTTGCCTTCCAGGGCCAGTTCGGAGCGGATCTCATCAACGAGATCGGACTACCGCCTGAGGCCCTTTCGGTGGATTGCCTCGAATATTACGGCGACATGAGCTATCTGAAAGGTGGTATTCGGACGGCCACTGCCATCACCACGGTCAGCCCGACCTATGCTCGCGAGGTCATCTCGACCGATCTCGGCATGGGCATGGATGGTGTGCTGGAATCGCGGCTGAATGCCTTCATCGGCATCGTCAATGGCATCGATACGGAAATATGGAACCCGGCAACGGACGATTATCTGCCGGTCAAATACGACCGCACCCGCACGCGCCAACGCACCGGTAATCGCCAGCGCCTGCTGGAAGCTTTCCAGCTTGAGGACACGCGAGGCCCCATCTTTGCTGCAATTACGCGCCTGACCTGGCAGAAGGGTGGCGACATGCTGGCCGATGTAGCCGAACATATTCGCCACAAGGGCGGCAAGCTGGTCGTGCTCGGCAAGGGAGATCCTGGCGTGGAAACTGCCCTTCTCGCAGCGGCCGGCCGGCATCCCGGCTGGATCGGCGTTAAGGTCGGCTATGACGAGGCAACCGCGCATCTCATGCACGGTGGCGCCGATGTCGTCATTCAGCCGTCGCGCTTCGAGCCCTGTGGGCTGACCCAGCTTTACGCGCTGCGCTACGGCGCGGTGCCGTTGGTTTCACGCACGGGCGGTCTTTCCGAAACCATCATCGACGCCAATGACGCCGCCTTTTCCGCGCGCGTTGCAACCGGCTTCCAGTTTCATCCGGCGACCAGCGAAAACCTTCGCTCAGCGATTGACCGGGCATTCCATGCCTATCTCGACCCGAAAAAATGGGCTCGGTTACAAGGTCAGGCGATGAAGGCTGACTTTTCCTGGGAGCGAAGTGCTACACAATATGCAGCGCTTTACGCGCGCCTTTTGCCACCTGCACCCAGGAAGCAATCGCCGATCATCCGCGCTGCGGAATAAAGACGATCAATCTTCGTATATCTCTCGCAGCGTTTTCAGGGTGTGTTTTAGGACAGGCGGCGGCACCATGCCGAGGAGCCTGATCAAACGTTTTCTATCCACTGAACGTGTCTGGTCCAGCAAGATAAGTCCATCGACGCCCTGGAAAGTGACGGGCACGCGGAATCCCGCGGGGCGATTCGCGGATGTCATGGGGGCAACGATGACCGTGCGTAAATGATCGTGCATTTCAGCAGGCGAAATGACCAGACAAGGGCGTGTTTTCTGGATTTCGCTGCCAATTGTCGGATTGAGTGCAGCAAGCCATACCTCGCCGCGCGTTACCATTTAAGCTTTCCATCTTCCTCATTGGTAAACTCTGGCCAGACGAGGTGATCATCACCCTCGGCTGCAATGCGTTTCGCATCTTCAGCCCAACCCTGGCGTATGGATTTCACCACCCGCTCTATGACGATGCGGTCTCCCTCCACGTGCATCTCAACACTATCGCCAGCTTCTACTCCGACCTCAGATAGGAGGGGCTTGGGAATAATGACACCTGCAGAGTTTCCGAACTTTTTGACTGAGCTGATCATGGCGGCCTCCATATTCCATCGCATATCACGACAGGCCATGCCGTTACAACATTGTTATTACGACGGCGCGCGCATCGCGAAACAGTCTCACGATATCGTTCACAAATAGAAGACAATCCGTTTGACAGTCGCGGGCTATCGCTGAACGGCGGATAGGCACATCTATACGCCATACAACGGCCCCAGGGGCAGAAAGGGACTCAACCATGCTCGACCAGATCAAGGGTTTGCATCACGTCACGTCGATGGCTGCCGATGCCCGCACCAACAACAATTTCTTCACCGACACGCTCGGCCTGCGCCGCGTCAAGAAGACCGTGAACTTCGATTCACCTGATGTCTATCATCTTTACTACGGCGACGAGACCGGCTCGGCCGGCACCGTCATGACCTACTTCCCGTTCCCGGATATCGGCCGTGGCCGTCCCGGTACAGGCGAAGTCGGCACGACCGTGTTTTCGGTTCCGCAGGGCTCGATCGGCTTCTGGCAGGATCGCCTTTCGCAGAAGGGCGCAACGGGCCTGAAGACAGAAGAGACCTTCGGTGAAAAACGCCTGAACTTTGCCGGCCCCGATGGCGATGGCTTCGCATTGGTCGAAGTTCGCGATGACAGTCGTGCGCCCTGGACCCATGGTGGCGTCAGTGAAGATCATGCGATCCGCGGCTTCCATTCGGTTGCGATGCGGCTGCGGGATGAAGGCGCCACTGCCGACCTCCTGAAGTACATGGGCTATGAAGCGCTCGAAACCAAGGATGGCGTAACCCGCCTGATCGTTCCGGGCGGCAATGGCGCCGGCCTGATCGACCTTGAAACCATGCCGAACATCCAGCGTGGCCTGCAGGGCGCAGGTTCCGTTCATCACGTCGCCTTTGCCGTCGACAACCGCGAAAAGCAGCTCGAAGTGCGCAAGGCGCTGATGGACACGGGTTATCACGTCACGCCGGTAATCGACCGCGACTATTTCTGGGCGATCTATTTCCGCACGCCGGGTGGTGTACTGTTCGAAATCGCCACCAACGAGCCGGGCTTCGACCGCGACGAGGATACGGCTCATCTGGGCCAAGCGCTGAAGCTGCCACAGCAGCATAAGCACCTGCGCCCGATCCTGGAGCAGCAGCTCCAGAAGCTCGACAACTAAGGAGGCATCCATGACCGAACATGGTTACGTGCACCGGCTGAAGGCCGGTGCACCCGGCAAGCCGATCTTCTTCACATTCCATGGCACTGGCGGAGACGAGAACCAGTTCTTCGACTTCGCCGCCCGGCTTCTGCCGGATGCGACGATCGTCTCTCCTCGAGGTGACGTCTCGGAATATGGCGCTGCCCGCTTCTTCCGCCGCACGGGTGAGGGCGTGTACGACATGGCCGATCTTGCCCGCGCAACGGACAAGATGGCCGCCTATGTCGCGGCGATGAAAGAGCAGCATCAGGCCTCCGAAGTCTACGGCCTTGGCTTCTCCAACGGCGCCAACATTCTGGCCAACGTGATCATCGAGAAGGGCGACCTCTTCGACCGATCGGCCTTGCTGCATCCTTTGATCCCGTTTCAGCCACGCGACAACAGAAAAATTGCCGGCAGGAAAATCCTGATCACCGCAGGTGAGCGCGATCCCATCTGCCCGGCACCATTGACGCAGGCGCTTGCGGATTATTTCGAGCGCCAGAAGGCTGACGTGACAGTCGAGTGGCACTCCGGCGGACATGATATCCGCCAGAACGAGATCGAGGCGATCAATCGATTGTTTACGTAGAAGTGAAAAGCCCTCTCCCCGTCCGCGGGGAGAGGGGAAGAACTGGAGCGCCTCAATACCCGCGCGCCGCACCAGCTCCGGCGCGGCTATCCATTGCCCCATAATATCTCGCTCCGCCACCTTCCTTGATCTCCGCTAAATCCTCGCCGCCGACGAGGATGCCGGCTGCCTGTCCCCAAATCGGCCAGTCCATGTCGATCGAGACATCGTGGCCCATCTCGGACAGCAGCTTCATCGTATCCGCCGAAAGCGCAAAGGGCTCCATATAGACCTTGTCGGGTAGCCACTGGTGATGGACGCGGGGCGCGTCGATCGCTTCCTGGATCGTCATGCCGTGATCGATGACATTGATGATTGCTTCAAGCGTGATGGTGATGATGCGCGCGCCACCGGGGCTGCCGATCACCATGAACGGCTTGCCATCCTTTGAGATGATCGTCGGGCTCATGGATGACAGCGGCGATTTTTTCGGCTCGATCGCATTGGCCTCGCCCTGCACCAGTCCATAGAGATTGGGCACGCCGGGCTTTGCGGTAAAATCATCCATCTCGTTGTTAAGCAGGATGCCGGTGCCCGGCGCCATCACGCCGGCGCCGAAGGAGCCGTTCAGCGTATAGGTGACGGCGACCGCGTTGCCGTCCTTGTCGATGATCGAATAATGGGTCGTTTCTGTGCTTTCGCCGGAAGCTGCCGGCTTGAGATCAGCGGAAATGCCGGCCTTGAAAGGGCTGATCCTTTCACGGATTTCTGCAGCATAGCCCTTGTCCAGCAGTTTGGAGACGGGGTTCTTGACGAAATCTGGATCGCCCAGCGCCGAGTTGCGATCGACATAGGCGTGCCGCATCGCCTCGATCATCACATGGACGGTCTCGGCCGATCCATATCCGAGATAAGCAATCGGATAGGCTTCGAGGATGTTGAGGATTTCGCAGATGATGACGCCGCCGGAACTGGGCGGTGGCGAGGAGACGATCTCGTAACCGCGATAATTGCAGGTGACCGGGGCAAGCTCCCGCACCTGATATTGCTCGAAATCCACTTTTGCGAGGATGCCGCCGGCTGACGCGCTTGCCTTGACGATCTCCTCCGCGATGCCACCCTTGTAGAAGGCATCCGGCCCATTTTCAGAGATGTTGCTCAGGCTGAGGGCGAGATCAGCCTGTTTCAAGGTTTCACCGATCTCGAACGGCTTGCCGTCAGGCTTGAGGAAGATCGCGGCGGATGCTTTGTCCTTCGAAAGCTTCTTGAAGCCGGCTTGCAGCGAGGCGACGTCGCCCTGTTCGAGCCCAAAACCTTCCGAGGCCAGCCGAATGGCCGGGGCCATCAGCTCCTGGCGCGGCAAGGTACCATAACGCTCACGGGCGGCTTCCAGCCCCGCGACAGAGCCCGGCACGCCAACGGCGAGATAGCCTGACGTGCTCAGCCCTTTTACCCTCTCGCCCTTGTCATCGAGATACATCGTCTTCGTCGCGGCAAGCGGCGCGCGTTCGCGAAAGTCGAGAAAGGTCGTTTTGCCATCCTTCAGCCGAATGGTCATGAAACCGCCACCGCCGATATTGCCGGCGGTCGGATAGACCACGGCGAGCGCATAGCCGACTGCCACCGCGGCATCGACGGCATTGCCTCCCTTTTTCAGGATATTGATGCCGATATCGGACGCGAGATGCTGGGCCGTCACCACCATCCCGTTTTCGGCAGAGACGGGATGAGGGGAGGCCGGATAGGCTGAGCCGACGGGCGCAATCGTAATGGTAAGGGAGAGCAGAAGTGCCTTTGAGGGCGAGCTGGACATGCGAAATCCTCCGCAGTTGCTTCGACGTTCATGCCGATGCGGAAGGGTATCTCAGAACCGCGGCGAGTGGAATTGTTTTGGGCGTCCGACCTGAGCAGATCAGACCGGCGGTAGCACCTTGCCCGGATTGAGGATGCCGTTTGGATCGAGCGCTGCCTTGATGTGGCGCATGACGGCAAGTTCTTGAGGGCTGCGGGAATGGCCGAGATAATCGCGTTTCAGCGTGCCGATACCGTGCTCGGCCGAAATCGAGCCGCCGTACTGACGTACCAGATCATAGGCGATCTCGTCGATCGTATGCGCATCGTCCTCTGTGCCGGCCTGCGTCGCGATGGTGACATGCAGATTGCTATCACCGATATGCCCGAAGAACGAGACATGTGCACCCGGGAAGCGCGCCAGCATCGCCCTCCCGCATTCGGCGGCATAGTCACCGATCCGGCCAATCGCCATGCTGATATCGAGATTGACGAGCGAGGGCAGCATCTTGTCCATGGTATAGCCCTCGCGCACGGACCAGAAATTGCGCGCTTCCTTCTCAGATTGCGCAATCAACGCATCGTCGATCAGGCCTTCCTCGAAGGCGGCGGCCAGAAAGGCCTCGAAACGCTCGCCGCCCTGATCATTTCCGAAGAGATCCTCTTCCACGATCACGAGGAAGGGATGATCCACGTCGAAGAACTTGAGCCCGAGAGCCTCAGCATTGAAGCGAAAATAGCTGTCCCACATCACTTCGAAGGCGGAGACATTGGCAAGCATCAGCTTTGCCATGCGCAGGAGTGAGACGACCTTCTCGTAGCTTGTCGCCGCACAGAGCGCCGTCGACCGACTGCTCGGCAGCGGTTTCAGCTTCAGGACAGCGCGGGTGATGATGCCGAGCGTGCCCTCGGAGCCGATGAAGAGTTGGCGAAGGTCATAGCCGGTGTTGTTCTTCATCGTCTTGTTGAGCGATGAGAGAATAGTGCCATCGGCGATGACGGCTTCGAGCCCCAGTACATTGTCACGGGTCACGCCATGGCGGATAACGCGGATGCCACCGGCATTGGTGGCGATATTGCCGCCGATCTGGCAGCTGCCGCGCGACCCCAAATCGATCGGCAGCAGAAATCCTGCCTTCTCGGCCGCTTGCTGGGCAACTTCGAGTGGCGTTCCAGCCCGCACCGTCATCGTTGCCGCCGCTGCATCGATTTCCTCGATGCCGGTGAACCGTTCCAGCGAAAGCGCGATATCGCCGCCGCGCGGATTGGCGCCGCCGGCAAGGCCGGTCAAACCACCTTGTGGTACGACACTCTGGCAGTGACGGTCGCAGATCGCGAGCGCCTGTGAAACCGCTTCGACAGTTGCCGGACGCAGGACCGCAAATGGCAAGGCACGGCCAGAATGGCTTTCGTCGCTGCGGTAGCGTTCGCTGATCTGGTCGCCCGTCAGCACCACGTCATCCCCGAGCGCCGCTTCGAGTTCATCAAGAAGAGCCATTTAGTGCCGTCCTTTCCGTCTTACGCGACCGTGTGGGGAGTATGTAGCGAGGCCGGCAGGTCCCGCACGGTAGCGCATCCTAGCTGCGCCATGGTCGATTTTAACTCGGCTTTGAGAATGCCGATCAGGTGATCCGCCCCATCATGGCCGATTGCCGCACTCGCGAAAATAAAGGGCCGGCCGATCAGCACCATATCCGCACCGAGCGCGATCATGCGCGCGACATCGAGGCCAGAGCGAATACCACCATCGGCGAGAATGACGGCGTCGGGACCCAGCTTCCTGCGGATGAGCGGCAACATATCCACGGCACTTGGTGCCGCATCCAGCTGTCGTCCGCCATGATTGGAGACGATCAAACCGTCAGCACCCAGCGCTATATAAGCGGCGGCTTCTTCAGGATCGAGCACGCCCTTGACGAAGATCTTGCCTTTCCAAGCCGCGCGGATCTGCGCCGTGCGCTCGGCAGTGATATGGCCTTGCATGACACGACCGACGAATTTGGCTGATGCGGCAAGCGATGCGCCCTTCGGATAGTAGGGAGACAGATTCTCGAACTCGGGGATGCCGTGGCGAAGCACGTGCAACGCCCAGGCCGGATGCGTTGCGATTTGCAGCATCGTGGCAAGATCGAGCCGGGGCGGCACGGAAAGACCATTGCGGATATCGCGTTCGCGGCGGGTTGGAGCCGGAATATCGACCGTCAGAACCAGCGTTTCGTAACCCGCCTTTCCCGCGCGGACGAGCATGTCGGCTTCCATCGCAGGATCGTTCGGCGGATAGAACTGAAACCATCCGTTTTCACCGGCAACCGGCCGGATCGTTTCTATCGAACGATTGGAGAAGGTGCTGAGAACATGGGAAACGTTATGCCCGCGAGCGGCACCAGCGATCGGCACCTCGCAGCCCGGCCAGAGAAGGCCGGCAAGCCCAAGCGGCGCCACGGCAAATGGCGCGGCAAAATGCCGGCCGAAGAGCGTAACCGCCGTGTCAGGGGTAGAAGCATCGGAGAGATAGCGAGGCATCAGTTGCACGTCGCGCAGGCTTTCGACGTTGCGACGAACGTTGTCTTCACGGCCAAGACCACCGATCAGATAATCATGCACGAAGCGCGGCATCCGCCGCTTCGCCGCCTTCTCCATATCTGCCACGCAGGGAAAACGTCGCTGCAGATCCACCATTTCGGCTGAGAACTCCCGGAATCAGTCGCGCCGGACAGCGCGCTCTCGGCAGTTATGCTTTTCCGGACAAAGGGTTCAAGGGGATTGCAGTCATTCTAGTTTGGTTGGCGAAACAACGTCTTCTAACTCATCGGAAAATTCTGGATTAATCAACTTTAATCATTATGATTGATAACGATTAAAAAGGATAAGAAGATGGAAACTAAGGTCCTTACCGCGCATGTGCCTTTGCCACTTGCAGAGAAGATCGATCAAATCGCCGCACGCCTTGAGCGTTCCCGTGGGTGGATTGTCAAACAAGCTTTGTCTGATTGGATTGATCAAGAGGAAGAACGCCGACGCCTGACGCTTGAAGCTATGGCAGATGCCGATGCCGGCAATGTCATCAATCATCAGGCCGTTCTAGCTTGGGCAAACAGCCTTGATAGCGAAAATCCTCTGCCGCCGCCGCTATGACGAACATCATCTGGTCGAAAAAAGCCGTTGCCGATCTTACTCGGCTTCATGACTTTTTGACACCCGTCAACCCGCAAGCCGCGGCGCGCACTGTGCAATCAATCGCGGCTGCGCCTTCCCGCCTTCAGGAGCAACCGCGTCTCGGCGAGCGTTTGGAAGAATTCAGCCCACGCGAAGTAAGGCGCATTCTCATTGGCTCCTATGAGATGCGCTACGAAATAAAACAGTCAACCATCACCATCATACGATTCTGGCACACGCGTGAGAAGCGGTAGCCACTCTACTCGGCAACAGTCGGTTCCATCGTTCCCACCACCTTCCGCCGCCGGAACGAACGCAGGGTGACATAAAACACCGGTGTCAGGAACAGCCCAAGGATTGTCACCCCGAGCATGCCGGAGAAGACGGCGGTACCGAGCGCCTGGCGCATTTCCGCACCCGGTCCCTTCGCAATCATCAGCGGCACGACACCGAGAATGAAGGCGAAGGCGGTCATCAGGATCGGGCGCAGACGCAACCGGCTGGCCTCGATCGCGCCCTCCACCGACGTCATGCCCTGATCCTCTGCCTGCCGCGCGAACTCAACGATCAGGATCGCATTTTTGGCGGCAAGGCCGATCAGCACGATCAGGCCGATCTGGGTGAGGATATTGTTGTCCAGCCCGCGCAGGAAGACCCCGACAAGTGCGGCCAAAACCGCCATCGGCACGACGAGGATGATGGCAAGCGGAAGGACCCAGCTTTCATATTGCGCCGATAGCGCCAGGAAGACGAAGATCACCGACAGCGCGAAGATGAAGATCGCCGTATTGCCAGTGTTCCGCTCCTGGAAGGCAAGCTCGGTCCACTCGAAGGATGTGCCTGGCGGCAGGATCTGGCCGGCAAGCGCCTCCATCTTGAGCAGCGCCTCACCGGTGGAGACGCCGGGGGCGGCATTGCCCTGCAACGGAACGGAGACGTACATGTTGTAGCGCTGGACAAGCGACGGACCGGAAGAATCGCGGATGTCGACGATCGTGCCGAGTGGCACGAGGGCGCCCGTTGCGGAACGGACCTTCAGCGCCAGAATGTCCTCGCGCTCCATGCGATATTGCTGATCGGCCTGCGCGCGCACCTGATACACACGGCCGAGCGTGTTGAAATCGTTGACATAGGACGTGCCGAGATTGATCGAGAGGGTCTCGAAGATATTGGGGATCGGCACATTGAGCGCCCGCGCCTTGTCGCGGTCGATCGCCAGGAAATACTGCGGGCTGGAGGCCGAGAAGGTTGTGAACACGCCGGTCAGACCTGGGGTCTGGTTGGCGGTACCCATCATCTGATAGGCGAGCCCGAGCACCCGGCGCATGTCGGCGCTTTCCAGGTCGAGCAGATGCATCTTGAAGCCGCCGGAATTTCCGATGCCGGAAACAGGCGGCGGCGGTACGGCGATGATGAAGGCTTCCTGGATGCTTTGGAGCGATCCATAAAGCTGCCCGATGATCTGCGGGGCGCTTTGGCCGTGTTTCAGCCGTTCTTCGAACGGCTCGAAGGAGGCGAAGACCACACCGGAGTTCGAAGCATTGGTAAACGTCGCGCCGCTGAAACCGGAGAAGGCAACGGCATTCTTCACGCCCGGAACCTTGCGGATGATCTCGGAGGCTCGTTGGATCACGGCATCCGTGCGCGCCAGCGATGCCCCGTCTGGCAATTGTACGACAACGATGGCGTAGCCCTGGTCCATGGTCGGGACGAAGCCGCGCGGCACGAGTTGGCTCATATACCAGGTTGCGCCAAGCAACCCGGCGAAGACGACCAGCGTCGCAAGGACAGCGATCCCCGTGCGCACTAGGTGGCCGACGATCCAGGCGTAGCCTGAGGACAGTCGATCAAAACCACGGTTGAACCCATTGGCGATCCCGCGGCCGAAACGGGCTATGGGATTGCTCGATTCGTGATGGTTGTGAGGTTGAAGGATCAGCGCCGCCAGCGCCGGCGAAAGCGTGAGCGAGTTCAACGCGGAGATAGCCGTCGCAACAGATATTGTCACCGCAAACTGCAGATAGAACTGCCCAGAAATACCCGGAATGAAGGCCGTCGGCACGAACACAGCGATCAATACCAGGGCGATCGCCATGACGGCGGTACCGACCTCGCTCATCGTTGCGTGGGATGCCTCGGCGGGCGACATGCCGAGCGCGATGTTACGCTCCACATTCTCGACGACGACGATCGCGTCATCCACGACGATGCCAATCGCGAGCACCAGCCCGAACAAAGTCAGCATGTTGAGTGAGAAACCGAAGGCGAGCAGAAAAGCGAAGGTGCCGATCAGCGAAACGGGAATGGCAATGATCGGTATAATCGCCGTTCGCCAGGATTGTAGAAAGACCAGAACGACGATGGCAACGAGGATCGCGGCCTCGAGGATGGTCTTGTAAACCTCATCGATCGATTCCGAGATGAACTCGGTCGGATTGTAGACGATGCGGTATTCGAGGCCTGGGGGGAATGCCTCTGAAAGACGCTTCATGTTGGTCTGGATCGACGCCGCCGCCGCAAGCGCATTGGTGCCGGGCCGCGCGAAAATGCCGAGCGCAACAGCCGGCTTGCCGTCAAGATAGGAGTTGGTGACATAGTCCTTGGCACCGAGCTCGATGCGGGCGACATCCTGCAACTGGACGAGCCGGCCGCTCTCCGTGGCCTTGACGATGATGTAGCGGAACTGGCGCGGATCGCTGAAGCGGCCTTCGGTTGTCACCGTATACTGAAAGGCATTGGTGCCGGCATTGGGCGGACCGCCAATCGAGCCGCCGGAGACCTGCACGTTCTGGTCACGCAGCGCCTGCACGACATCACCCGAAGTCATGCCATAGGCTCCGAGCTTTTGCGGATCGAGCCAGATGCGCAGGGCATATTCGCGCTCGCCGAACAGGATGACATCGCCGACGCCATCCAGCCGCACCAGCACGTCACGAATGCGCGAGCGGGCATAGTTCGAGACGTAAAGCTGGTCGTAGCGATCGTTCGGTGAGAGAAGGTGCACGACCATCATCAGGTCCGGCGAGCTTTTGGCGGTGGTGATGCCGATGCGCCGTACCTCTTCGGGCAGCCTCGGCTCGGCGATTGCCACCCGGTTCTGAACCAGGACCTGAGCCTGATCGAGGTCGGTGCCGAGCTTGAAGGTCATGGTCAGCGACATCGAGCCATCGGCCGTCGAATAGGAGGACATGTAGAGCATATCTTCGACGCCGTTGATCTCCTGCTCCAGCGGCGTTGCCACCGTATCGGCGATTGTCTGGGCATCCGCGCCGGGATAGGCAGTGCGCACGACAATGGTCGGCGGCGCGATTTCCGGATACTGCGCCACCGGGAGCTGGAAATAGGCGATGCCGCCGACAAGCAGCAGGAACATCGAGATGACCGACGCAAAGATCGGCCGATCGACGAAGAAATGCGCGAACCTCATTGGCCGCTCTCCGCGGTCTTGCCTTCCGGCGGCAGCTCGGTCATCTGCGGATCGACCTTCACGCCCGGACGGATGCGCATCAGGCCGTTGACCACGATCGTCTCGTCGCCGGTCATGCCTTCGCGGATGACACGGTAGCCGTAGAGACGCGGCCCGAGCCGCACTGGCTTGGTGGAAACCGAGCCATCCTCGCCCACCACATAGACGACACGCTGATCCTGATCGGAACCGATCGCATCATCGGGCACGAGAATGCCTTGGTAGTGGTTCGAACCTTCCACCAGGATGCGTCCGAAAAGGCCGGGCTGGAGCACGAAATCGGGATTGTCGAAGCGGGCTCGCACGCGCATCGTTCCGGTTTCGCCATCGACGCGGTTTTCAGCAAAATCCAGCTTACCCTTGAAGGGTTTTTCATTGGCGTCGGTGATGGTAACGGAAACCTCGAGGTTGCCACCCTGTTGCAACACGCCGCCCTTCTGCCGCGCTTCGCGGGCATAGGAGAGCAGGCGCCGCTCATCGACATCGAAGTAGAAATCGATCGGATCAAGCGAGACGATAGTGGTCAGGAGGGTTTGATCCGCCTGAACCAGATTGCCGATGGAGATCAGCTTGCGGTCGATACGGCCGCTCAGGGGAGCGTTAATCACCGTGTATTCCATATCGAGTTTTGCCCGCGCCAGACTGGCCTCGACACCGCGCATATTGGCCTCTGCCGAGAGCAGCTCGCGCCGCCGCAGATCGAGCGTCGAGGTTGGCAGCGTTCCCGCCTTGGCAAGCCCCTCCGTCCGGGTAAATTCCGTCTGGGCGAAATCGAGCGCTGATTTCGCAACTTCCATGGAAGATTGCGCAACGTCGAGCGCCGTCTTGAAAGGACGCTGATCTATCACGAACAGCTTGTCGCCCTTGTTGACGTAGGCACCATCCGTGAAACCGATCTCGTCAAGATAACCGCCAACACGCGAGCGGATCGCGACCTCGTCCACGGCCTCGAAACGGCCGATGAATTCGTCGCTGTCGACTACGTCGCGCACGACGGGTTTGGCGACAGTGACCTGCGGTTTTGGCGGCTCCTGGGCAAGAACGCCGCTGGAAGCAATCAACAGGGAGAAAAAGGTAGCGGTGGTCGCAAGTCGTCTTGAGATCATCTGCACGCTTTCTGAAATGCCTGACACGATCGGTCCAAGACGCAACACGACAAGCCGCAAAGGACGGCTTTGATAGCGCCTGCGTCAATCCGGGCCTGGGTCGGCCCGGCATAAAACAAAGTCAATGCAACTTAGAATACTGACATGGAATCAATGGCGATAACGCCTATCAGGCTATCTGCCCGCATGCTTTAGTAGCGCCAGATTACATGAATTGAACCGTGAGTCATCACAGAAAAGACATCCCTCGACATGCCGTCATCACGTTAATTTTACGACCGGTCGCGGCCTCAGATCATGCCGCCATTCGCACGCAGCACCTGTCCGTTGATCCAAGCACCGTCGGCTCCAACGAGGAATGAGACGGCAGATGCGATATCCTCCGGCGTCCCCAGGCGCTCCAGGGGGTTCATCTTCGCCATTTTTGCAACCAGTTCATCAGACTTGCCATTGAGAAACAGGTCGGTTGCTGTCGGCCCCGGCGCGACGGCGTTCACGGTAATGTTCCGGCCGCGCATTTCCTTGGCGAGAATGGCCGTCAAGGTTTCCACCGCAGCCTTGGTTGCTGCGTAGACACCGTAATTCTCCAGCTTCAAACCAACGACGCTCGTCGAGAAGTTGACGACGCGGCCGCCATTGCGCAGCCGTTTGGCCGCTTCGCGCAACGTATTGAAGGTGCCCTTCAGATTGACGCCGATCTGCCGATCGAAGAGTTCATCCGACGCATCAGCCATTGGTGCGAGCATCATGATGCCGGCATTGTTGACGAGCACATCGACGCCACCAAACGCTGCTTCCGTTGCGTCAAACAGGCTCCTGACGGCCGACGTGTCACTGACATCAGCTTTGAAAGGCAATGCCTTGCCGCCCTTTTCCGCGATGGCGCGCACCAGCGCTTCAGCAGGCTCGGCATTGCCTGAGTAATTGACCACGACGCTGAAGCCGTCCTTGGCCAGACGTTCCGCGATCGCTACACCAATGCCGCGCGATGCTCCTGTGACGATGGCGACCCTGTTGTCGGACATGATTTTTTCCTTCGGCTAACAAATTCTTGCTCGCAGGCACCATGCCTCTTTTCTGCGACCGAATAATCATGCATTCTTTGGCATTACTATCCGAATATAACGAACAATCCGTATGGACCGATTTGAGGCAATGCGTGTTTTCTCCCGCGTGGTGGAGCAGCGTAGTTTTACACGGGCTGCTGAAGATACGGGGTTGCCACGATCGACCGTAACCGATGCCGTCAAGCAGCTCGAGGCGCGACTTGGTGTTCGCCTTCTGCAGCGAACCACACGGCAGGTGAGCCCGACATTGGACGGCGAAGCCTATTATCGTCGCTGCCTTGTCATTCTGGCGGATGTCGAGGATGCGGAATCGGCCTTTGCCGGTTCGACGCCCAAGGGACTTTTGCGCGTCAATGTCCAGGGTCGTCTCGCACGTCATTTTGTGCTGCCCGGCCTGCCCGATTTTATGAAGCGCTATCCGGGTATCCAGCTCTATCTCGGCGAGGCCGACAGGTTCGTGGATCCGATCCGCGAAGGTATCGACTGCGTTTTGCGGGTCGGCGAGGTTCAGGACGGCGATATGGTCGCCCGGCAAGTGGGCCTTTTGCGGGAGGTTACCTGCGCATCGGCAGACTATGTCGCCCGGTTCGGCAGGCCGGAAAGTTTCGAGGAGCTGACCGGCCATCAGATGATCGGCTTCTGGTCCTCCGCCATCGGTGGCCTTATGCCGCTCGAGTTTACCATCGATGGCGGCATTCGCCACATCACTCTTCCATCCATCGTTTCCGTCAACGGTGCGGATATGCTGGCGGCGGTGATGCGCCAGGGCCTTGGCATCATGCAGGCGCCGCGCTATCAGCTGGAAGCCGAGCTGCATGCCGGATCACTTGTCGAGATCCTGCCGGACAATCCCCCGACTCCGACGCCGGTCTCGCTTCTCTATCCGCGCGACAGGCAGCTTTCACCGCGTGTACGGGTCTTCATCGACTGGCTGGTACACGAATTTGCAATGCGGCGTGACGGCAAAAGATTTATCGAATAAGGCTTGTCCGTACGCGCCAAATTACCCATATGCGCGTCCACACCTTCTGAACCCTCCGGGTCCATCCGCCAACCCTGCAGCCAAGATTTCCGATCCCGCGCCTCGGTCAACAGATCCCAGGAACGCCATTCTCGTTCCAATTCCGGACGAAGGCGTTCTGCTGTAGATATGACGGTGCGACAGCCAATCAGGACGACCGCCATGAACGCCGAAGACATCACCTCAATCTCGAATTGGCTGGTCAACAAAGGTTTGAGAGGCCTCGACGAGATGGATATCGTTAACGGCTTCTGCCAGCGTTGTCGCGCTGCCGGATTGAATATCGACCGCGGGCTGGCGCTGATCGATACTCTGCATCCGGTCTACGAGGGACGCGCCTTCCAGTGGGACAGCCAGGAACCGGCCCGGACCGCCTTCGAATATGGTCCGACGAACGAGGGTATTTCCGCCGATAACTGGGAACGTTCGGCCTTCTTCCATCTTCGCATCAATGAGCTGAATGAAGTCCGTCGCCGGATCGGCTTCGGCGAGCCGGCGGAATTTTACGGTCTCGAGGGAATGGTCGAAAACGGCCACAAGGACTACATCGCCATGATCCATCGCTTCGCGCAGGATGCCCAGATCGGCGAGATGGATTGCTTCTACTCCCACTGGACGACGATGGATGAAAAGGGCTTTAGCGACGAAGCCCTGGACGCATTGCGGCAACTTGTTCCGGTTCTGGCGCTGGCGATCAAGTCGGGCTCACTGACGCGAATTTCGCGGACCATTGCCGAGGTCTATCTTGGCGAAGATGCCGCCCAGCGGGTGCTTGAAGGGCGTATTTCCCGTGGCAAGGCAGAGCGCATTTCCGCCGTTCTCTGGTTTTCGGACCTGCAGAACTACACCCAGATTTCTGACAGCCTGCCGCCGGACGAAATCATCCCTTTCCTCAACGACTATGCCGAGGCCGTGATTACGTCCATTCATGATGCCGGTGGCAATGTGTTGAAGCTGATCGGTGACGGCACGCTGGCGATCTTCAAGGCGGAAGAACGGGAGGAGGCCTGCGGCCGTGCCCTTTTGGCGCAGCAGGATCTGCGCGAAAAGCTGAAGGGCATCAACGAGCGCCGACAGATGGAAGGGCAGCCGATCACGGAAGTCTATCTCGGGCTGCATATCGGCGATGTCTTCTATGGCAACATCGGCTCCAGTGACCGGCTGGATTTCACCGTCATCGGCCCTGCCGTCAACGAAGTAAGCAGAATCGCGTCCATGTGCCGCTTTGTCGATCGAGACGTGATCATGTCCCAAAACTTCGTCGCTTCGGCACCTCCGCCGAAATATGCCGAGGTCGTTTCAATCGGTCGTTACGCCCTGCGCGGCGTCAAGCGGGCGCAGGAACTGTTCACGCTCATGCCGTATGAACCCGAGGCAAACTGACTGACTTCAAACCCTGTCGCCGGCCTCGTTAAAGAAGTGCAGCTTGTCAGCCGACAGTCCGATTGAAAGTGTGCCACTCGCGGTGAGTAGTGCCCGGTCGAGCGTAAAGGCCTTGAAGCTCACCTTGCCGAGCCGTAGGTGGAGGATAATGCCGAAGCCTGTCGGCTCCACCAGTTCGACCTCTGCCTTGAGGTCGCCCGGTGCATCGGCTCCCAGTACGATATGTTCCGGACGGATGCCGAGCGTGGCCCGGCTTCCGTCTTTGAGGGCAGGCGGGAAGGGTAGGGGTATGACGTCGCCGCCGCCAATGGCAAAACGCGCCTGATCGCCCGTCAGCATGTAGCGGCCTTCGAAGAAATTCATGCCGGGTGAACCCATGAACCCCGCGACGAACAGATTGGCAGGATTGTCGTAAAGCTCGAGCGGAGCGCCCACCTGCTGGATAATGCCGCCATGCATGGCGACAATCCGATCGGCAAGCGTCATGGCCTCGATCTGGTCATGGGTGACGTAGATGGATGTGGCGCCGAGGTCCTTATGCAGCTTCTTGATTTCGGCCCGCATCTGTTCGCGCAGGCGCGCATCGAGGTTTGAGAGCGGCTCATCGAACAGGAAGGCCTTAGGCTGGCGCACGATGGCGCGGCCCATGGCGACGCGCTGGCGCTGTCCGCCGGATAGCGCCTTCGGGCGCCGCTCCATCAGCGGATCGAGGCCGAGTTTGCTCGCAGCCGCGGCAACGACCGAGGTGATTTTGTCCTTGGCCGTCTTCCTGAGCCGAAGGCTGTAGCTCATGTTCTTTTCCACGCTCATATGCGGATAGAGCGCGTAGGACTGGAAGACCATGGCGATGTCGCGATCCTTCGGGGCGAGATCGTTGACCCGCCTTTCGGCGATACGGATTTCGCCTTCAGTGACATGCTCCAGCCCGGCGATCATCCTGAGCAACGTGGACTTGCCGCAGCCGGAGGGACCGACCAGGACGACGAACTCGCCATCCCGGATCTTGAGGTCAACGCCATGCAGCACCGGGTGAATGCCGTAGGATTTGCGGACATTGGCGATATCAATGGATGCCATGGGATCAGCCTTTCACCGCGCCGGCCGTCAGACCCTGCACGAGGTAACGTTGGATCAGCAGGAAGAACAGGCAGGCCGGGATAAGCGCGAGCACGCCCGCTGCCATCATCTGCCCGAAATCGACCGAGAATTTCGACACGAAGGAGAGAAGCCCGACCGGGAAGGTCGCCGCCGCATTGCCGGAAATCAGCATCAGCGAGAACAGAAGCTCGCTCCACGCCGCCGTGAATACGAAGCCGAGGGTCGCGGCAATGCCGGGCAGCGTCAAAGGCAGGATGATTTGACGGAAGGCGACGAATTGCGTGGCGCCATCGATCATCGCGGCCTCTTCCAGATCTTTCGGGATGCCGTCGAAGAAGGACTGCATCAGGAAGGTCGCAAACGGTACGTTGAAGGCGGTGTAGACGATGACGAGGCCGGTCAGGCTGTTGGTGAGGCCGAGCGGAGACAGGATTTTGAAGATCGGCGCGACCAGCATCACAAGCGGAAACATTTGAGTGAGCAACATCAGCGCCACTAGCCAGTATTTACCGCGGAAGGAGAAGCGCGAAAATGCATAGCCGGCCAGTGAGGCAAAGGCGGTGACAATGATGGCCGTCGAGCCGGAGACGATCAGGCTGTTCTTGAAGAAGATCGGAAAATCGGAGTGTCGCAACACGAAATCGAAATGCTCGAAGCTCATGCGCGACGGCCACATACGAATGCCCTCGGAATAGAGCAGTTTGTTGGGCGTCACTGAGACTTTCAGCAGCCAGTAGAGCGGGAAAAGCGCAAAGACGATATAGGCAAGAATCGCCAGACGATGCGCGAGGATGGGAAGAAGGCGGCGTGCGGTCATCGTCTCAATCCTTGCTCATGAGCCATTGGCGCAGCAGGACGATCAGCATCGAATAGGTGATCAGCAGCACCAGCAGCACGAGCGCGATCGCCGAGGCGTAACCAAAGTCGAGGCGCTTGAAGGCCTGGGTGAAGATGTAGCTGGCGACGATCTGGGTGCGGTCGGCCGGCCCGCCATTGGTCATGACGATGATGAGATCGGCGAAATTCGAGATCCAGACGGTGCGCAGCAGAACGGTGATGGCGATGGTCGGAGCGAGGAAGGGCAGGGTAATCGAGAAGAAGCGCTGCACCGGCCCGGCCCCATCGATACTCGCCGCTTCATAGAGATCGCGCGGGATCGCCTGAAGGGCTGCGAGCAAGGTGATCGCGAAGAAGGGGATGCCCCACCAGACATTGGCGACGATCGGGCCCCACATGGCGAGGTGCGGATCGGACAGGATGTTGGACGGCTCGCTCATGATGCCCATGGCATAGAGCCAATGGGGGATTGGCCCGACGACCGGGTTGAAAAGCCACGACCAGTTGAGGCCGGCAAGAAAGCTCGGCACGGCCCAGGGCAGGAAGACCAGAGCCTGTACGATAGCGCGGCCGTAAAACGGCTTGTCGAGCAGAAGCGCGAGGCCAAGGCCGAGGAAGAATTGCAGGAAGACGGAAGCACCGGTCCACCAGAGCGTGTTTCGCAGCGCCCGGAAAAAGGCCTCATCCTGGGAAAGGGTGCGGAAATGCTCCAGCCCGATGAAGCCGCCGGAGAAGGGATTGAGCAGCTGAATATCCCGGAATGCATAGGAAATGCCCACGGTCAGAGGCACCAGCATGACCGTGACGATGAGGATCAGAGCGGGCGCGCAATAGAGATAGGGCGCGATCGCATCGGCAAGCTGCTTGCGGAGCCGCGTGCGGGGCGGTCGAGGCCCGTCGAACTGGACAGCGGAATGGGACATCGGCACGAAATCCGTTTCTCGGCCATGGCATTGCCCGGCCGGATTGACGTCGGAAAAGCAAGGAGTGTCGCCCGGAAAGGGCGAGACGGTTCACTGCAAAAAAGCGCCGGACCGGCACCCCGAACGCGTCGGGATGCCGGTTGGATTGGCTTACTTGCTGGACAGGAACTTCTGCTGGGCCTTGGTCATGTAGTCGGCCCACTGCTTTGCCATTTCTTCCGGCGTGATATCGCCGAGCATGGCTTCCTGGCTGGTCTTGATCGCCATCGAGTCCTTGAAGAAGGCGAATTCTTCAAGATAGGTCGGCATGACGGTCGGTACGGCGTCCTTGTCGGCCAGTTCCTCGAACCAACCCTTGAAGGCGTCGCCCTGATAGAACGGATCCTTCTCGGCAGCCTTCAATGCTGGCAGTGCGCCGATGCGCTTGTTCCAGTCGATGTTGCCTTCCGGCCCTTCGAGGGTAGCGATCAGTTTCCAGGAGAGGTCCTTGTTGGTGCTGGCTGACATCATTGACCAGCCGGCGTAGCCGATGGTCGGGAAGGTCTTGCCGGATGGGCCCTTCGGCATCGGCACGACGCCATAATCGGCCGCATCCATGCGTTCACTGATGGCGATCAGCGCATCCGGGTCCTGATCGAGCATCGCGCAGGTGCCGGTATAGAAGCCGGCAACGATCTCGTTGAAGCCCCAGTTGACGCTGTCCTTCGGCGCATAGCCCTTCTTGTAAAGGTCGGTGAGCCAGGCAAAGCCCTTGACCCAGCCTTCTTCGCTGAACTTCGAGGTGCCGTCCTCGTTGAAGTAGGTGTTGTCGCCGGCCATCGTGGCCCCGAACATCATCCAGCCATTCAAACCGCCCGGACCACCGCGCATGCAGTAGCCGTATTTGCCCGGAAGCTTGGAGATCTTTTCAGACGCGGCGACGAATTCGTCCATCGTCTTCGGCGGGCCGTCAACGCCGGCTTCCGCGAAGATCTTCTTGTTGTAGAACATGGCGCGCAGATAGAAGCCATAGGGCAGCATATAGGCCGTGTCCTTGACGTCGCGGCCGAGTTCGAGCGCACGGTCGGTCAGGCCGCTCGTGTGCTCCCATTTTGCCAGATAAGGTTCGAGGCTTTCGAGCATGCCGTTGTTGGCATAGAGCGACAGCCAGGTATCCGGCATTTCCATGACATCAGGAATTTCGCCGGCCGAAACCATGGTCGCGAACTTCTGGAAGGCTTCGCCCCAGGGGAGCGAGATAACCTCGACGGTCGTGCCCGGATTGGCCGCCTCGAACTTGGCGACGATGGATTTCAGCGTCTCCGTGCGCTCGGGGCTGGTGATGACCTCCACCAGCTTCAGCTTGGTATCGGCAAGGGCCGTTCCCGCCATCAGCGAGGCCAGAACGGTTGCAGCAATCAGTTTCCTCATTTTCATTCCCCTTTTTGTGATTGCGTTGGTCTTTGTGTGTCAGCCTGACGAGGCGGCTGAGATCGCCGCTTCGAGATCGCTCCAGAGGGCCTCCGTTCCCTCCAGGCCGACATGGAGCCGTACCGACCGCGGGCTGATGCCGAAGGCGACCGCGGAATTGGGTTGTGCTTTCTGCGACAGGACGACTTCGCCGGGGACGATCAGGCTCTCATGCCCGCCCCAGCTGACGCCCAGCTTGAAAAGTTGCAGGTGATCCGAGAAGGTGCGGACATCCACGCCTTCCCGGAAGATGAAGGAAAACAGGCCAGACGTGCCCGAAAGCCCTGAAGGCAAATGGTTGCCGAGGCCGGGATAGCAGACTGTCTCGACCAGCGGATGGGCGCTAAGTCTCTTGGTTATCTCGGTCGCCGAGCGCTCATGCGCCTTCATGCGGATCGGCAGGGTGCGCATGCCGCGGATCAACAGCCACGCATCGAAGGGCGAAAGCTTGCCGCCAAGATAGGGATAGGCTTCGGCCCGGATGCGGCCGATCAACTCCTTGGAACCGGCAACGACACCGGCGACGACATCACTATGGCCGCCGAGATATTTCGAGGCCGAATGGATGACCAGATCGACGCCGAGCGAGATCGGCTGCTGGAAGATCGGACTTGCCCAGCTGTTGTCGATGGTGGTCATGACGCCATGGCTCTTGGCAAGGGCTGCAAGGGCCGCGACGTCATGGGTTTCCATGATCCAGCTGGTCGGGCTTTCCATATAGAACAGCTTGGCGCCCGGCAGGGCTTTCGCCACTTCCTCCTCGTCGCGACCATCGACATAGGTCACTTCGATGCGCATGCGCTTCAGGAAGGTGCCGAACAGGCGAAAGGCATCGGGATAAAGATGCTTGACCGCGACTATCCGATCGCCCGGCTCGACGAAGGAGAGCACGGTGGACGAGATCGCCGACATGCCGCTCGCAAATCCCATCGCGTCTTCGGCGCCTTCGAGCTTTGCTAGCATCTCCTCGAACATGCGCACGGTCGGATTGAGGCCGCGGGTATAAATCGGCCGGACCTTCTCGCCGCGATAGGAGGCGACCATGTCGTCGTAATCCGTGAAGGTGAACAGCGACGTCTGCACGATCGGCGGGACGACGGCGTCATAGGCATTGCCCTCATCATGGGCGACGATGAGGGACGCATCTTCGAACGGATCGAAGTCATTGCTCATTTCGACATTTCCTTGATGTCTTCCTCGACGATGGCGAGGATTTTCAGTGTTTCTTCGCGTGCAGCTTCCGGATCGCCGGCGGCGATCGCGTTGAACAACGTGCGATGGAAGGGGAAAGAGCGCCGAGCGAAATCCGGCCGGTCGAACGGTTTTTCCCAGAAATGCTCGAAGGCGCCGCGCATCTGCTCGAGCAGCTGCTTGAACAGCGGATTGTGGGTGGCGTCATAGATCGACAGATGGAAGGCGAGATCTTCCGGCCCCGACGTTCCCTTGGCGATCTGGACTCGCTCCATCTCGTCAAGCTTCTGCTTGATGTTGACAAGATCCTCCGCCGTGCGGCGACGCGCAGCGACCATGCCGGCCTCCGCCTCGATGCCACGGCGAACCTCAAGCGTCTGCAACAGCACGTCGCGCAACCGACCGGTTTCAAATGAAAGCGGCATGTGAACGGTTGCGCCCGAGATCGGCCGCAGCAGGTACGTGCCGCTGCCCTTGCGGGCTTCGACAACGCCGAGCGCCTGGAAATGACGAATGGACTCGCGGATGGTCGAACGGCCGACGCCGAGCGCTATCGTCAGTTCCCGCTCCGTCGGCAGCCGATCACCGGCACCAAGATTGGCACGGTCGATATAGTCAGCAAGAGCGGCCGTCACCTGCGCTGCCCGGTCCGCCGGGGGCAGGGGCAGGAGGGCCGCTCTTGCATTCGTCATCGTCGCCATGGCTCGGATCCTCGACCAAAATTGGTCTGACATCTGAGCAATAATGCAAATGATTTGCGTCGCGTCAAGCGGGATAAGAGTGGCGGCGATGGGGTGACCGGGCGATAGCTGTGTAGGTCGCGGCTTTCGCATGGAGCCGTGGCATCGATGTCGATTGCGGCGATTTTCCTCTTGTCCCCAGCGGGGAGAAGCGCCGAGCTTGCGAGGCGATTAGGGGTAGCACGGCAAACTCGGAGTATCCGGAAAGTCCCCTCATCCGGCCCTGAAGACCATCTTCTCCCCGCTGGGGAAAAGCGGGAGACTGGCGCATCTCATTCACAGGAGGAATGAGATGCAGCATTTATTTCGCAGGCTCGACCAAACTTTGCGGATAGGTCCGCTCCGCCAACGGCACCATGTCGATTGCGGCGATCAGCTTTTCCAGAAGCAGGGTTTCCGCCTTGCTGCGATGGGCTCTTGGGCTGTTGACCACATAGACATCGACCGCCGGCGGGTTGTCATAGGGCGGCAACTGCCAGAGCTCTCCTGCCGCAACCTCTGCGGAAACCACATGGATCGGCAGCGGCCCGAAGCCGAAACCGATCTTGATCAGGCGCTTGACCTCTTCCAGATTGGTGAAGAGCCCGGCAACATGACCGTTGAAATTCTCCCGTCGCCTGAGCCGGGCGATCGGTGCCAGTGCCCCTTGCGGGTGATCCGTTCGGAACGAAACGTAATCGAGCGTGGCGAGATCGGAGACGGCCACATCCTGCCTGCCGAAAAGCGGATGACCGGGGCCACAGAAGAAGCCGAAATGCTCGCGATAAAGCGGACGATAGTCGAGTTCCGGCTGTTTTTCCTGTGAAAGGCAGATGCCGAGACAAGCATCGTTTGCCAGCACCGCCTCTGTCACATCCTGACTGGAAAGCACCGTCGTCGAAAAGCTGACACGTGGGAAAGTTTGGTGAAATTCGGCGAGGAAGCGATCGAGGAATGGGCATTCGATATGGCTGGCAAACGCCATGTCGACATGGCCGGTGACCTGATCCGGATCGTCGCTGACGAGATCGGGAAGTCCGGAGGCGAGGTCGAACATCGTGAGGCAGGCGCCCTGCAGGCGTTCACCCGCCGGGGTCAGGCGAAAATGGTTGGCCGAACGCTCGATCAGCCGGCAGGCCATGTGCTCTTCCAGCCGGCGCAACGCGTTGCTGATCGTCGGTTGCTTCAGCGACAGGCGATCTCCGGCCGCCGTCAAGCTTTTCTCCTCCGCGATCACCATAAAGGTGCGAAGCAGGTTCCAATCGAGTTCCCAGACAAAGCGACGGCGCGGGGCGATCATGCGTTCTCATAGATTTCATGAATGCTTATGCTTCAGCTAATGTATTTGTGCTGCGCCGTCCATGATGATCTTATCGGCCCGGTATTCTTGCTGCGGAGGCAGGCTTTGACAGATCGCATTTTTCCGGATTTCGGGCTGAGCGCCGAAGAGCGGCGCTTTGCCGTGCGTGGTCACTATTACGAATATCCCGGCATGGATGGCATGCGTGGCGAGATCTGGTGCTACGTCAGCGCCTATACCTATCGTCCCGGTGCGACTGTGGAACTTCATATCAGTTCGACGGCAGCCAGCTGCCGGCTCGAAGTCGTTCGCGACGGTGCGACGGAGACCGTCGTTCTCGTGAGAGGCGATATCGCCACTCGCTGGCAGGAGACACCGGATCAATGTTCGGTCACCGGCTGCGAATGGGAGGTGACGACAGCTTTCGAGATCGACCCGAGCTGGCCCTCCGGCGCTTATCGTATCACGCTGACGGCGGAAGGTCGGGACGGCGCACCGATCCAGTATGACCACCTGATCATCGTGCTGCCCGGTGCAGGCTCGAAGAAAGGCCGCATCCTGCAGGTCGCCGCAACCGGTACGTGGAGCGCGTACAATACCTGGGGCGGTTCCAACCACTATCAGGGTATCACCGGCCCGAATCGTGACCAGTTCGCGACCACCGTCAGCCTCGAACGGCCCTTCTGCCGTGGCTTCGTCCGACTGCCGACCGATGCGCCGCGTGTGCCGCTGGAGGTCAGCCTGCCGCCGGGCACGATCCCGCGCTATCCGCACATGGAATGGGCCTATGCCAACGGCTATTCCAAGAAATACGCCTCCTCCGGTTGGGCAAGCTATGACAGCTTGTTCTTCCGCTGGGCGGAAGCGCAAGGTTATCAGGTCGATCTCGCAAGCCAACACGAGTTGCATTTCGACCCGGCCATACTCGATGGCTATGACTGCGCCGTCTTCGTCGGCCATGACGAATACTGGACCTGGGAAATGCGCGACGCTGTCGATGCCTTCGTCGAGCGCGGCGGAAAAGCAGCGCGTTTCGCCGGCAATTTCATGTGGCAGACGCGGCTGGAGGACGAGGGTTGCCGACAGGTCTGCTACAAATATGTCGCCCGGGCTGAAGATCCTGCCTATCGCGGCGGTGATGTCACGCGTGCCACGAACTCATGGGAAGCACCGGAGATCGGCCGCCCCGGCGCACTGACCTTCGGCCTCAACGCCACCAATGGCGTCTATGCCGGCTGGGGCGGTTGCGCGCCACGCGGCGTGCGCGGCTTTCCAGTCTATCGTCCCGGCCATTGGGCCTTTGCCGGAACCGGCCTGTTCTATGGCGACCTGATCGGCGCCGACAGCCATATCTACGGCTACGAGGTCGATGGCCTTTCCTACGAAGTCCGCCACGGGCTTCCCTATCCAGCCGCCGACAGCGGCGCGCCGGACGGCCTCGAAATCCTTGCGCTCGGCATGGCGAGCCAGGTCGAGGAAAGTGACATCCTAGCCCCGGAAGACCAGTTCTTCGGCGACGAGGATGGCCGCTTCATCGCCGAAACCCTCTATGGCGATGCCAGCGACGAGAACATGGAAAAGGTGCGCTACAGCAACGGGATGATCGTCAATTTCAAGCGGGGCAAGGGCGAGGTCTTTCACGCCGGCACCTGCGAATGGGTGGCAGGCCTTCTGCGCCGCGACCCCATGGTCGAGCGCGTCACCGCCAATGTCCTCAATCGTTATCTCAACTCATAAGATCAGGCAGACCCAATGACCTCCGCATCCCATCTCTTCTACCAGACGCGCCTGCGCCGTCCCCTCGTCGATCGAGCCGAGGGCATCTATCTCTATGACCGGAACGGAAAGAAGGTGATCGATGGCTCCAGCGGCGCCATGGTCGCCAATATCGGCCATGGCAATCGTCATGTGATCGAGGCGATGAAGGCGCAGCTGGAGCGCGTTTCCTTCGCCTATCGCCTGCATTTCGAAAACGAGCCGGCCGAGGAACTGGCCCGCCGCGCCGCAGGCTATATGCCTGACGGTATGGACAAGGTGTTCTTCGTCTCCGGCGGCTCGGAGGCGGTGGAATCCTGCCTGAAGCTCGCCCGGCAATATGCTGTTGCCGTCGGGCAGGGGAGCCGCTGGAAGGTCATTTCCCGTTTTCCCTCCTATCACGGCAGCACGCTCGGTGCGCTCGCCGTCACCGGCTATGCAGCGCTCACCGATCCGTTCACACCGATGATGCAGGAGATGCCGAAGATTGTGGCGCCGACGGCCTATCTCGATCGGGACAATTTTTCGATGGAGGAACGCGGCATCCGCTATGCCGACAAACTCGAGGAGAAGATCATCGAGGAAGGACCCGAAAGTGTTCTCGCCTTCATCATGGAGCCGATTGGCGGTGCCTCGACCGGTGCGCTGGTCGCCCCCGACAGTTACTATCCGCGCATCCGCGACATCTGCGACCGGCACAGTATCCTGCTGATCCATGACGAGGTGATGAGCGGTGCCGGCCGCACCGGCAAATTCCTCGGGGGCGATCACTGGAACTGCCAGCCGGATCTGATCGCTCTCTCCAAGGGTTTTGGCGCCGGCTACAGCCCGCTCGGCGCCATGATCGCACCGTCGCGGCTCGTGCAGCCGGTGCTCGACGCCGGCGGCTTCATGCACGGCTATACCTATGCCGGCAATCCGCTCGCCTGCGCTGCCGGGCTTGCCGTTCTGGATGAGATCGAACGGCTGGGACTCGTCGAAAACGCCGCCGTCATGGGCGAGCTTCTGAAGGCCGAACTGGTGAAGCTCTCGGAACGCTTTCCCTTCATCGGCGATGTCAGGGGCAAGGGGCTGCTGCTCGCCGCTGAATTCGTCGTTGATCGCCAGACGATGAAGCCGCTGCCCAAGGAGTTGAACGCCTTCCAGCGCGTCGTCGATATCGCCTATGACAAGGGCCTGATCATCTATTCCCGCCGCACCCGTGGCGGGATCGAGGGCGATCATTTCCTCGTCTGCCCGCCGATGATCATTACTCCCGAAGAAATCGGAGAGGTCGTCTCGATCCTCGATGACACCTTGCTGCAGCTTGCCGGTGAACTCGGCCTGCCGGTCAACACTTGAGGAGATCGTCATGGCAGCCCGCAAAGTCATCATCACCTGCGCCATCACCGGCTCGGTCCACACGCCGTCGATGAGCCCTTATCTGCCGGTGACGCCGGATGAAATCGCGCAACAGGCTATCGAGGCTGCCGAAGCGGGTGCCGCGATCCTGCATCTCCATGCCCGCAATCCGGAAAATGGTCGTCCCAGCGCCGATCCCGCCGTCTTCCTGCAGTTCCTGCCCCGCATACGGCAGGCAACCGATGCGGTCATCAACATTTCCACCGGCGGCAGTTCGCTGATGTCGCTCGACGACAGGCTGGCGGCGGCGCTCACCGCCCGGCCGGAAATGTGCTCGCTCAACATGGGCTCGATGAATTTTGGCATCTATCCGCTCGCCAAGCCCGGCATGGAGTGGCAGCACGAGTGGGAGCCACAGCTGCTGGAAGCCACTCGTGGTGCGATCTTCAAGAACACCTTTGCCGATATCGAGGATATCCTGAAGCGGCTCGGCGAAGGCTGCGGCACGCGCTTCGAATTCGAATGCTACGATGTCGGCCATCTCTATACGCTGAAACATTTTTACGATCGCGGGCTGGTCAAGGGGCCGCTGTTCATTCAATTCGTGATGGGCATCCTCGGCGGCATCGGCGCCGACCCGGACAACCTCATCCACATGAAACATATTGCCGACAAGCTGTTTGGCGGCGACTATCGCTTCTCGGTCCTGGCGGCCGGTCGCCAGCAGATGCCGCTGGCGACGATGGCAGCAACGATGGGAGGTCATGTGCGCGTTGGTCTGGAAGACAATCTCTATCTCGGTCGCGGCGAGCTCGCGACCTCGAATGCCGAACAGGTGCGCCGCATCCGCAACATCCTTGAAGCCCTGTCGCTGGAGATCGCGACACCGGACGAGGCGCGGGTGATGCTGGAGCTGAAGGGTGCCGGCGAGGTGGCGTTCTGATGACCAATGATGAAGAAGCATCCGTCGTCATCCGTCTCGCGGAAGAGAAGGATGCGGAAGCGATCCATAAGGGTTTACTGATGATCGCACGCCACATGAATGCGGACGGCAAGGTGACCTCGACGGTCGAGGACATCCGCCTCCATGCGTTTGGGCCGCGGTCAGCTTTTGAGGTTTTGATCGCGGAGACCGAACAAGCCTTCGTCGGTATGTCGCTCTTCTTTCCCAGCTTCTCGACATGGCGGGGGCGGAGGGGGGCCTATATCCAGGATATCGTTGTCGACGAACGCTTCCGCGGCCGTGGCACGGGGGTGGCGCTTTTGCGGCATACGGCCGCCCACGTTCGCGCACAAGGTGGCACCTATTTGCGCCTGTCCGTTGATGTGAATAATGTTTCGGCACAACGCTTCTATGAGCGCCTTGGGCTTTCCTGGTCGCAGGAGGAACGCATCCACGCCGCCTATGGCGATGCCTTCCAGCTGCTGGCTGGCCTGCATGAAAACGGTGTCTGAGGAGAGACGATGAAGACCTTCCATGCCGAAGAGCAGAAGCGCCACGATCCGAAGATGTTTCTGTCGAGCGGCGCGCCGCAACCCAACCCGGAAAAGCCGGAGCGTATCGAACGTCTGCTGTCCGGTGCGCGTGCGGCAGGATCGGAAATAATCCGCCCACGCGATCATGGCCTGAAGCCGATCTCCGCCATTCATACCCCTGAGTACCTCGACTTCCTTCAGAACATTTTTCTGCGCTGGCAGCGCATCGAGGGCGCTTCGGAAGAGGTGATCCCAAACATCCATCCGCTTGTCCGCTCAGGCCGATATCCGGCCTCCGCTGTCGGCCAGGCCGGCTATCATATGGCCGATACGGCCTGCCCGATTTCCGCCGATACGTGGGGCAGCGCCTGCTGGAGCGCCTGGAGCGCGGTCGAGGCGACGGAGGCTGTGCTTGCCGGCGAACGCTCGGCTTACGCACTCTGCCGACCGCCCGGCCACCATGCCTTTGCCGATGTCGCCGGCGGCTTCTGCTTCTTCAACAACTCGGCAATTGCCGCGCAGCATCTGCTCGGCTCCTCCAAAAGGGTCGCCATCCTCGACGTCGACCTGCATCACGGCAATGGCACCCAGGGCATCTTCTATCGCCGCAACGATGTGCTGACCGTGTCGATCCATGCCGATCCGGTGCGCTTCTATCCGTTCTTCTGGGGCCACGCGGACGAGCGGGGGGACGGCGAGGGGCTGGGCTATAACCTCAATCTACCCCTGCCGCGCCAGACGGCGGATGCCGGATTTCTCGAGGCGCTCTCCGCAGCTTTGCGCCGCATTCAATCTTTTGCACCGGATGCGCTGGTCGTGGCGCTCGGACTCGATGCCTATGAGGGAGATCCCTTCGGGGGCCTTTCGGTATCGACGCAGGGCTTTTCGCGGATTGCGGAGGAAATTGCAGCCCTTGGCCTGCCGACAGTTATCGTGCAGGAAGGCGGCTATCTCTGCGACGCGCTCGGCGATAATCTCACCGCGTTTCTGACAGGATATGCCAGCACTTGAAGTGCTTATTTCTGCGTCGGACTGTTGCGGGTAAGGATGAACAGCGCGCTGCAGCAGAGGATCGCCGCCGTGACAATCGCGACCATGGGTGACGGGTGCGAGGTAAACCACATCAGCGCATAGCTCCCCGCGATCATGATAACCGCAAGAGCCTTTGCCCTGGTTGGGATCGCCCGTTCATCCCGCCAGGTCCGGAGCCCCGGACCGAAGCGCGGATGGTTGAACAGCCAGCTTTCCATCTTCGGTGACGAACGGGCAAACAACCAGATGGCCAGCAGCAGGAAAGGCGTCGTGGGCAACAGCGGCAGGAAAGCCCCAACGACACCGATGGCGACAAGCACCCATCCAAGAACGAGATAAACCCTACGCCTGATCGTCATGTCCCCTTGCTTGGAAGCTACCAGCGGGCGTGGTTACCCGGCAAGCTGCTTGCGCTGGCCGATATTGGACGCTTTCGGCGGACGGCTCAATGCCATGACGCCGATCGTCTGTCCCCGACCACGCAAAGCATGCGAGCCAAGGTCCTCGATGGCGATGGTTTCGGGCATGTCGATGCGTTCGGCAAGCTCGGTCGAAATCAGCAAAGACCGGTTGAGCGTCCGGCACATGGCTTCCAGCCGGGCTGTGGCGTTCACGGTGTCGCCGAAATAGGCGATCTTATGGTGGTCCACGCCGATTTCGGCCGTGATGATCGTGCCGCCGTGCAAGGCGGCCCTAAGTCGCGGAACCTGGCCGAAACGCTTCAACCAGCGCTCTGAGTTGGCCTCGATCACATCCAGAATATCGAAGATACAACGCACGCAGCGCGCCTTGTGAACGCCCCTCGCAAGGGGCCAGGTGATGATCGCGGCATCACCGACATAATCATCAATCGTCCCCTTGTGCCGGCGAACGGGTTCCGCAAAGGCCGCGAACAGTTCTCCGAGAAACTGCTGCGCTCGCAAATCCCCGTTCCTCTCGGCAAAGGCCGTCGAATCCACGAGATCGACGAATAGAAAAACCCGCTCTTCCGTAACAGGGTGCCGGTATTTGCTGATCAGCATGTTTGCGAAAATCTCGCGGCCCAGGAGCTCGCGAACCCGCAACACGAAAATGATCAGGGAGCAGACGCCGAGTGCGTAGAGAAACACCGAGAGCGGCATAACGACGATGTCTTGGATGGAACGAGGCTCCAGCACACCCGTCAAGGAGTAACCAAGTGCGGCCACCGCATAGCCGGCGCTCATCAGAATTTCGTAGATGAAGATGGAAGCAAGGAACAGGGCAACCGTCGGGAACCTCTGGATCTGTCGATGCAGCCGACGAAAGATCAAACCGCGCTCAAAGGCGATGAGCGGCAAGCCCATGCAAATGGCAAAGCCGGCGCCGATCAACGGTGGTTCGCTCGGAAAAGCAATCAAGCCGTAGATGATGCCGCTTGCCGCCATCGCGAGGCAAATCAGCAGCCAGGTCTGCCTGGACGATATGTGTCTCATGCTGCGCGGCCCACCATTACAGCGCCGTGCGTCATATGTGACGCACTCTGTTTCGCCGTAACCTTATACCTGCTGCATAATTTTATTCCTAAACCGATTCCGGTTTGCGGAATTATGCAGTAAAATCCGGATATGGCCTCGGCTTGACGTGTCGTCAAGCGGTTTGCATGAGCGATCGCGACCTCAGGCTCCCTTGAAAGCCGGCGGCCGCTTTTCTATGAAGGCCGCCATGCCCTCCTTTTGGTCCGCGGTCGCAAAGAGTGCATGGAAGGCACGGCGCTCATAGAGCAGACCCTCGCGCAGGCCGACCTCCATTGCCCGCTCTACGGCCTCACGTGCCGTCATCGTTGCCATCTTGCCGTAGCCGGCAATCGTTCTTGCCGCATCCAGCGTTTCCTCCATCAGCCGATCGGCCGGGATCACCCGGGCGGCAAGTCCACAGCGCTCGGCTTCCGTCGCGTCCATCATGCGGCCGGTGAGGATCATATCCATGGCCTTTGCCTTGCCGATCAGCCGCGTCAGCCGCTGCGAGCCGCCCATGCCGGGGATAACGCCGAGCTTGATTTCCGGTTGGCCGAACATGGCTGTATCCGCCGCAAAGATTATATCGCACATCATCGCCAGTTCGCAGCCGCCGCCCAGTGCATAGCCGGAAACCGCCGCGATTTTTGGGGTGCGCAGAGCCGTGAAGCGATCCCACGCGGCGAAATAGTCCTCCAGATACATTTCGGTATAGGATCGTTCGGCCATCTCCTTGATGTCGGCACCGGCAGCAAAGGCTTTGTCGGAACCCTTGATCACAAAGCAGCCGACATCCGGATCGCGGTCCAGCGGCGCAAGTTGTTCGCCAAGCGCCTGCATGATCTGTGCATTCAAGGCATTGCGCGCCGCCGGGCGATTGAGGGTGACGACGACGACGCGATCAAGGCGCTCGATAATGATCGGTTGTTCCATGGCGTTTCCTCTCAGCTTTCGGAAAATAGGGGCTGCGGCGACGGCGTGAAATAAGGTTCCATATCCGCTTCGGTTACCACGTCGAGACTTGCTGGCTGCCATTTCGGATTGCGATCCTTGTCGATCACTGCCGCGCGCACGCCCTCGTAGAAATCATGGCTCTTCATTACGCCGGTCAAGGCGGAAAATTCGCGTTCAAGGCATTCTTCCAGCGAAGCGGAGGATGTGCCGAACCGAAGCAGCCGCAGGGTGACCTTCAGGCTAAGGGGCGATTTGCGGTGAAGCGTCTCCAGCGTTTTCAGGGCAAAATCACTGCTTTCCTCTTCAAGCGCAGCGATGATCTCTTCGATCGTATCGAAACGAAAAAGCCGGTCGATCTCGTCGCGCACCAGCGCGAGCGTACAGGGGACCGGCTCGGTTACAAAGGTGGCGATGGCAGCCCCGACTTCGGCCGCGCCGCATTGCGAGAGGCCAGCCAGTTCGTCCGTCAGGTCTGCAAAACACTCCGAAGGCACATGATGATCGGCGAGCCCGGCAAGGATCACATCTCCTGCACCAAGGATTTCGCCGGTCAGGGCGATATAGGTGCCGAGCTCCCCCGGTCCCCGCGTGAGGAACCATGAACCACCGACGTCGGGATAAAAACCGATGCCTGTTTCCGGCATGGCAAAGCGCGTGCGTTCCGTGACGATGCGGTGGCTGCCATGGACGGTAAGCCCGGCGCCCCCGCCCATGACGATGCCATCCATGAATGCGACGTAGGCCTTGGGATAGCGGGCAATGCGGGCATTGAGCCGATATTCCTCCGCCCAGAAATCGATCGGGGCGGCCGATCCCGCCCGGCCAGCATCATAGACGGCGCGAATATCGCCGCCGGCGCAAAAGCCGCGTTCGCCTTCGCCGCTGATCAGAACCACGGCGATATCATGGTCGCTTTCGAATCGATCCATCGCTTCGTCGATGTCCCTCACCATATCGAGCGTCAGGCTGTTCAGGGCCTTCGGCCGGTTCAGCCGGATATGGCCCAGCGCGCCGTTGCGTTCGACGATTGTCCGCTTTTCGGAGGCTTCAGGCGTGGAGTGCATGACCGAGTGCTTTCATAGCGGCTTCCTGGAAGGCTTCGCTGCGCGTTGGATGGCTGTGCACTGTCGCGGCGATTTCCTCAAGACGCGCACCCATCTCGATAGCAAGCGCGAAACTGCTCGACAATTCCGAAATGCCAGAGCCGACGGCCTGAACGCCCAGCACGAGATTGTTGTCGGCACGGGCGACGATCCGAACGAAGCCATCGTCCGCCTGCATGGTCATAGCCCGTCCGTTTGCCGTGAACGGAAACTGGCCGATGCGGATCTCATGGCCTTGTGCACGGGCTTCATCCGGCGACAGACCGGCGGAGACGATTTCCGGGTCGGTGAAACAGACGGCGGGAATGCAGGCCTTGTCCCAGGCACGCTTGCGGCCGGCGGCGATTTCCGCAACCATTTCGCCCTGCGCGATGGCCCGGTGGGCCAGCATTGGTTCGCCGGTGACATCGCCAACGGCATAGACACCGCGCATGGAGGTGCGGCAGTGATCGTCGATACGCAGGAAACGGCCAGCACGGTCGAGATCGAGTTCCTCCAGCCCCCAATCCTCCAGGCGTGCCTTCCGGCCAACGGTCACGAGAATCCTGTCTGCAGGAAGCGATTTCTCTCCCCCTTCGCGGGACTCGACGACAAGCGCATCGTCCGCCTGTGATAGTCCGAGCGCCTTTGCTCCTGTTTGAACCTCGACGCCGAGTTCGCCGAGCCTGCGTGCGACCGGCTTCGTCAACTCGGCATCATAGAGCGGCAGGATCCGGTCCATCGCCTCGACAATTTTGACCGACGATCCGAGCTTGGCAAAAGCCATGCCCAATTCAAGCCCGATATAACCACCGCCGACGACGACCAGCCGGTCCGGCCGGTTGGTCAGAGACAGAGCCTCAGTGGAAGAAATCACTGGCCCGCCGAAGGGGAGTGCAGGCAGTTCGATAGGCTGAGACCCCGTGGCGATCACGACGGTCTCAGCACGGACGAGTTGCGTGCCGGTCTCTGTTTGCACCTCGACGCTCTTGCCGTCGCGAAACCGGCCGTGACCGTGCAGAATCTTGACGCCCGCCTTTCGCAGCAGGCCGGTAACGCCGCCGTTCAACCGCCCGACGATGCCGTCTTTCCAGGCGATGGTACGGGCGAGATCGATCGTGGGCGATGTGAGGCTGATGCCAAGAGGGCTTTTTCCAGCCGCCACCCTGGTTGCATGTTCGAATTCGTCGGCCGCGTGGATCAGCGCCTTGGAAGGGATACAGCCGACATTGAGGCATGTACCGCCGGCTTTCACGGCTTCGACGATCACGGTGTCCACCCCGAGCTGTCCCGCGCGGATCGCGCAGGCATAGCCTCCTGGTCCGGCGCCGATCACAAGCAGCTTGCAGAGAATTTCCTTCATGGGCTCAGCTTTCGATGAAGATCAGTGCGGGTGTTTCGAGAAACGCCTTGATCCGCTGGATGAAATTGGCCGCATCCCACCCGTCCACCACCCGGTGATCGAAGCTCGATGAGAGGTTCATCATTTTGCGTGGAACAAATTGGCTGCCATCCCAGACAGGTCGGATCATGATCTTGTTGACCCCGACGATTGCGACTTCCGGGTGGTTGATGACGGGGGTCGTGACGATGCCGCCCAGCGCACCAAGGGACGTGACGGTGATCGTCGATCCACTCAGTTCCTCGCGCAGTGCCGATCCGGTGCGCGCAGCCTCCGCAAGGCGGATCATTTCGGCCGCGCAGTCCCATATGCCGCGCGCTTCGGCATGGCGAACCACCGGCACCATCAAGCCCGCGGGCGTCTGGGCGGCGATGCCGATATGAACTGCAGTATAGCGTGTGATGATGCCCGCATTGTCATCGAAGGTGGCGTTGATCGTCGGTTGTTCGGCGATAGTGCGCACCATTGCCCGCATCAGGAAAGGCAGGAGCGTCAACTTCGGCTGCTCGCCCTTGCGATCACGGTTCATTGCGGCGCGAAGGTCTTCCAGGTCCGTGACATCGATTTCCTCGACATAGGTGATGTGGGGAATGCGCGACGCTGCGAGCGTCATCTTCTCGGCAATGCGACGGCGCAAGCCGGTGATCTTGATCTCCTCGAAGTGCGTGTTGCGTGCGAGGCCGGTCGGAGCTGCCGGCTGCGCGCCCCTCGCAAGAAATGCGTTGAGATCGTCATGGGTGATGCGACCGGCCGGGCCTGTGCCCTGAACCTGACGGAGATCGACGCCGCTGTCGCGGGCGCGCAGTCGGACTGCCGGCGAGGCGAGAGGCTTGGTTTGTGTTTCTACGCGAAGGTTTGCCGCGGGCTCCCTCTTCTCCCCAGTGGGGACAAGGTGGCCCGCAGGGCCGGATGAGGGGGACGGCTTGCCCTGGGTTTGCGGAAGTACCCCCTCGTCTGCCCTTCGGGCTTCTTCTCCCTGTGGGGGAGATGAGGGAGTTTGCCGCACCTCCTCGGTCGCCACAGCATCTGTTTCGATGCGGATCAACGGCGCCTTCACCGCGATCCGATCGCCGATTTCAGCGCCGATCCAGGTGACCGTGCCGGTTACCGGGGAGGGGATTTCCACGGTTGCCTTGTCGGTCATGACAGCGGCGACCACCATATCCTCGCGCACGGGATCGCCCGGCTTCACATGCCATTCGACAAGCTCGGCTTCCGCCACGCCCTCGCCCACATCCGGCATCTTGATGGTGAATTCGCCCATGGCTTCAACCCTCCATCACTTCGGCAAGCGCGCGTCCGACGCGCGCGGGACCTGGGAAATAGTCCCACTCCTGCGCATGCGGATAGGGCGTATCCCACCCGGCAACCCGGACCACCGGTGCTTCGAGGTGGTAAAAACAATGTTCCTGCACGAGGGCTGCGACTTCGCCGCCGAAACCGGATGTCAGGGTTGCCTCGTGCACGACGACACAACGGCCGGTTTTCTGAACCGACTGCACGATCGTAGCGAGATCGATTGGCGCCAGGCTGCGAAGGTCGATCACCTCGGCATCGATACCAGTCTCTTCAGTGGCCGCCAGCGCGACATGAACCATGGTTCCATAGGCAACGACGGTCACCGCCGAACCCTGCCGACGGATGTCCGCCTTGCCGATCGGGATGGTGTAATAGCCTTCCGGCACCTCTCCCTGCTCATGTTTCGACCATGGCGTCACCGGCTTTTCATGATGCCCATCGAAGGGGCCGTTGTAGAGCCGCTTCGGCTCCAGAAAAATCACCGGGTCCGGGTCCTCGATCGCCGAAATCAGCAGGCCTTTTGCGTCATAGGGATTGGATGGCACGATGACCTTCAGGCCGCAGACGTGGGTAAACAGCGCCTCCGGGCTCTGGCTGTGGGTCTGGCCGCCGAAGATGCCGCCACCGGTCGGCATGCGAACCACGATCGGGCAGGTGAAGTCGCCATTGGAACGATAGCGGATGCGGGCGGCTTCCTGGGTGATCTGGTCGTAGGCCGGATACATGTAGTCGGCGAATTGGATCTCCACGCAGGGCTTCAAACCATAGGCCGCCATGCCGATCGCAGCGCCGAGGATGCCGGATTCGTTGATCGGCGTGTCGAAACAGCGCGTCTTGCCATACTTCGCCTGCAGGCCCTGCGTGCAGCGGAAGACCCCGCCGAAATAGCCGACATCCTCGCCAAACACGACGACGTCGTCATTGCGCGCCATGGAAACATCCATGGCACTGCGCACGGCCTCGATCATTGTCATTCTTGCCATGTCAGTATCCTGCCTTCTGCCGCTGGCGGCGGATATGGGCCGGCATCTCGGCATAGACGCCTTCGAAGATATCGCGCACCGAGGGCCTGCCGCCGGCATGGAGGGTGCCGTGCCCTTCTGCCTCTTTCTGCGCCTGGATCACCTCGTCGAGAATTTCTGCTTCCGCCTGGGCATGGCGCTCTTCGGACCAGACACCCCTGATAATCAGATGCTTCTTCAGACGCAGGACGGGGTCGCCCAATGGCCAGGATTCGGATTCGGTTTTCGGACGGTAGGCACTTGGATCATCGGATGTCGAATGGGCGCCGACGCGGTAGGTGACGTACTCGATCACCGTCGGACCGAGATTGCGCCGTGCGCGCTCCGCAGCCCACTTCGCCACTGCATAGACGGCAAGATAGTCGTTGCCATCCACTCTAAGGGCCGGAATGCCGAAGCCGAGACCGCGGGCGGCAAATGTGCCCGAGCCGCCGCGGGCAATGCCCTGGAAGGTGGAAATGGCCCACTGGTTGTTGACGATGTTGAGGATCACCGGCGCCTTGTAGGTGGAGGCGAAGACGAGCGCCGAATGAAAATCGGATTCGGCCGTTGAACCGTCTCCGATCCACGCAGCCGCAATCTTGCCGTCACTCTTGATCGCAGACGCCATCGCCCAACCAACGGCCTGCACATATTGGGTCGCGAGATTGCCGGAGATCGTGAAGAAACCGTGCTCCTTCGATGAATACATGATCGGCAGCTGCCTGCCGCGCAGGGGATCGGCTTCGTTCGAGAAGATCTGGTTCATCATCTCGACCATGGGATAGCCATCGGCGATCAGAAGGCCGGCCTGCCGATAGGTCGGAAAGTTCATGTCGCCCTTGTCGAGCGCCTTGCGGAAGGCGCAGCTCACGGCCTCCTCGCCGAGGTGCTGCATGTAGAAGGAGGTCTTGCCCTGGCGCTGCGCCATCAGCATGCGCGCGTCGAACGCCCGAAGCCGCATCATGTCGCGCAGACCTGTCAGGATTTCCTCGTCGGTGAGGACCCCTGCCCAGGGGCCGACCGCCTCGCCATCGCGGTTCAGAACGCGGATAATCGAATAGGCGAGATCGCGGATTTCCTCCGGCGCAACATCCACGATCGGGCGCGGCACCGATCCGGCCTTCGGAATCTTGACGTTCGAAAAATCCGGCGCGCCGCCGGGGCGGACTGCGGGTTCTGGCACATGCAGGCTTAGCGGAGCGAAATCGCCCATTCTTCTCTTCCTCCCATTGCCATGTCCTTCCGCTCTCTCCCGGGAGGACATGGGTATAATTGCCGGAACGGCCTAGAGCCCGCGCGCGATCACCATGCGCTGCACGTCGCTCGTTCCTTCATAGATCTGGCAGATGCGGACATCGCGATAGATGCGCTCCACCGGGTAATCGCTCATGTAACCATAGCCGCCATGGATCTGGATCGCATCGGAGCACACCTTTTCCGCCATTTCCGAAGCGAAAAGCTTGGCCATCGACGCTTCCTGCAGGCAGGGCATGCCATTTTCCTTCAGCTCTGCCGCATGCAGCACCAGATGCCGTGCCGCCTCGATCTGTGTCGCCATATCGGCGAGACGGAAGGCCACGGCCTGATGCTCGATGATCGGCTTGCTGAAGGCGATGCGCTCGCGGGCATAATCCCGTGCCGCCTCGAAGGCGGCTTGCGCCATGCCGACCGACTGCGCGGCAATGCCGATGCGGCCGCCCTCGAGATTGGCAAGGGCTATGCGATAGCCTTCGCCTTCCCCGCCAAGCCTCAATTCTGCGGGAATGCGCATCTCCGTGAAGGCGATCTGGCAGGTGTCGGACGCGTGAAGCCCAAGCTTCTGCTCGACGCGCACGACCTCGTAACCCGGCGTATCCGTTGGCACGATAAAGGCGGTGATGCCTTTCTTGCCGGCATCAGGATCGGTCACGGCAAAGACGATGATCACCTGACCGTTTTTGCCCGAGGTGATAAACTGCTTTGCGCCATCAAGGAGATAATGATCGCCATTCCGGATTGCGCGTGTCTTCAGGTTGGAAGCATCCGAGCCTGCCTGTGGCTCAGTCAGGGCGAAGCCGCCGATCCACTCGCCGCTCGCAAGCTTCGGCAGGAACCTTTCCTTTTGCGCCTCGTTTCCGAATTTCAGGATCGGCACGCAGCCGACCGAACTGTGCACGCTCATGATCGTCGAGCAGGGGCCGTCACCGGCCGCTATCTCTTCCAATGCAGCCGCGTAGGCAATCGTACCCGCATCGGAACCACCGTATTCCTCTGGCACCAGCATGCCGAGAAAGCCGAGGTCGCCCATTTCCTTCAGCTCGGCACGGGGAAAGGCATGGTCGACATCGCGCTTTGCAGCGCCGGGCGCCAGCCGTTCACGGGCAAAATCGCGGGCGACGTCGCGGATCTGGAACTGGGAGTCGGACAGGATCATATCGCCCTCAATGCCGCTCGACGGCGACGGCCGTGGCTTCGCCACCGCCGATGCACAGCGCCGCCATGCCGCGTTTCATATCGTAGCGCTCCATCGCAGACAGCAGGGTGACGAGCACCCTCGCACCAGAGGCGCCAATGGGGTGGCCGAGCGCGCAGGCTCCGCCGTGCACATTGACCTTGTCATGCGGCAGGTCGAGATCACGCATCGCCGCCATGGTGACGACGGCAAAAGCCTCGTTGATTTCAAAAAGATCGACATCAGAAAGCGCCCAGCCGCTGCGCTCGGAAAGCGTCTGAAGCGCACCGATCGGGGCCGTCGCAAAGAGATTGGGCGCCTGGGCATGCGAGGCGTGGGCTACGATGGTCGCAAGCGGCGTCAATCCGCGCTTCTCCGCTTGCGAGCGGCGCATCATCACAAATGCGGCCGCGCCATCCGAGATCGAACTTGAGTTGGCAGCTGTAACGGTACCGTTCTCGCGGAAGGCCGGCTTCAAGGTCGGGATCTTTTCGAGCTTCGCCTTGCCCGGCTGCTCGTCAAAGGTCACTGTCTTTTCCGCCTTGCCGCTCTTCAGCGTGACCGGCGTGATCTCGGCGGTGAATAAGCCGTCCGCAATGGCTTTTTGCGCCCGCAGAAGCGAGGTCACGGCAAAATCGTCCTGCGCCGGCCGAGTGAACTGATAGGCCTCGGCGCAATCTTCCGCGAAGCTTCCCATCAGCCGGCCTTTGTCATAGGCATCCTCCAGCCCGTCCAGGAACATGTGGTCGATAACCTTCCCGTGCCCGAGCCGATAACCGGCGCGGGCACGATCCAGCAGATAGGGCGCATTGCTCATGCTTTCCATGCCGCCCGCTACGGCCACGGCGGCGCTGCCGGCGGCCAGAAGATCATGGGCCAGCATCACGGCTTTCATGCCGGAGCCGCACATCTTGTTGATGGTGCTGGCGCCGGCAGAGCGCGGCAGGCCGCCTCCCAGCGCCGCCTGACGTGCCGGGGCCTGCCCCTGGCCGGCGGGCAGTACGCAGCCGAAAACGACTTCCTCGATCTCGTCAGCCGAAACACCGCTGCGATCGACTGCCGCGCGGATCGCGGTTGCGCCAAGCTCGAATGCGGTCGCGCCTTGCAACTCGCCCTGGAAGCTACCCACCGGCGTGCGGGCCGATCCGACGATGACGATTGGGTCCTGCAGGCTCATGCCGTTTCTCCCGTTTAATTTCCACCTGTCAGCGGGCCCCCATCCGCAGAGCGCCGTCCAGACGGATGACTTCGCCGTTCAGCATGGTGTTCTCAAAGATATGGTGCACAAGCATCGCGAATTCATCGGGTCGGCCGAGGCGGGGCGGAAAGGGCACGCTCTTGCCGAGCGCTTCCTGCACCTCCGCGGGCATGCCAGCCATCATCGGCGTCTCGAAAATCCCCGGCGCGATGGCAACGACACGAATGCCGTGGCGGGCAAGCTCGCGCGCGACCGGCAGCGTCATGCCGGCAACGCCGGCCTTCGACGCCGCGTAGGCCGCCTGACCGACCTGACCGTCAAAGGCGGCGACCGAGGCGGTGTTGACGATGACGCCGCGCTCGCCCTCAGTATCCGGTGTCTCCCGGGCAATTGCCTCGGCGGCAAGCCGCATCATGTTGAAGGTGCCGATGAGATTGATATTGACCGCGCGACTGAAGCTTTCGAGGAGATGCGGTCCTTCGCGACCCAGGACTTTCTCGGCCGGCGCAATGCCAGCGCAGTTCACTAGCCCATGAAGATGCCCGAATCGTTCGAGGGCGGCGCTGACCGCAGCAGCGCCATCGGCCTCCTTCGTGACATCGGCGCGCACGAAGCACGCGGTAGCACCGAGGTCCGAAGCCATGGCTGCTCCGGTATCGGCGTTGAGATCGACAATCATGACGCGCGCGCCTTTACGAACGGCCATCCGCGCGACAGCCGCGCCGAGGCCTGAGCCGCCGCCGGTTACAAGTAGCACCTTGTCGCGCATTAGCATGGCGACGGTCCTGCGCGCTGTGATGTCTGTTGATCGGCCATGCAGTTCCTCCCTGCAACGAGGATCCCATTCGTCACCGAAAGCCTCCCCGCTCTCCATGACGTCAGAGACTCTAAGCCCGCATTTTGTTGCAAACGATGACCGAAGTGTCTCGATCTTTCGGCTGGTTTTGCCATATTGTCTTCCATGAACGCTCATGACACGGACCGCCGGATGATTTCACCCTCCTTCGTGGAGGAGGCGCTCGACAGCCTGCGTCGTGCCGGGAAACCCGTTGTGCCGCTTCTGGCGCGACTTGGACTGCCTGCGCACATCGATCGCTCAATCTCGGCGGAAACCTATGGGGCGCTTTGGCTTGCGGTCGCGGCGGAACTGGACGACGAATTTTTCGGCATGGGGGCGCGCCCGATGCGCAGCGGCAGTTTCACCCTGCTCTGCCATTGTATCCTGCATGCTCCGACGCTCGAACATGCGTTGCGGCGAGCGCTACGCTTTCTGGACGTGGTGCTGGACGACCCGCGCGGCGAACTCGTCATGCGCGAAGGCACGGCGGAAATTCTGCTCAGGGATGGTGGCGGTCCCCGTTCTGCCTTTGCCTATCGTACCTACTGGATCCTTCTGCACGGTATTGCCTGCTGGCTCGTCGGCCGTCGCATCCCCATCCGCCGTGTGGACTTCCGCTGTGCCGAGCCGAGCCAAGGTGCGGACTACCGTCTGTTTTTCGGTGCACCGGTGCAGTTCGGCGCGGACGTCAGCCGCTTGACCTTTGATCGCGCCGTCTTGAAACTGCCGGTCGCGCGTAGCGAACAGGCCTTGAAACAGTTCCTGCGCGGCGCCCCTGCCAACATCCTCGTCCGTTACCGCTATGATGCCGGTCTTGCCGCAGCCGTACGCCGTCGCCTCCGTCAAACTTCCCCGATATCATGGGCAAGCTTCGAGGCACTGGCCGCACAGATGCGCATGTCAACTTCGACCCTCCGGCACCGGCTGCAGGCGGAGAACCAGAACTATGCCGGCATCAAGGACGATATCCGCCGCGATCTTGCTATCGACCGACTGCTGAACGGTGGTGGCAGTATCAGCGAAATTGCCACCGATCTCGGCTTTTCCGAGCCGAGCGCTTTCTATCGCGCTTTTCGCAAATGGACCGGCAAGAGCCCGGCCCAGTTCCGCAAGGAGGGGTAGACTCCGGCGATTACGGCACGTCGTCATTGCCAACGATGCCACCTTCACTTTCGAGAATGGAGATCCGACGGGTCTCGGCGCGGTTGAACTTCAGGCGAACCCCAACGCCACCGCCGTTTTCGGGAATGAAGACCGCGCCTGCCGATTCAAGCGTATTTTCAAGAATGGAAATCGTATCGGCATCTGGCTCGGTAAGTTTGTTTTCAAAGGCGTCGATCACCTCGGCGTCCACCTTCGCAAGTCTGGCAAGGGTTTCCAGCGACAGTTCCGAAAGCGCCCGCGCGGCCCGGCATTGTGCACCCGTGATCATTGCCCACTCCCTTGATATCCATTGTGTTCGATAGAATGCTGCAACCATATCGCCGGTCGTATGGGAGTGCCAGTATCTGTGATGTGGTGCTTGCCGCTCCCGTGCCGGGGTCTGTCCTCTTTTCGCAGCACTGGCAGCCAAGCGTCGGAAGGCAGATATTCCTGTGAGCGAAAACGCCAGGAGCGATTCGGCAATAGGGAGGCCAGCATGACCAAGATCGCATTCGTAGGATTGGGCAATATGGGCGGGCCGATGGCCGCCAATCTCGTCAAGGCTGGACACGCGGTCACCGGCTTTGATCTTTCCCCGGTCTCTCTGGAAGCCGCATCCCGAAATGGCGTTGCGACAGCCGACAGCCTGCCGGAGGCCATCGCGGGCGCCGAATGCGTGATCACCATGCTGCCCAAGGGCGAGCATGTGGTTTCCGTCTGGAAGGATCTCTCGACTCTGGTCTCCGCCGGGACACTGCTGATCGACAGCTCGACGATCGATGTCGATAGCGCCCGAGCCGCCCACGAGATGGCAGCGATCAACACTTGTCCCTCGCTCGATGCGCCGGTCTCAGGTGGTACCGGCGGGGCAGCAGCCGGAACGCTGACCTTCATGGCGGGCGGTTCGCAGGAGGCCTTCGATCGCGCCAAGACCATTCTCGAGGCGATGGGTCGCAAGATCGTTCATTGTGGCGGCGACGGGGCAGGGCAGGCGGCCAAGATCTGCAATAACATGATCCTGGGCATCTCTATGATCGGCGTCTGCGAGGCTTTTGCGCTGGGCGAAAAGCTTGGCCTTTCACATCAGGCGCTGTTCGACGTCGCATCCACGTCTTCCGGTCAATGCTGGTCGCTGACCACCTATTGCCCGGTTCCCGGTCCGGTGCCGACGTCACCTGCCAACAATGACTACAAGCCCGGCTTTACTGCAGCGCTGATGCTGAAGGATCTGACGCTCGCCCAGCAGGCGGCCATCGCCACAGGAGCGTCCACGCCGCTCGGCGCAGAAGCGGCGCAGGTCTACGGTCTCTTCGAAAAGCGGGGCAATGGCGAAAGAGATTTCTCCGCTATTATCGAGATGCTACGGACGGATTGAAGTCTTCGATTTAGACCAGTGTTTCGGAGAGTTCGCTTTATCGGCTCAGTTTCTCCGCCCACGCTCTGGTTGCGGCCGCCATTGTCTTCATATGATCGGCGGCGGTAAAGCCGGATATGCTCTTGCGTGGCTTGAGATCATGGTCACCATCCTCCAGCCATAGAACGTCTATGCTGGCCGATAGGTGATAGGTCTCAACCTCGGGTCTCGTTCCGAATTCGTCGCGCGTACCCTGCACGATCAGGGCGGGTGTGCCCATACCTTCGAGATGGGCTGTGCGCAGGTTTTCCGGCTTTTCCGGCGGATGGAAGGGATAGCCGAGGCAAAGCAGGCCGGCGATCTTGCTAGCGGTGAAAAGATCATCGCCAACCATGCTCGCCACCCGTCCACCCATAGACTTGCCGCCGATGATCAGCCGCCCGGTGGCCGAAAGACGTTCAACCGCAGCAAGATACTCGGGAGTGAGCTTTTCTGCCTTCGGCGGCGGCTTCCGAGAACCACTCGACCGGCGCGAAGCCATGTAGTCAAACTCGAAACGGGCGACGCTAAAGCCAACCGAGGCCAGGGCTGCGGCAGCTAACGTCATCGAGGCTGAATCCATCGGCGCGCCTGCACCATGGGCGAGAAGGATCGTGACATCGGCATCAGGATTGCCGTCAAAGATGAACTGCTGCATCGCCAGCCTCCCGTTGCCGTTGCCTTTCACGGTTTAGCGTCGAGACATGAGGCCGGCAATGGTTTGTTCGCTGCAGAAGCAGCCTCGCCTCAATCGGCGTAGTACTTCGAGTAGTGCTTGCGGAATTTCTCCGGGCCGCCGTATTCGCTGTATTTCGGCAGCTCTGTCATGTCGGTTTTGTTGAGGATGACGCCGAGGATCTTGGTGTTGATCTCCGGCTCCGCATCGAGAAGTTCCTTGACGAGACGCGATGGCGTCTTTCCCCACTCCACCACGAAGATGAAGCCATCGGCCTGCGGCGCGAAAGTCTTGGCATCAACGACCGGACCAAGTGGGGCGAGATCGACCACCACATAGTCGAAGGTCTTGCGTGCATTCTCGATCAACTCGGCCATGGCCGGGGAAGACAGCGTCTCGTTGGTCAGCGGATCGCGGGCGGGGCCGATCTTCGGCGTGATCGGTAGCACGGCAAGCTTCGTCTTCTGATCCACCTTGACTGCCTGCATCCACGCGACTTCTCCAGACAATGCTTCCATCAGCCCCGTTTTCGGCGGCGGGTTGAGCATGCGGCTGAGGCCGGGATTGCGCAGGTCGGCGTCGATCAAAAGCGTGCGCTTGCCAGAGGCGGCAAGCAGGATGGCGAAGTTTGCAGCGACCGTTGTCTTGCCCTCGTTCGGGGCTGATGACACCACCCCGATGACCTTGTTGGGACGTGGCTGGAGCATGGCTTCGCAGGCGAGCTTCGCGTTGCGCAGGGTTTCTGCAAAGACGGAGCGCGGCGCGTCCCAAGCGATCCGGGTCATGCGTTCGAGCGGCAAAGCTTCCTCGGCCTCTGCGCGGTCTGGCTTGGTGAAAAGCGCTTCCTTCAGGTTTCGTTTCTGGCGTGGCTTCTTGCCAACTAGCGGCAGGTAGCCAAGCGACTTATGACCAAGAATGCTCCGTACATCGGTCGACAGACGGAAGCTACGTTCCTGCATTTCGCGGAAAAAGGCATAGGCCGCACCGAACATCAGGCCCAGAACGGCCGAAAGAGCCAGCGTCATCGTCTTCTTCGGTGCCGACGGAGACACGGGCACGCCGGCATCGGAGATAACACGCGCCTTGGCAATCGGAAAAGAGCGTTGCTGGGAGGCCTGTTCGTAGCGGGCGAGATAGGATTCGTAGACCGCCTTCAGCGCATCCGCCTTCTGCTCCAGTTCGCGCAGATGAACGATGGATTGGTTGGCATCGGAATTGGTGCCGGCCACGTTGGCGATGCTGTCACGCAGCGATTCTTCCCGCGAGCGGGCGACCTGGTATTCGTTGTTGTAGCTCGCCGTCAGCTGCTGAAGCTCGCGGAAGATCTGCCCGGACAGATCCGTTTTTTCCGCCCGGAGCGAAACCGCCTGGGCATGGTCTGGTCCAAAGGCGCTTGAGATATCGGCCTCGCGCTTGCTGACGGCAAGATAGCGCTCTTTAAGGCTCTGGATGACCGAGCCGTCCATTTCCTTGGCAGACAGCGTGGCATTTTCGACGGCGTTTTCCGGTCCCTTGTCGATGATAGACTTGAACTGGTTATAGCGCGCCGAGGCGCTGGCGGCATCGGCCTGGGCGATGATCAGCTGACTGTTGAGATCGGCAAGCTGCTGTTCCGACATCAGTTCACCGCGCGCGGACGTCAGATTGTTGGCGCGCTTGTAGTTCTCGACTTCCATGGACGCGGCCTGCGCCCGTTGGCCGAGATCGGAAAGGCGTTCCTGCAGCCAGACGGAGGCGCGCTCGGAAGCATCGAAATTGGCACCCAGCTGGTCGGAGAGATAGGCATCCGCATAGGTGCGGGCAACCTTGGCGGCCAGCAGCGGATCAGGCGAGGTGTAGGACACGGCCACCACGGCGCTGCGGGCGACGCGTTCGACCTTCACACCTTGCTGCAACATGGCCGCCGCTTTCGCCTCGCGGCCACTCCGCGCAGCGTCTTCGGAGACCGGGGATGCTACCGAGAAGGCTGATGTGACCGACTTGAGCCACGACTTGATAATCGAGGCTAGAGACTGCGGTGGGTCGAGCAGGGTTTCGTTATCCTGGAGGCTTGCTTCGGAAACGACGCGCTCGGCCAGTGTTCCCGATTTCAGGATTTCGACGGCACTGGCAATGCGCGTATCGAGCTGTTGGCTGTTCTGCGCGGACTTTTCCTCGTCCTCTGCAAAGCGCGACAGGGTGTCGTCAAGCAGGATCTGGGTCATCGACGTATAGACGGGTGTCGTAACGGCCAGGTAGGCCGCCCCAAGCGCCATGAACACCAGGGTGAAGATCGCAATCGCCTTCACGTGCCGCAGGACGGCTGCCAGCAGACGGTCGAGATCGATAAAGGAATCGGAATGTTCCATTTCCCGCGGCAACGGCCTGCTGAGTGGTAGGCTTCTTTGATTCATGGACGCCTCTTCTTATTGAGCCCTGTTGGTTTAGCGGGATGCCGGCCGGCTTGCCTGATCGGCGCCGGCCGGAATAGATTAATTATGCGACCTGCATGTGGCCCTGATGAGACGCAACCATGTCGCGGATCGACGACAGGAGGGGACCACCGATATCGGCCCGGTCCAGAGCGAATGCGACGTTGGCCTCGATGAACCCCTGCTTGGAGCCACAATCGAAAGTTCGGCCCCCATAGGGATGGGCGTGGAACGGCTGGCTTCCGGCGAGCTTCACCATGCTGTCAGTGAGCTGGATCTCGTTTCCGGCGCCCCGCTGCTGGTGGGCAAGCAGGTCGAAGATCTCCGGCTGAAGAATGTAGCGGCCGTTCAGGTAGAAATTCGACGGTGCTTCCTCGGCGCGCGGTTTCTCGACCATCTGCGTCACGGCAAAGCCGTGCGGCACAGCCCCACCTTTGCCGACGATGCCGTACATCGAGGTATCGGTCGGATCGCATTGCTCGACGCCGACGACATTTCCGCCGACCGTTCCGTAAAGATCGGCAAGTCCGGCCATGCAGCCGCGCGCACCGTGGCAGATCATGTCGGGCAGCAACAGCGCAAACGGCTCATCGCCGATCAGGTCGCGCGCGCACCAGACGGCGTGGCCAAGGCCAAGCGGTGCCTGCTGGCGGGTGAAGCTGACAGAGCCTGCGGCTGGCAGCATCGATTCCAGTTCGAGAATCTGGGCGCTCTTGCCTGAACGTGTCAGCGAAGAAATCAACTCTGGCACGTCATCGAAATGGTCTTCGATTGCCTGCTTGTTTCGGCCGGTCACGAAGACGATGTGCTCGATGCCGGCCTCGCGGGCCTCATCGACGGCATATTGCACCACGGGACGATCGACGATCGTCAGCATTTCCTTCGGCATCGCCTTCGTCGCCGGCAGAAAACGGGTTCCGTTTCCTGCAACCGGGATCACTGCTTTCCTGACGGTTTTCCTGAGGTCCATGGTTTATCCTTTACTGGGGTTATGGGCCTTGCCCGGGATGGAACTGCGTTGATTAGAAGTGTTGCCTGCAAACCTACTGACAATCCGGCGCAGGCGCGCTGTGACCGGCATGTGCAGGTGGCGAACGGCACGGGGATTTCGGACCGCGGTGCAAAGCGCACTGCCGAAGGCGTGCGCCTTCAGATGCTCGACCATGGTCAGAAACGAACGCGCCTCACGGAGACTTCTTTCACGACGGCGCTGCGCGCTACGCGCATCGGTTTGAAGCGCAAAGCGACCGAGGAAGCGCTGATCGCCGGCAATCATCGCATCCACGTGCTCAAGGCGGAGCACCCTGGAGATCGAACCTTCCCGGATATGGTAGACGTAGCCAGCAGACGGTTCGATTGCGCAAACGCCTCCGCAGGCAAGGGCTGAAGCGAGGAGAATATAGTCCTCGCCGATCCTGAGGTGGTCATCGAAACGAAGTTCCTGGGCCTCGATGAACGAGCGCAGGAAGATCGGCTTCATATAGCCGAAATTGTGGGTCGCGCGGAAAAGCCGGTTGGAATCGATGAAGGCTGGCAGGGTGAGCATCGGATGCCGGCGCAGATCTTCGCCGCTGAACATGCGCTGCTTTGCGCCATCACCCGAAATCACCTCAAGATTATCCACGGCGATATCGGCGCCGGCTTCCTCTGCGCGCGCAACCATCAGGGAGAGCCGTTCCGGTTCAATTGTATCGTCGGAATCGAGAATGGCGAGCCAGCGTCCACGTGCGACATCGAAGCCAGCATTGCGGGCCCCGCCCGGTCCGCGATTTTGCGACAGAGATACGAGCCTCACGCGTTCATCGGCAATCGCGCCGACGACCTCGCGCGTGTCATCGCTGGAGCAATCGTCGATGACGACGACTTCAACCGTCAGGCCGCGCTGTGCGAGCGCGCTTTCTATGGCGCGGCTGATGGTGGGGGCGCAATTATAGGCGGCAACAATGAAGGTGACATCTGGCTCGGCAACCATCATGCAGGCGTCTCCGTCGTGCCGTATTGCTCGATTTCGCGCACGCCGGATAGTCCGCTTATCACGCCGGCATGGAGAACCGCACGCAGGCCGTAGCGATAGCGGCTGGCCGGAAAAAAGATTGTTGCCACGCTCGCGAGCGCACAAAAGCCGGCCTTTGCGCCCGCGAGCCCGATCTGGACGGGTCGCGAGCTGCCCCGCTCCGCAAGCAATCGCCCATGGGTCTGGCCCATGCGGAAGCGGCGACGGGCAAGCCATGACAGCGTTGCCCTGTTGTCCGGTACGGGCTCATAAACCCAGGCGTCAGCGGAGAAAGCGAACCGACCGCCGGCTAGTTTTACAAGGCTGAAAAACTCGGTGTCTTCGCCGCCGCTCTTGCCGAGTGCGAGGCTGAAACGACGGCCGGCGAGCGGCTTTGTCTTAAGGTCGAGCAGCACATTGCAGGTATAGCCGGTACAGATTTCGCCGGAAATCCAGACCGGGCGTGTCGAATGGATATCGGCGTGCTTCATCCAGCCCGGAGCAGGTGCTGCATACTCGGCTTTTACCGGACCGAGCACGACATCAACCCCGGTCTCGCGTTTCTGTTCGACGAGGTGCACCAGCCAGTCTGGCGAGGCAGTCTCGTCATCGTCGATGAACGCCAGCAGGTCGCTCCGCGAATGATCGAGGCAGGCATTGCGGGCGATAGATATATTGCCCGCAGGGCAATGGACATAATCCAGCTCGAAGGGGATCTGCCGCCGCATCCGCTCGATAAGCGGACGGGCACTCGCCACGGTATCATTGTCGGCGACGATGATGCGAAGCGAAGCGCCAGCGGGCACATGCAGATTTGCGAGCGAGCGTAGCGTCGCCTCCAATGCCGGGCGGCGAAATGTGCATACAGCGATGTCTATGAGCGACGGAGTGTTCGGGGCGATGGGGTTCATGGTGTCACTCCGCCGATTGCCATCGGAGCCTGATACCGGCGGCCGCGAACGCCCAGAAGCTCACGCCAGAAGCCGGCAGACCAGGCAAAGTGCATGACCATGGCCGAGACCGCCGCAAGCGGGCCATAGGGGTTACGCTGCCCGACTGCCATCCAAAAGCCATAGGCAAGGCAGGCGAAGGCCCAGACGCCAACGGGGATCACCGCTGCCCAATTGATGACAGCAAGCAGGGCGCCCGCGGCGAGTGGGGCAACAGCAAGTGGGATCATCTGTCGCAGGCTTGGCCGTGCGCGATGTTTGAGAACATTGCGCGCACGGCCGCGGCCATAGGCGAAATATTGGCGAAAAAGAGGGCCGACGCTCGAGCGAGGATAATAGATCATGCTCGTGCGGTCGGTCATCCAGATCCGGTAGCCCGCCCCATTCAGCCGGTAGTCGAATTCGGCGTCTTCGTTATGGCTGAAAGCCTCGTCATAACCGCCGACTGCTTTGAAAGCGGCGATGCGCATAACCGCATGATGACCGTGATCGGCCCAATGGCTGCCGGCACCGGTGCGGTGCTTGGAGCCGCCATTGCCGAGCTTGGAGTTCTGCGCGTAAGCCGTCGCCTTCTGGAAGATGCCGAAGCCCACGGTCTGCATCGCCACGACAACGGAATCTGCGTCTGTGGTGATCGCCTCTTCCATCAGCCGCTGGCAATAGTCGTCGGGATAGGCGCCATGGGCATCGATGCGGATCATGTAATCGTAGTCGTCGCCGAAGGTCGCGACAGCGAGATTGATCGCTGCACTCTGAATGCGCTTCGGATTATCGAGCATCGTTACACGCGGGTTCTCCGCAGCAATACGGGATACGATCGCCCGGGTGCCGTCCATGCTGCCGCCATCGACAACGACGAGGCGGGCGTCGAGTGCCACGATCGGACCGCTAAGCTGATCAATCAGAGGACCAATATGCTCGGCCTCGTTGAGGCAAGGGATAACGATCAGGCATCGGTAGGAACGTTTCGGTTCAGTCATGCAGGTTCACCCTCGTTGTGGCGGTTGGTGAAGGGAAAGTCGGCGTCAAGCGCGGGCTTGCGGCCAAGATTGCTAGGCGCTGGACGAGGCCTCGGCAGTCAGCCCGGTCAAAGGTCCACTGCGCCGGATCCTGCGCTGCGAGACCGGAAAAGCTCTCGGCATAGAGCTCGGTCGTCATCGTCTGGAAGGTGTCGCAAAGCGTCTCGACACGCACATCCGGCACGATGACACCTATGCCGCGACGTTTGAGGAAACGTGCCGTCTCCGTGCCTTCCAGCGTAAGCGGCACGGCGCCGAAACGGCAGCTTTCATAGAGACGGTTGGGGAGCAGCCATTTGGAATTCAGGCCTTCTTCAAAGAAGTCGATCACCCAGGAAAACTGCACATTCTCGTAAATGCCGGAAAGATCCTCCGGATTCCGATAGGCGCCGTGAAATGAAAGATGGGGCTCGGCCGCGACCAGCGCATCGAAATCATTAAATTCCGAATAGGCAGGACGTCCGCGCAGCACGACCTCGACCTTGCCATCCATCGCCCTTGAGAAACGCGACAGGATATCTAGCGACTTGCGGCAGCGCAGGGCGCCAAACCAGCCGATCTTCCAGGCCGCATTCTGCGCAGGCGGCCTTGCAATCGATGTGGCAATCTCGATGCCGTCGAGATCCAGGACCTGGTTTTCGACCAGCAGGATAGGCGCATCCAATCCCGAAAGTGGACGGAAATAGTTCTCTACAAAGGCTGGCGAGCTGGTCACGAGAAGTTGGACATTGCGCCCCAGCCGGGCCTCGGCAGCGCGCATGACACGGCCAAGCGCATCGGTGCGCAGCAGCAGTCTGTGAATGTCGAGGCATTCGTAGACGATAGGGATGTCGCCGCCGAACAGGCTGTTCGCACGCTGTGCGACTGCCAGCATTTCAAGATTGCGGGCGATGATCACATCGGGCTTTTTCGCAGATTTCATACGGGTCGAAAGCGTAAAACATGCCTTGGCGACCGCCGTCGCCCGCTGCAGAAAGCGCGCGTCCTCAGTTACGCCGAGCTCGATCGGCTGATGAATGTCGCCTGCAACTTTGCTATCCGAGCCGCGGCGAAAGCCGGCAAGCGTCAGGTCCGCTCCACCGGCCTGCAAGGTCAGTACCCTGCGGCGGATGGCCGGATCGGCAAGGTCGTGTGCCAGATAGAGGATATGCGGCATCGGGTCTTTCCTGGAGGGCATCGGCGTCATTGCCGGCAACGATCGGGCGTTCAAGAACGGCACTCAGTTCAGTATGCAGGCAACGGAGCCCGCCCACTGGCAGGCATCGCCTTCGGCCGTAAACGCGATGCGATCGACCTGAAGCGTCGAGGGCTTACTGTAGGAAAAGGCACCCATCCAGTCCTTGAGGGTGTCCGTACCCCAGAGACTGACAAAGATCTTCTGCGCGTTGACAGGCAGTTTCGCCGGTTCGGTCACCTCATGCACCAGCTGGCCATTGAGGTAATAGCGAAGGCGGTCTTTCTCCCAGACGAAGGCGTAGTCGTTGAATTCGCTGTTGGCGCCGCCCGATACATCGACAAGCTTTTCGTTGCCGCCCTTGGCGGAAACATATTGATTGAGCTGCACCTTGGCGGGGTTCTTGCCCAGTACCTCGAAATCGATCTCGTCGTGATCTTTCTTGTCGGTCGGGCCTATGTAGGTGAAGAAGGCGGAGTTCAAGCCGGAGCCGTCCGCGGTCTTCATCCGCACTTCGTAAGTACCGTAGCCGAAGCGCTTTTTCGTCTGGATTTCACCGCAGACGAACTGGCGCTCGCCTGCCTCGCGCTGTTCGAAAGTGAGCGTCAGCTTGCCATCATCGACCTTCACCTGCTGCTTCGACCAGGTGCAATTCTGATGCGTGCCGTTGTTCCAGCCGTCGGAAACATACCAGATGGCTGGATTCAGTGCGTCGAATTCCTCGACAAAAGAGGTTCCCGTGGCGCCTTCCTGAGCGAAAACAGGTGAGGCAAGGCTGGCGACAACGGCAGCCGCGGCTAAGAAACTATGGGACTGTTTGAACATGGTCGTTTCGTCCTTCTTTGTCTTTTTGATCATCGTTGTTGCGGCGCATACTTGGCAGTGCCGGAAGCCTGCATCGATGGCGGAGCGGACAAACGAGCTTTTCCCCCGATACGATTGCCCGTGAGCACGGCGTGCAGGCGCGGAAACAGGCTCTGCGCAGCGGCATGGGAGAGGGTCAGAAGGGCAATCGCGAGGATTGGCGCTGCGACGTAGAACAGCGGGTAGGTGTCGATGCCCAGCCTGTTCCAGATCATCCAGAACACGATCAGCAGCGGATAATGCGCACAGAAAATCCAGAAGCTGAGCCCGCCGCCGCGAGACAGTCGCTGCCCGAGCAAGGTCCCGACCAGCAGTGCGGACAAGGCCCAGGCGCCGAGAATGCCGGTGAGGGCAATCAAGCTTCGGGCCATGTCGAGCCAGAGCGGAAATTCCGGGCCGGTCACATACAGCCCGACCGAGAGCCAGATCGTTGCCGCAAACACCACCGCGAAGATGGCTTTGGCGTGCCGATCAATGGCTACCAGATTGACATGATGAAGCGCCACGCCGATGCCCGCGCTGAAGCCGAAGAGGATCGACTTCTTGAGGAAAATGCCGTTTGGCACCGGCAGGACGGCATAGGCCAGAAAGACAATGAGCGTGGCACGTGGATAACGCTGCATCAAAATGCCAAGCACCGGCGAAAGCACGAGACACAGCAGCAGATCGCGCAGAAAATAGAGCGGAAGGTCGATCGGCCAGTCTTCGAGAGCGAAGGCAAAGCTCGCCATCTCGCGGGGTGTCGCGTTGATCACATCCGGAAGATAGCCAAAGCCAATACCGAGGCTCTGGGCGATCATGACGAAGCCCAGGAACATCAGGTTCCAGAGCAGGAAAGGCAGGAGTACCGTCACCGCCTTGGTGCGCAGCGTCTTGCCATAATGAAAGCCATCAAAGCCCCTGCGAAAAAGCAGATAGCCGGAGATAGCGCTGAGGCAGGGCACGCCGACCCGAAAAAGGCTGTCTCCGAGAAACACCCGGATCCAGTCGATAAACCCATAGCTGCCCAAAAATGGGCTGTTTGCCGGATCGTGGGGAACGTGCACGAACACGATCCCCGAGATGAGCACGATGCGCATCAGATTGATCCGCGAAGACACATTCGCGTTCATATCCACGATGTCAGTCACCCCTGTTGCGTGGCCAAATGGCCGCCGTTTCAAAAGAGCAGACTTGAGCCCGCAGGACATAAACTAGGCTGGTTGAAGCGGAAAAATATGGCGGTGCAGCAAAAAAATTATCGGGATTTGGTTGCAGTGCAGCAAAAGCCCCGGACGATTTTATGGGATTTTCCGAACGGTTCAGCTGCCTCAGGGGCTAAAAAGTCCTGATAATAAGAAAGTTGAAGGAACTGCTAAAATACAGCAAATTTTACAATCATAAGACGTGTGTATTTTTGATATTTCTTCGATGGTTGCCGAAATTGCCGCATAAAATCGCTTCATCCCCGCCCAAATGTGGCGAAATCGTGTTCAATCTGACGCGCGTGATTCTCTGTTAGGATGGTACGGCCCGCCGTCGACGGACAAGCTCGATGAGTTTCCCGAATAGCTGGCGTTCTGTCATCAGGACAAGCAACCCGTAGATCACGCCGCCTATTGCCGCGCCGATAACCACTTGCAGAGCCTGGTTGGGAACGAGATCGCCGAAACGTTCCAGCAGCAGGCGAACGACGCCTGCCATCACCATTGCCATAATCATGGGGCGGCAGCAGATGAAGAAACCTCGGAGGAACGGCATCTGGTCGGCCTGAAAAACCACCCAGGAATAGCCGACGAGAACGATGGCGTTGACGACGCAGAGCCAGATCATCGCATCGACGAGACCGCCCGTTATCGCGCCATAGGCGACGGCCGCCGTGGTGATGACGGCGCGCAGGATCGCCCACCAAAAGAGTGTGCCGCCATAGCCGATGCCCTTGAGATAGGGAATGAACGTGCTGCAGGGGGTAAGAAGCCCTTTGGACAGCGCAAGAAGCCCGAGTACCGGCCAGGCATAGGCCCATTGTTCACCGAAGAGCACGCGCATGGCCGGCTCGGCAAGCGCCCAGATCCCGAACATCATCGGCGCCAGCAGAACTGTCGTTACCTGGGTGCTCAACATCAGGGCGCTCGATCGGCGCTCGCGGTCTTCCATCATCGTGCTGAAGGCTGGAAAAAGAACACCCATCACAGCTGAAAGCACGACCTGGTTCGGAATGCTGGCAAAACGGTTTGCGGCCGAGTAGGCGCCGGCGTCAGCAAGCCCGAGATGACGGGAGATGACGACCATCGGCGATTGGAAGGTAATGAAATTGGCGATTTCCGAGCCCATCATGCCGAAACTGAAGCGGCTGAGCGCTATGACCCGTTGTGGCAAGAGCACGAATCGCGGGGCATAGCGGGAGACGGCGTAAAGGCCGGCGAGCCGGATGATGGTGGACAGAAAGAGTTGCGCGACGAGTGCCCACACCCCAAAACCGGCCAGCGCCATCGCCAGCGCAATGATCGCGCCAGCTGATTCGGAAATCATGCTCCAGAGCGCATCCTTGCCGAATTGCATGCGTCGGGCGAGAAGAGCGTAGGCGACGTCGCCGCCGAGCTGAAGCGGAATGAGGAGGCTCATCAGCTGCAGCAGATAGGATGCTTCCGAAGCCCCGAGCAGCGTCGCGATCTCATCCGCCCACACGTAGAGCCCGAGCGCCATGAGGCAAGAAATCGCCAGATTCGCCCAGAAAACCGAGTGGATAGTGTCCATGTCCTCGTCGCGCTGGATGATCAAGGCGGAGGCGAGACCGGCCCCGCCGATCATCGCCAGAAACTGCACGACAGTGAGCGCCACGGCCACCGCGCCGAATTCTTCTGGCGACAAAACCCTTGCCAGAATCGGAACAGTGACAAACTTAAGCCCGAAAGTACTTGTCTTGGATAGGACGCTCCATGCGACGTTTCGCGTCACGGACTTTGCGTTGATAACGGTCGGCATGGCAGCATCCTGGGTAAAGGGGAGGGGACAAAAGACCAACGAGGCCTGTAAGAGACATAACGCCGCGACCCGGTGGGAGGAGATCACGCAACTCGTTTTAGAGAAACCGCAGGGGCGAAATAATGGCAAGACTGACAGTCGTCATACCGTACTACCAGAAAGAGCCGGGAATTCTCAGGCGCGCACTCGCGTCTGTTTTTGCCCAGACATTCACCGACTTCGACGTCGTCATCGTCGATGATCAATCACCCTATCCCATTGACGAGGAACTGAAACCTCTGTCTTCGGAAGAGAAAAACCGCATCCGTATTATCCGCCAGCCGAATGCCGGACCGGGTGGTGCGCGCAACACCGGTCTTAACAATATCGGACCGGAAACAGAATTTGCGGCCTTCCTCGATTCGGATGATGTCTGGACGCCGGATCACCTGAAAAATGCCTGTGAGGGCATGACGCGCTTCGGCGCGGACTGCTATTGGGCATCGATTACCGGTGGTGATGCATTTTATTATCATTTCGGTGTCGCCGATCTTGCAAAGACCGAAACGGTGCACCGGCTTCAGGAAGAGCCTCTTCTCGTGGAGCTGCCCGAGCTTTCGAGCGCCATGCTGAAAAACTGGAGCTTTCTGCATCTTTCTTGCATGGTCATCGGGCGAAAACTGTTCCAGACCATTCGTTTCGATCCCAAGCTGAGGCTTGCTGCTGAGGATGTGCTGTTTTTCTGCGACTGCGTGCTTTCAGCAGAAAGGGTCGTTCTGTGCGACGCCGCTGGCGCGGTGCGCGGCGAGGGGATCAACATCTTCCACGGGATCGACAACGATTCCCCGGAATTCCTCCAGCAGCAGTTCAACACCTGGGTCGCACTCGACACCCTTGAAGGGCGTTTTTCCAAGAGGCCGGCGGAGGTGGCATCGATCCGATCGTACAAAACCACAGCCCGTCGGCAGGCACTCTGGAGCCAGGCTCGCCTCGTCAAGCGTCGGAAGCTGCCGCAAATCCCGCTTCTTGCCCGCTGGGTCTGGCGCGATCCGGTGCTTTTGAAGAGCGTCTTCGAACTCGCAGCCGGGAAATTCGCCCGTTGAACCCGCGCGCACTTTTTTTACTCCCAACCAGGAGACTTCGATGAAGCCTTATTACTGGGAATCCCAACACGGAAACTTTGGTGACGATCTCAATCTTTGGCTCTGGGATTTCCTGTTGCAGGGCTTTCGAGAGGTCCATCCCGAAACCCTCCTCGTCGGCGTCGGCACGGTGTTGAGCAAGGCCTTGCTTGAGGGCACCGGGCACAAGCTGGTGCTCGGAAGCGGTTTTGGCTATGGCAGTTTGCCAGACATGAGCGACGCCAACGAATGGGATATCCGCTGCGTGCGCGGTCCTCTTACGGCAAAGAAAGTCGGCGTGGACGAAAGCCTTGGCATTGTCGATCCGGCCGTCATGGTTGCCGATATGCCGGAGTATCGCAACATTCCCAAGACGGTGAAGAAGAGCTTCGTTCCCCATTGGGAATCGGCCGTGGCCGGGCTTTGGGGAGAAGTTTGCAGCACCGTCGGGATCAACTATATCGATCCGCGCGGCGACGCCAAGGAAGTGATCGCCGATATCGCACGGTCCGAACTGATCATTGCCGAATCCATGCACGGGGCCATCCTGGCGGATGCATTCCGCGTGCCGTGGGTGGCCGTGAGCACATCGCCGAGCATCAACAGCTTCAAGTGGAACGACTGGGCAAGCACGCTGGGTGTGACCTATCGCCCACGGCAGATCCCGGTTTCGACCCGGGCCGAGGCGATGCTGAAGGGAACCCGCTTCTGGGGCGTCGGCTTCGATGCAGGCCAGGCGCCGACCGCAAATACGTCGGCCATGAATGACGACGGCGAAGTGATGGTCAGGGAGCAAGAGCCGCGGGTAACCGGCCTGCGCTCCGCCGCCAAGCAGATGTTGGCTGCACCTTCCACCCTTGCTCTGTGGCAGGCAAGTCGTGCCGAACCGCAGCTGAGCAGCGACAGGGCTCTTGCCGAACGCAAGGAGCGGTTCCTGAACGTTCTTGATGGTGTTCGCCGGGATTACCTCTGACCACGTGCAGAGCCGGGCGGGGGATCAACCCCGTCCGGCCGGTGCGGTCAGCAGATAACGCAGCTTTCCCGTGCCGCCCAGCGCCACCGGCGCTTCCGGAGGGCGTCTAAAACGCTGCGACTTATCGGCAAAAATTCCGCCTGCGATGGCCGGTAAAGCGGCGGGATGGCGCACTGCGTAGCTCAGCGCATGCGCAAATCCCTGGCTCTTTTTCAAATCCAGGAAGTGGCGCAGCTCGTAGCGAGCCCGGATGTGCTGTTCATGCTGGCGAATGATTCTGCGCTCTTCATTGGAAAGAGGAGCCTGTGACAGAATGGCCCGATCCGCCTCGTAGAGCCGGCGCAGATCTTCGGTGCGATGGCTGCCACTCAGCGAATTGCCACGCACGACTGCGCCATAACCGCAGCTATGGATCACCTTGTAGCGTGCACCGGCAGCAAGGGCGCGGGCGTAGAGATCATAGTCTTCGCCAAGCCGCAGGTCCTCACGGTAGCGCAGCCCGTTTTCGTCGAGAAAGGCCCGCCGCATCAGAGGCTTCAGGAAGCCGATCTCGCCGCGGCGCACGCCACTCTTCGAAATGTTGCCTTCGACGAAGGTCTTGAGATCGATGAGCTTGGGATCGGGCTCGATCTCGACAAGTTCGAGGTGCGCCCGGGATGCTCCCTCCTCGTCGACAAAGGCGATGTTGTCGGCAACGAAATCCCAGTCCTCCTGGGCCAGCAGTTGTCGAAAGCGGCCGGGAAACAAAAAATCATCGGCATCCAGGATCGAAAGAACCTCCGCCTTCGACATCTCGATCGCCATGTTGCGGGCTGCTGCTGGTCCACGATTTTGTTCGAAACGGTGCGTTCTTAGCCGACCGCTGCCGTCGTCAACGGTTTTTGCCGCGCCGATCGTGTCATCCCTGGAGCCGTCGTCGATGACGATGACCTCGATGGTTTCGGGTTCTCGAAGCGCCGTCTCCACCGCGCGTGCGATGGTGGGCGCAGCATTCATTGCTGCGATTATGACGCATATCCCGTTGTCCATGCTTATCCGCCTCCTGCGTTCCAGGCATTCCGTGCCCAGCTACAGCATGTCGCGCAAAGATGTGCAGCGGTTTTGCGAAAACGACATGCCTAAAAACAAAGAGCTAAAGCGGGGGACGCGAATCTGAATGATTCTCGCTACGCTTCAGCGTCCGTATGGACACAGACAACATGGAAAGCGATCATGTCGCTATCGCGGCGCAGCAAAAAAATCGGGAAAATAGTTCGGGCAAAATGCACTACATCACATACGTGATGACGTTTTGAGAGGCGGGTCGCGCGACCAGAGGTTTAGAAGTTGGGATGGCCGGGTTTGTTCAACCGGGAAACGGGGATGGCTGATGCACCTGCGTCCCCATCGCCGCTCTTTGCGGAACCAGATTGCTCGGAACGGCTGAGTTGACCGTCACGCGCAGTCTTCCAAACAAGAAAAAGAACGCCAAGGAAATAGCCTACTTGCAGTAAAACCGCACACATGGCGGTCTGCAGCAGCGTCATCCCGAGAGAACCATTCATGGCATAGGTTGCAATGGCGAAAACCAGCAGGGCGCCAATCATACTGACAAAAACGCGAGGCCCATACATCTGTCTATTCCGATTTCGGATGGTCTGCTGAGATCATCATGCCAAGGCTTCCTCCCCACCGATGGCCCGGACTATACTCCAAGAACCCATAATAATATATGGGTGCGGCGCACCATTTTTCAAATTGTTGGGATTGGGTGACGTCAACGCTTCGGGCTGCTTCAAATCGCAACGCAAATCAGTGGGAAGGACAGGGGTTTCCCGATTTGAAACACCGCCGCGACACAGATTCGGACACAATCACGCCCCAATATGCATCTTCAGGTGATTGACGTTAACGAATAACAACCAAAAATACATGCATTTTCTCAGTATCCAATCAACTTTTGTTACAAGTTACACGCGAGGAATGAACTTCGCGATGTGCGTTGCAGCATAATGTTGCGTCGCAGAATTCGTGTTCTTTCAACGTTTAGAACCCGGCCTTTCAAGTTTTTCCCACCATTTTGAAATGGAGGCAAATATATCCGCGTGTTTTCGCAGGCGCTAAAATCGGGCTTCATCTCGAAATTCCGAGATATACGGCCGACAACAACCTGACCTCTCGCCAGCTTTCCGGAATTTAATATTCCAACGCGAAATGAGGCACAGACCAGTTTTATATTCAATAAAGCTGAAATGTTGCACTGCAAAAAATCCGTTACGGAGCCGGTCTTCTAAAAACAAATTCTAACCATACACTCTCTCTTGGATAGCGCCCGCGTCCTTCGGGACCCGACCAATCGCCAAACCCAAATGGAGCCCACTCTATGAAGTCAGCGACACGATCGGCCAGCTCGCCGTTATTTACGACACTCGCGCCCGGCCATGCGCCGGTCGGAGGGATTTCGAAAAGGGGTTTCGATATCTTAGCCGCGTTAACGGCACTGGTCTTCTTGAGCCCGATCTTTCTTTTGATCGTCGCTCTCGTAAAATTCTCCGATGGCGGAAAGGTCTTCTACGGACATCCGCGCATCGGCCATAATGGCCGCACGTTTCGTTGCCTGAAATTCCGCACCATGCGACAGGATGGCGATCGTGTTCTTCAGGAGTACCTGAAGGCCAATCCTGAAGCCTATGCGGAATGGCGTGCCACCCGCAAGCTGAAGGACGATCCACGCGTTACCGTGGTCGGTACCGTGCTCAGAAAGCTGAGCCTCGACGAATTGCCACAGCTCTTCAATATTTTGCGTGGCGAAATGAGCGTCGTCGGTCCCCGGCCGGTGGTCGAGGACGAATTGGAGCTTTATGAAGCTGCAGCAGTCTTCTACCTTCAGACCCGTCCGGGCCTCACCGGCTTGTGGCAGGTCAGCGGCCGCAACGATGTGTCTTATGCATCTCGCGTTGCGTTCGACACCCACTACGTCAAGAACTGGTCGTTCCGGAATGATGTCTTCATCGTTGCCAAAACGATCCCGGCGGTCTGCCTGTCCCGCGGCAGCTACTGAGCATTCCATTGACGTCACGGCTCTGCTCCATCTGGAGCGGCCGTGAAAAGGAACGGATTTCCCCATGAAGACATGTTCAACGGCCATTGCGCCGATATCATTGCGTATGCGTCGTTCTCTGCTCGGCATCACGTTTGCACTGGTTCTTGCCGGTGGCGCCAGCGCAGAGGACTATCGCCTTGATGTGCTCGACAAGCTGCGCATCCGCGTCGTCGAATGGCAGACGGCGGAAGGCACGGTGCGAGACTGGTCCGCCGTCAGCGGCGACTATTCGGTCGGCGCATCGGGGGAGATATCGTTGCCGCTGATCGGTGACCTGCCGGTTTCCGGCAAGACGGCAGCAGAGGTTTCCGCCGATATCGGCCTGCGCATGCAGACACTTTTCGGCCTGCGTGACCGGCCGACGGCCTCGGTCGAGCTTGCTCAATACCGGCCGATCTACATTGCCGGGGAGGTGCAGACGCCCGGCGAGTATCCGTTCTCGCCAAACATGACCGTGCTGAAGGCCGTGAGCCTTGGCGGCGGTCTGAGACGGGCGGATCCGGGCCAGCGTTTCGCCCGTGACTTCATCCGCGCCGATGGCGACAGTTCCGTGCTTGTTGCGGAGCGGAACCGCCTGCTTGTCCGGCGTGCGCGCTTGCAGGCGGAAATTGCCGAAAAGGCTGATATCGCCATACCTGCGGAGTTGAAGGAAGCACCTGACGCCGTCGAGCTCGTTGACAGCGAGAAGGCTCTCATGGTCTCCCGCGACAAACGGCAAAAATTGCAGCTTGAGGCCCTGACCGACCTCAAGGGCTTGCTGCAGAAGGAAATCGCGTCGCTCGACAAGAAGACAGAGACCCAAACGCGACAGCTTCAGCTGGTCGATGAAGACCTGAAGAAGATGGACACGCTTGCCGACAAGGGGCTGGTCATCAGCTCGCGGCGGCTTTCGCTGGAACAGCGCGCTGCCGATCTGCAAGCTGCCTTGCTCGACATCGATACAACCTCGCTCAAGGCAAAGCAGGACATCAACAAGGCAGGACAGGATGAGACCAATCTCAAGAATGACTGGGATGCGGCTCTCGCGCAGGAACTGCAGAATACCGAAAGCGAGCTCGACACCGCGGCACTCAAGCTTTCCACCAGCCGTTCGCTGATGTCGGAAGCGCTGTCGCAGTCGGCCGAAGAAGCAACGCGCAAGGACAATGGCGGCAACATCAGCTACGTGATCGTGCGCGACAAGCAAGGCAAGGCTACCGAGCTCCCGGCGACCGAAACGACGCAGGTACTGCCCGGTGACGTTATCAAAGTCCAACTCGCTGTGGCGATGCGATGAGAGACCGATGAAGATCGCCAAGGCACGCCTTATCGAACCTGGAGAAAATAACGCCTACGGCATCTTTGCCGTGGCTGTGTCGTTCTTCGTGTTCGCCTATTCGGCGCGCTTTGGACAGGTCTCCATCCTTGCCTATTACGGCCTGTGGCTGCCGCTCATCTTCCTCGACTACCGCCGGGTTCTGGGCGACTATAACCGCAATCTCTGGATCTTCGGCTTTGCGGTCTTTGCCTGCCTCTCCGTCTTCTGGTCGGCTGCGCCCTCCATGACCGCACGAACAGGCATCCAGTACCTGACGCATGTGGGGTGCGCGCTCATCGCTGTGCGCGTGCTCGATATCCGCACCCTCACATGCGGCGCGATTGCGGGCACGGGCGTCGTGCTCGTCTATTCCATGCTGTTCGGCGTCTATCACCTTGATCCACTGGACGGCACGGTCAGTTTTGTCGGCGCCTTCGCCTCCAAGAACCAGCTTGGTTTCTACGCGTCGCTCGGCGTCTACTTTGCCTTCGCCACGGTCGTTACTCTGCGTGAAAGGCGGATCTGGCTTGTGGCAAGCGGCATTGTCGGCATGCTTGCCTGCTACGCATTGCTCGCCTCGCAATCGGCGACGTCGGTCCTGACGACGGCGGCAGTCGTCAGCGCGGCCATCGGCATGCGCGTGCTGCTTCGGCTTTCTCCCAAGCATCGCAAGATGGTCTTCATCGGCGGCGGCGTGGCCTTCGTGGCCTTCATCGCGGCCTTTATCTCCTCCGGCGGTACCGATCTCGTGCTCGGTGCTTTCGGCAAGGATTCGACGCTGACGGGGCGTACCTATCTCTGGCAGCAGGGCATGCAGGCGGCGGCCGACAATCCCTATTTCGGGGTGGGTTATCAGGCTTACTGGGTGCAGGGCTTTTCACAGCCCGAGCGTCTCTGGGAGGAGTTCTTCATCGGCTCCCGCGCTGGTTTCCACTTCCATAACACTTTCATCGAGGCAGCGGTCGAGACGGGGCTGATCGGCCTTTTCCTCCTCTGCTCCATCCTGATCATTACCCTCTTCGGTCAACTCAAGCGCTTTCTTGCGCGTGCGAATGATCCCGAGGCGACGGTGCTCTTTGGCGTTTCCGTGCTTTTGGGGATGCGCGCCTTCGTGGAGATCGACATCATGAACCCCTACCACGTCGGGTCGTTCCTCCTCTATTTCGCTGCCGGCAAGCTGACGCTACGCAGGCGATCCGTCTCCAGCCCATCGTGGACGGATGAGGCTCGCGTCCACCGGGTCATCTACGCCCTGCCGCAGGCTGGCCGATGAAGACGCTTTACGGCATCCAGTATCTGCGTGCGCTGGCGGCGATTGCCGTCGTGCTGTTCCATGCTGCCGAAAAGACCGATCACGCCTTTGCCATCGGAGCAGCCGGCGTCGATGTCTTCTTCGTTATCAGCGGCTTCATCATGTGGGTTATCAGCGAAAACCGCCCGGTCTCACCACTGCGGTTCCTCGCCGACCGTATCCGCCGGATCGTTCCGATCTATTGGCTTGCGACTGCGGCGATGGTGCTCGGAGGGCTCGTCGGGTTGTTTCCAAACCTCGTGCTGTCGTTTCAGCATATCATGGCATCGCTGTTCTTCGTGCCCATGCGCTCCCCGAGCAACAGTGAGATTTGGCCGGTACTCGTCCAGGGCTGGACGCTGAACTTCGAGATGTTCTTCTACGTTGCGTTTGCTGCCACGCTTTTCCTGCCCAGGCGTTTGCGACTGCCAATTCTCGGCACCTTCTTTGCCGGTCTCGTCGCCATCGGCGCCACGGTTTCATGGCAGAACCCGTTGTTTCTCACCTACACCCGGCCGATCATCCTTGAATTTGTCGTGGGCGTGGCGATCGGCGAACTGTGGCTCAAGGGCCTCATTCCGCCGCGAATGCGCATCGGCATCTTCCTGCTGGCGCTGTCGCTCGGTGGTTTCCTGACAATTGCCGTCCTGCGGCTTCCCTTCGACGAACGCATTTGTGGCCCGCTTGCTGTTGCGCTCGTTCTCGGCGTACTGAGCCTGGAAGCCAAGGGTGTCGTCCGTAAATTTTCCATCCCTGCGTTCCTCGGCAATGCGTCCTATTCCATCTACCTCTGGCACACCTTCGCCGTCTCCGTCGTGGTCAAGGTAGGAACGTCCCTCCATCTGCCCGTGCCGCTGATCTTTGCGCTGGCCACTACAGGCGGCCTAGTCTTGGGCTGCCTCGGCTACCTGTTGATCGAAAAGCCGATCTTAAACATCCAGAACGGAAGCCGGCGCTCCCGGCCGCAACCCTTGAAGCACGGGGCTGCAATACATGGAAGATAAACGCACTTACTAGGATCGTGGCGATTCAGGTTTGCTGCGGCCGGTCCCGCGGGTAACGACCAGGCTGCTGTCGGCAACGCCGGAAAGTTCACCGTCGCCGAAGACATCCATTGTGCAGGTGTGAAAGACCGTGGTGGTCGATCCTGTGTGGTTCCACGTCGCGTGGACGCGAGTGGACGGAAAATGGGCGGTATCGCCGGCCTCCAGAATGACACGTTCTCCGTCGAGCTCGAGGCTCAACGCTCCATCGATGATGTAGAAGATTTCCTCGCCCTCATGGGTCATCGGCTCGCTCCGGTATCCTGGCGGCTCATGAATGAGGGTCGAGCGCAGGATATTTCCGGGAAAGGCAGCAGACAGGCGCTCATAGGTGACATCTTGGCCAGTCATTGCACCAAGGCCGAAGATGGTGCGCGCATCGCGCCGCGTGACAGGTTCCGCCGATCTCGTCTTTTCGAACACCGAGCCCACGTCGAGGTCAAGGGCACGACAGACGGCAATCAGAGAGACCAGCGAAGGCACCGTGATTCCGCGCTCGATCTGCGAAATGAAGCCAACGGAGAAGCCTGCCTGATCGGCGACCTCCTGCATCGTCAACTTCTGCTGCTTGCGGCGTACCCTCAGCCGATTACCCAGCGCGCTATCGCGGCCCGTAGGACGGGCGTTTTTCTCAGTCATATGCCACCCCAAGCAAAAGACATCATCGAAGTGACATATATGACCGATTGCTTGCTTTCAGTCAGCTAAAAACGATGGGAAAGCAAGACATTGGGCCAGATCGGGAAAATGCGTGCATTTTCCTGGGAGCATCTGCGGCATTCCCATCCCAATAAGCAACGCGGATCGGTCTCACATCCCTGGCAAGGAAGCTATATGTTGAATGTCCCGCAACGGTCGGAACCGCTGCGGGAAAAGAGCGTCAATCAGGCAACCGGAACCACCATCACGTCGCGCGGCAGCGACGACAGGATTTCCGGGCCGTCCTTGCGCAGGATGACGATATCCTCAAGCCGGATGCCGAAGCGGCCGGGCAGATAGATGCCGGGCTCGATCGAAAAGACCATGCCTTCTTCCAGCACTGTTTCGGACGTCGCAGTGATATAGGGTGGCTCGTGGCCGTCGATGCCCATGCCATGGCCGGTGCGGTGGACGAAATACTCGCCGTAGCCGGCATCCGAAATCACCTTGCGGGCGGCGGCATCGACGGTCTTTGCGACGACGCCGGGCTTGGCAGCGGCAAGTGCTGCCTGCACGGCCTTCTCGACGATGGCGTGGACCTCCATATAGCCTTCCGGCGCCTTGCCGATGACGGCCATGCGGGTGATGTCGCTCGGATAGCCATCCTTGCGGCCGCCGATGTCGATGACAACGGCATCGCCTTCCGAGATCACCCGCTCGCTGGCGGAATGATGCGGGAAGGCGCCGTTTCCGCCGGCACCGACGATCCAGAAAGCCGGCGAAGCTCCTTCCGAAGAGAAATGCGCGCGGATATCCGCGGCCAATTGTTTTTCCGTCATGCCCGGGCGGGCCTTGGTGAAGGCGGCCTGCATGGCGCCATCGGCGATGCCCGCATTCATCTTCAGCTTTTCGTATTCGCTTTCATCCTTGCGCATGCGCAAGGCTCCGAGCGTTTCCGCCGTGAAGTCGCGTGCTGCATCGCCCGGCAGGGCGTCGAGCAGCAGCAGCGCAAAATCAGCCCGCATGGTCTCATCCAGCGCAACGCGGCCCGGTGCCTTGGCGCCGATCCCTTCCAGCGCATCGGCAAGCGCGTTCACCGGCCCCTGATCGTCCGACCAGTTGTAGAAGGCGATATCGGTGAATTCGCGCGTGCCGTCTGCATTCAGAGCCGGCATCAGGAAGGCTTCCCTTTCCGGCGCGATCAAGAGCAAGCAGGGGCGTTCGTCCGGATGCGGGTGGAAGCCGAGAACCCAGTCCATATGGGAGCCGGGTGCAATGGCGATCAGGCCTGTTCCGGTGTCGTGCATGCGCGCACGCAGGGCCGCAAGGCGCTGTTTTGTTTTTTCGGTCATCTCATTCTCCTCGTTTCTCAAGCCCGGTAGCCATAAACTTCTGCAGCCCGCTCAGCCGAGATCAGGCCGTTGCGGACATCTTCCGCCACCTTTGCCTTGTCGCGCTCCTTCGGATTGCCGATACCGCCGCCGGCGCCGGTAATGACGCGGATGACGTCGTCCTTATCGACCCGGATGCCGGATGCAAAGGCGTAGCGTTCACTGGAACCATCCTTGCGCATGACCAGCGCATAATTGGCCGAGCCTTCGTTGCCGCCATCGAGCGACCAGGGCAAGATGCGCGAGCGGGTATAGCCGAGCGTCAGGAAGGAATCATCGCGGCGGATGCGGTAGTCGAGACGAATACCCTGGCCACCGCTCCATTTGCCTTCGCCGCCCGGATCGGTGTTGAGCTCCATCCGGTCGACAAACAGGCCGTTGCGGGCTTCGGAGATTTCCGCGGGGCAATTGTAAGTTTCGCCGTGCACGCCGGAGAAGATCGCCGAATTGCCGTCGCGGCCGGCTGACGCCCCCCAACCACCGATCTGCGGTTCGATGATCGTATACTGACGGCCGGTATCGGGGTGGATGCCGCCGATGAAGGTGCCCGCAATCGAGGAGAAATGCCCAGCCGGCAGCTTATCCGGCATATGCGGCGCAAGGCAGCGCCAAACGAGGTCGTATCCTCGGATGCCGATCTCGTAGTAGAAGCCGACGGCCGCCGGTTCCTTGGCATGGAAGCAGGAGCCTTCACGCGTGAGCACCTTCAGCGGACGGAAGGAGCCTTCGTTGGCGGGTGAAGTCGGGTCTGTCAGCGCCTTGAAGATCACCTGCATGCTGACCAGCGTATCGTCATGGCCGGCATTGGAGGGGCCGGCATCCTGATCGGGATTGTCGCGCAGGTCGATGACGAATTCGCTGTCAGAGATCGTCACCTTGACGTTGAAGATACGCCCATCGTCCTGCTCTTCGCTGAGTTCGAAGGTGCCGTGCGGCAGCTTGGCGAGTTCGGCGAGCGCGATCTTCTCGCCGTGGTCCATGAAGCTCACCATCGCGGCTTCAAAGGTTTCGATGGTGTATTTCTCCGCCAGTTCCGCCAGCCGCTTCGCTCCGATACGCACCGAGGCGATGGCCGCCCAGAGGTCGCCCTCGAGGAAATCGGGCATGCGGGAATTGACGGTGATGATATCGAAGATGCCGGGGATTGCCTCGCCGCGCGAGATCATCTTAATTGCCGGCAGGCGCAGGCCTTCCTGAAAGATTTCCGTCGCGTCGGCCGAGAGGGAACCCGGCGACTTGCCGCCGACATCCGAATTGTGGGCGATATTCGCCGTCCATGCGATCAACCTGTCGCCCGCAAAGACCGGCATGCAGACGACGAGGTCGTTGAGATGGGTGACGCCGCCATAATAAGGGTCGTTGGTGATGAAGACGTCGCCGGGCTCGATCTGGCAGGGCTTTGAAAATTTCTCCAGAAGCACCTTCACCGATTTGTCGAGCACGCCGATGAAGCCCGGAATGCCCGCGCCGGAGGAGGCAAGTTGGCCCTTGGCGTCGGTGATGCCGGTGCCCATGTCGAGCACTTCGTAAATGATCGAACTCATCGCGGTCTTGCGCATGGCCGCAAACATCTCGTCAGCCGTTGCCTGCAGCGAATTCTGGATGATTTCGAGCGTAATCGGATCGTGGGTAGCTGTTGTCATGTCCGCGCTCCTCAAGCCTTCAGGTGTATGTGGATGTTGCCAAAACCATCGATCTCGACGCGATTGCCGGGATGGATGACAATGGTCGTGCCGGGGTCCTCGATCACGGCCGGGCCGATAAACTGCATGCCGGGCTCCAGCTTCTCGCCGTCATAGATATCAGCCGCGTGGACGCCTTCCAGCGCGTAGTCGACCTGGCGTTCGCCCTTCTGCGCTGCGGAAGGCGCCGTCGCGCCGAGAGGCCGCTCCTGCATCTTCAACTTCCCGACTTCGGCCGAGGCGACCAGATGGATGCCGACCAGCTCAACCGGAGCGTCGAGGCGGTAGGTATATTCGCGCTCGTATGTTTCGTGGAAGGCGGTCTCGATCGCGGCAAGGCTTGCATCGGTGATCGTGCCTTCGATCAGAACCTCGGTCGTGTGCTCCTGGTTCTGGTAGCGGAATTTGCCGTAGCGCAGGAATTTGACCTTTGCCTCGTCGACACCTTCTTCGCTGAACTGGCCGGCGGCCAGCGCCTCGGTCTCGGCAAACAGGCTTTCGACAACCTGCGCCGAACCCGCGTTGAGATCGGCAAGCTTCGTCACGAAATAATCGCGCCGCAGGTCGGACATCATCATGCCCCAGGCGGAGAACACTGAGGCGCCGGCGGGGATGACGACCTTCTTGACGCCAAGCTCCTGGCCGAGAGCGACCGCGTGCATGGCGCCGCCGCCGCCGAAGGCGACCAGCGTGAAATCGCGCGGATCATGGCCGCGGTTCAGCGACACGAGCTTCAGCGCATTGACCATATTGTTGTTGGCGATGCGGATGATACCGCGCGCCACTTCCTCAGGCGAAACGCTGAGCCTGCCGCCGACATCCGACAGCGCCTTTTCGGTCGCAGCCATATCCGCAACGACGGAGCCGCCGCAGAAATAATCGCGGTTGATGCGGCCGAGCCAGAGATTGGCGTCCGTCGTCGTGGCATTGGTGCCGCCGCGGCCGTAAGCGGCAGGACCGGGCATGGCGCCGGCGGATTTCGGACCGACATGCAGCTTGCCGAAATTATCGACCCAGGCGATCGAGCCGCCGCCATTGCCGATCTCGACGAGATCGACCACCGGCACCATGATCGGATAGCCGGCCGAGGTGCGGTCACGCTCGATCCAGTAGTCGGTCATGATCTTGACCTTGCCGTCCTCGATGAGCGAGCATTTTGCCGTCGTGCCGCCGATATCGAGCGCCAGCACATTGGTTTCGCCAATCAGCTTGCCAAGTTCGGCCGCCCCCCAGAAGCCGGAGGCCGGGCCGGATTCAATCATGGTGATCGGGATTTTCTTCACTGAATCAAGCGAATCGACGCCGCAGTTCGACTGCATGATGAACAAGTTGCCGTCGAAACCCTTGGCGGAAAGTCCCTCATTCAGGCGCGACAGATAACGTTCAGCAGTCGGCTGCACATAGGCCGACATGACGGTGGTGTTGGTACGCTCATATTCCCGCCATTCGCGGGTAATCTGGTGCGAGGCCACAGTGGAGATTTCCGGCCAGAGCCGGTTGATCTCGGCAACGGTCGCCTGCTCGTGGCTCGGATTGGCATAGGAATGCAGGAAACAGACGGCGATTGCTTCGACGCCATCGGCGCGGAAGCCATCAAGGATTTCCGGCAAGCCGGAAAGGTCCAGTGGCCTCATCTCCTCGCCGTGATAGTTGAAGCGGCCCGGAAGCTCGCGGCGCAGATAGCGCGGCACGAAGGGTTCCGGCTTTTCATAATGCAGGTTGAAGAAATCCGGCCGATTGCCGCGGGCGATTTCGAGGCTGTCGCGGAAACCTTCCGTGGTGATCAGGCCGACCTTGACGCCCTTGCGTTCAGTCAGCGCATTGATGACCACCGTGGTGCCGTGAGCGAGGAAATCCACGGTCTTCGGATCGACGCCGCCCTTGTCGAGAACGTTGAGAACACCCTGCTCGAAATTCGGCGGGGTAGTGTCGGATTTTGCCGTCGTGATCTTCGACTGGCCGGTCTCATGGTCCGTCTCGAAGCAGACGAGATCAGTGAAGGTGCCGCCGACATCGGTCGCGACGCGAATGGTCTTTCCGCTCATGCTTTCCTCCCAGGGCGCATTTTATCGTGCAGCAGCATGCAGATGGCGCCGGGCAACTTCAGTGCCTCGGCGGCGTGAACCCGTTCGGGCGTGTAGAAATCCTTGTCATGCAGGCAATTGATGGTGCCAATAACCTCGCCATCCACCGTGATCGGCACGTTAATGACGGATTCGCAGCCGAGCGCCTTGATTTGCTCATGGTCATCGAAAACCTGAGCGATATCTTCGATCGTATTGGCGACGAAGGTGTTCTTTTGGTTCAGCGTGATCTCGGACCAGTGGGTTTCGTTGTAGGGCTTGGTGCCGGAAACCGGGTATTCTTCCGGCATGTTGGAATAGATGCGCTCCGAAACCTTGTCGGTCGTGTCCGATGTCATGATCGTGAACAGCTTGACGCCGACCAGCGCCTTGGTCAGCGCTTCGAGCGCCGCATAGGCCTTGTCCGGCTGGGTTCCGGCTTCGGCAACGGCGGCAACAAACTTTTCGTATTCAGGCATTTCCATTCTCTTGCTCCATGATCCGGTCGCGCAGCAGGGCTTCCTCCTGGCTGACAACAGGGACGGCGCCGATCAGTCGGCGCGTATAGACGTGGTTGGGGTTTGCGAAGATGGTTTCGGTTTCGGCGATCTCGATCAGCTTTCCCTTTTCGAAGACGGCCACCCGATCGGCGATGTTGCGCACAACGGAGAGATCGTGAGTGATGAAGATGTAGGTGAGGCCGCGGGCCTGCTTGAGGTCCTTCAGGAGCTTCAGCACGCGGGCCTGCACGAGAACGTCGAGCGCAGAGGTCGGTTCGTCCAGAACCACAAGCTCGGACTGGCAGGCGAGCGCACGGGCAATCGCCACCCGCTGGCGCTGGCCACCGGACAATGCAGAGGGGGAACGTGTGCGGAAATCCGCGGGCAGGCCGACCTCTTCCAAGAGTTGGCCAGTGCGCGCCGCGCGGCCCGCTTTGTCGCCGATATCATGGACATCGAGCGCAAGCCGGAGCGAGGCGCCGATGGAGCGGCGCGGGTTGAGCGAGGAGAGCGGGTTCTGCTGCACGAGCTGGATCCCGCGGCGATGCTCCTTCGTGCGTTTTGTCGGAAGTGCAGCACCATCAAAGGTCAGCGATCCGGAGGTCGCACCGTAGATACCGAGGATGATGTTGGCGATGGTCGATTTTCCGGAACCGGATTCGCCCACAATCGCCAGACATTCGCCCTTCACGACATCGAAGGAAATGTTATCGAGAGCCTGGACCGCGCGGCCATTGACCTCAAATGTCTTGGAGACCGAGGAGACGGACAAAAGCCTGCTCATGCCAGAAGCTCCTTCTCGCTATAACCAGGATGGGCGACAAGCGGCGCAAGAAACTGGCCCGGATCGTCATCGAGATCGGGAATGCCGCCGCCGGTGATGCGCGGCACGGCAGACAGCAGCGCCCTCGTATAGGGATGTTGCGGATTGGCGAAAAGCTCTGCCGTTGCGCCCTGCTCGACGATATTGCCTTTGTAGATGACATAGACGCGATCGGCGAACTCCCGGACCACGCCGAGATTGTGGGAGATGAACAGCACCGAGGTATGATGCTTTTCAACCAGCTCAGACATCAGCTTCAGCGTCTGCGCCTGTATGGTGACATCGAGCGCGGTCCCTGGCTCGTCGGCAAGCAAAAGCGCCGGGTTGTTGGCGAGTGCCATAGCGATCATTACCCGCTGGTTCATGCCGCCAGATAGCTGGAACGAGTAGGAATCCAGCACACGTTCCGGCTCGTTGATCGCCACATCCGCCAAGGCTTCGATTGCCCGCTGGCGGGCGCGTTCGTTGGAGATGCCCGGTTCCGCACGCGCCAGCACCTCCTTGAACAGGGCGAAGATCGTGTAGACCGGGTTCAGAGACGATGTCGGGTCCTGGAAGATCATCGACATACGGGTGCCGCGCAGCGCATGACGCGAGCCGGGCTTCAGGGTTTCAAGGTTGATGCCCTCGAACTCCACCGAGCCGGAAATACGTGCCGTCTTCAACTGCTGCAGCATGCCGAGCACGATGCGCGCCGTCACCGACTTGCCTGAACCGGATTCACCGACCAGCGCCACCCGCTCGCCCTTCTTGATGTGAAGGGAAATGCCGTGGAGCACCTCAGACATTCCAGACCACGACTTGAAGCCGAGCTTGAGATTTTCGATTTTGAGCGTCGGCGCGGTCATTGGTCGACCCCCAGGATTTCTCTTAGCGCATCGCCGATCAGGTTGAAGCCGAAGACGGCGATCAGGATGGCAAGGCCGGGGAAGACGGTGAGCCACCAGCTGTCCGGCAGATATTTCGCACCTTCCGCCACCATCGAGCCGAGGTCCGGCGTCGGCGGCTGCACGCCGAGACCGAGGAAGGAGAGCGAGGAGGCGATGAGGATGACGAAGCCGAAATCGAGCGTCATCTTGGTGATGATCGAGGGCACGCAGTTTGGCAGGATTTCACGGAACATGATGTGCGCCTTGGAAGCGCCGATCACTTCGGCGGCAAGCACATAGCCCTCTTCCTTCTCGGAGCGGGCGATGTTGTAGACGAGCCGCGTATACCAGGGCCACCACATGACGGTGACTGCGATCATGCCGTTGGTCAGCGTCGGCTCAAGCAGGCCCATGACGGACATAGCGAGCACAAGCGGCGGGATCGACAGGAAGACGTCGGTAATGCGCATCAGCACATACTCCGCCCAGCCGCCGAGATATCCGGCAGCAAGCCCGATCGCCACGCCGATCGGAACGGCAATCGCCAGTACGACGATGCCGAGAACGAGCGAGATGCGGTAGGCATAAACGACGCGGGTGAAGAGATCGCGGCCAACGAGATCCGTGCCGAAAATGTTCGGCCAGTGCGGAGGCTGGTTGAAGTTGGCGAAATCGACGACTGCGCCGACATGCTCCGGGAAGGGCGTGATGAAATCTGCAAAGATCGCCGATAAGACGACGATGCCGACGAGGATCAGCCCGATCAATGACAGCGGATTGCGCGTCAGGATGAGGAGGGTTTTCTTCATGATGCCCTCTGCGACAGGCGGATGCGGGGATTGAGGATCGAGACGAGCAGATCGACGATGAGATTGACGATCAGGAACACCGCGGAGATGACCAGGACCGTGCCGACGATGGCATTAAGGTCCTTCCGCAGGATGACGGCAACGCCGTAGCGCGACAGGCCGGGCCAGGCGTACACGGCTTCAACGAGGAAGGCGCTGCCGAGCATGGCAGCAAAATCAAGCCCGATGATGGTCAACGATGGAATGAGCGAGGGGCGAAGCGCATAGCGCCGGGCGATACGCTTTTCCGGGAAACCATAGGCCTCGGCCATCTCGATATACGGCTTGTCGTAGGTCTCGACCATGTTGGAGCGCACGAGGCGCGCTGCCTGGCCAATGCCCGAAAGGGCGAGTGCGAAAGCTGGCAGGATGATATGCCAGACGGCATTGCCGAAGGCCTTGATATCGCCAGCAAGCAGTGTGTCGATCATCAGGAAGCCAGTAATGGTAGGGATGCTGAACGTATCGGAGATGCGGCCGGCGATCGGGAAGATCTTGATGAAATAGGAAAAGCAGAGCATCAGCACCACGGCCCAGACGAAGGCAGGTGCTGATACCCCGAGCAGCGTTACCAGCCGTACAGTATGATCCACCCAGCTGCCGCGCCTGCGAGCCGAGAGAATGCCGAGCGGCAGGCCGACCGCCACCATCATGATGCCGGAGACGATGACCAGCTCCAGCGTTGCCGGCAGGAACTGGGCGATGTCGGCCATGACCGGACGATTGGTATAAAGCGAAAGCCCGAGATCGCCGCGAAACAGATCGGCGATGAAATAGCCGTATTGCGTGAGGAAAGGATCATTCAGGTGCAGCTTGTCGCGCAGCGCCGCCACGGCATCGGCCGTTGCGTTCGGTCCCAGCGCAATGCGCGCGGGATCACCGGGGATGACCCGGGCAATCGCGAAGATCAGCAACGAAACCCCGATCAGCACGATCAGCGACGTTCCCAACCGCTTTGCGAGAAGGCGGACTAGAGGTGACATGACGTTGTTCTTTCTGTTTCCAACTGAGGGCTTGCCCCCGCGAATGGGTAAACCCCTCCTGCACTCCGCCCCTGATGGATGGAGTTATAGTCTCTTCATAGAGCCGGTTGTCACAGCCTTCCTCTTCTCCCCGGCGGGGAGAAGTACCGAGCTTGCGAGGCGATGAGGGGGCTACTTGTTCCGAGCTAGCCGTCCCCCTCATCCGGCTCTTCGAGCCACCTTCTCCCCGCTGGGGAGAAGAGGAGCGAGAGGCCTATTCCTTCATTTCCATCAGCCGGAAATTGAAGCCGAAACCGGCTAGCGCATAGGCCTTGGAAAGATCGGAGAGCGCCGGCACCGACACGCGATTTGAGGCAGCAAACACCGCCGTCTGGTCCTGGGCGAAGATCGTCGGGGCGATCTCGCGCAGTCGCGTGTTGAGGTCTGTATAGATCTTCGTGCGCTCAGCTTCGTCCGCCGTCGTGCGGCCCTTTTCGAGCAGCGCATCGACATCCTTGTCGTTCAGGTACTCCGGTGACATCCATGTGCCAGCGGACGAGGAGTGATACATGCCGTAGAGCAGTGTATCGGGATCAGCCGACATGGTGTTGACGAAGACCTGCGAGATCGACGGCGTATTCTCCGGCTTGGAGATCTGCTCGACGAACAGCGCCCAAGGGAGCTTCTTCACTTCCGCCTTGATGCCGATTTCGGAGAAGTTCGCCTGCATCAGCAAGGCGAAGCGTTCTTCGATCGGCACTTCGCCGATCCACGAAAGCTCGACCTTCATGTCTTCCGGCTTGTACTTGCACTTGGCGAGATGCTCCTTGGCCTTGTCGAGATCGCGCTTGAAGACCTGATCGGCGGGAAGTGCGCCGAGCATGCCGACCGGGATCGCACCAGTGGAAGGGCTGCCCTGCGAGACAGTGTCGGTTACACCGACCATCTTGACACCGGACTCGTAGTCGAAGGCGTAGGAGACGGCGAGGCGGCACTCAACGTCATCAAACGGCGCCTTGGTCGTGTTCATCTTTATGTAGAAGCCGGTCGTGCCCTTTTCCTCGAGCAGTTGCGCGCCTTCAGCGGCAAGCGACTTCAGGACTTCCGGCGGAAGCCAGGACGAGGAGATGTCGTGCTCGCCCTGCGAGATCAGGGTGCGGACGGTCGCGGCTTCGAGGCCGTAGCGGAAACGCACTGTGTCCGGCGCCTTTGGCGGCACGCCCAGGAAGTAGCCGGCGTTCTTCGCCATGACCGTTTCTTCCTGCGGATTGTGCGAAACGACCTTGTAAGCGCCGGTGCCGGCTGCATGGGATGTGAGATAGGCCTGCCCCCAATCCTTCATCTCGCCGTCGCCGTCAGCAAGGTTTTCGGTGACCAGCTTCTTGTCGATGATCGGCAAGCGCGTCAGCGCGGAGATGAAGGGGGCGTAAGCTTCCTTCAAGGTGAATTTGACGGTCGAGGCATCGACTGCCTCTGCCTTCTCGACGGCAGTGAAAAGGTAGGAGAGACCCTGGCCAAGCGCCTGCATGCGCTGGAAAGAAAACACCACATCATCCGCTGTCAGCGGGTTGCCGCTCTGGAATTTCACGTCATTGCGGAGTTTGAAGGTGTAGGTCCTGCCATCGGTTTCCCATCCCGTCGAGAGAAAGGCGTCGAAGCCGGGTTGGCCTGCCTTCGGGATCACCAGCGTGTCGTAGAGATTGAACATCAGGATGCTATCGGCATAGTCCGAAGCCTTGGCCGGATCGAGCTCGCCAACCGGCACCTCGTCGAGACGAAGCACTGTCTCGGCAGCGGCAATGCCATGAAGCGAAACAGTTGCCAGAAGAGCCGCCGCAACGGCTTTGAAACGCAGTCTCATTTGGTATTCCCCTTATTCAGTTTCGGTTTTTCTGATGGACGCCGGTCGGCCGCGCGGGTGACGACCAGGCTGTTGTCGGGATCGCCAGACGGCACGCCGTCACCAAAGACGTCCATGGTGCAGGTGTGGAAGACCGTGGTGGTCGCATTCGTATGGTTCCAGGTCGCGTGGGTGCGCGTCGACGGGAAATGGGCGGTATCCCCGGTCTCGAGGATCATGCGCTCACCGTCGAGTTCCAGCGTCAGCGCACCTTCGACGATGTAGAAGATTTCCTCGCCCTCATGCGACATCGGTTCACTCCAGTAGCCGGGCGGCTCGTGAATGAGCGTGGAGCGAAGGACGTTGCCGGGGAAGGCGGCCGAGAGGCGCTCATAGGTAACATCGCGGCCAGTCATTGTGCCAAGACCATACACTGTGCGGCCGACGCTGCGTGTGACAGGCGCTTCGGACTTTGGCTGCTGGAACATGGAGCCAACATCGATCTTCAGCACGCGACAGACGGAAACCAGCGACACGAGGGAGGGAACGGTAATGCCGCGTTCAATCTGGGAGATGAAGCCGACAGAAAATCCGGCTTGGTCGGCGACCTCCTGCAGGGTTAGCTTCAGCGCCTTTCGGCGATCCCGCAACCGGTCGCCAAGCGCAGTATCGCGTTCTCTCGGAAGAGCAATTTCGTCAGCCACGATGTTCCACCTGTTTTTAGTATTACTTCAATCTTGCGATACCCAGCAAGAATGTCAACAGATTTTTAGCGTGACTAAAACTTTTGCAAAGCTTAGGCGATAAATGAGATGGAAATGGTAATCTCGGCCTTCGCGGCGGATTCTGCCCGGGTAGAAAAATGGCTGGCCGTCGCCGGCCAGCCAACCGCCTTCCTGGAGGATAGGAAGACAGCTTTAATCTCCTCAGCGGAGATTATACTTTGCGTCCACCGCGTTGATGGCCTGAACGTTGCCCGCGGAGCGGCCGCCTTCATCGAAGGTCTGCGCAAGGAAGGAATCGGCGATTGCCTTTGCAAGTTCCGAGCCGATGACGCGGGCGCCCATGGTGATGATCTGGGCGTTGTTGGAAAGGGCGGCACGTTCCGCCGAATAAGTGTCGTGCGTCAGTGCCGCACGGATGCCCGGCACCTTGTTGGCCGAGATGCAGACACCGATACCGGTGCCGCAGACGAGGATCGCCTTGTCATAGGTGCCGTCAATCACGCCGGAAGCGACGCGGTCCGACAGGTTGGCATAGAAGGCCTCCGCTCCGGCATCGGTGCGCGAGACTTCGGATACGTCGTAACGATCCTTCAGGTGGTCTGCGAGAATTTTTGCGAGGCCTTCGCCTGCGCTGTCTCCTGCGATGGCAAGTTTCATGGGTGTCTCCTTAGATTTTTGCGCTGCATTTGTTGAGAATGTCGAGATAGCCTTCGACATCCCAGGCCGAGCGGCCGATGAACAATCCATCGATATGCGCGCTCGAAATCAGTTCCTCGCAATTGCCCGGATTGACCGAGCCGCCGTAGAGGCACGGAATTTTGCGGCCAAGCACAGCCTTCGCCACCGCGATGATCTCTTCGTGGCGGTCGCTGGCGTAGTCTGCCGTTGCCGGGATGCCCTTTTCGCCGATCGCCCAGACGGGCTCGTAGGCGAGCAGGATTTCAGCATTCTTCTGGTCGCCCTCGAGTTTCGCCAGTGCGCCCTCGACCTGGATTTTCAGGATCTCGGTCGCGCGGCCGCTGTTGCGAACCTCCAGCGTCTCACCGATGCAGATGAGCGGAATGAGACCATGGCGCACGGCGGCGGCGGTCTTCAGGCCGACAGTCTCATCCGTCTCTGCGAAATGCTCGCGGCGCTCGGAATGGCCGAGTTCGACGATATCGAGATTGCAATCCTTCAACATCACCGGCGAAATCTCGCCCGTCCAGGCGCCGCGGTCGTCCCAATGCATGTTCTGCGCGCCGACCTTGACCGACGTATCGGCAAGCATCGCCTTGACCTCGCGCACGGCGGTAAAAGGCGGAATGACGAAACGCTGGATGCGCGGATCGCGGCCGCTGTCGGCCTTGCCGAGACCTTCCGCGAAGACGCGCGCTTCGGCGAGCGTCTTGTTCATTTTCCAGCTTGTTCCGACCCAGAATTGCGGCGAAGCGGTCATGTCTGTTCCTCATGCAAAGCGATTGTCAGGGGTATGCCGGCGCGTTCGAAATCCTCGACCACGGATGCCTCGGGAGCGCGATCGGTAATGACGACGTCGAAATCTTCAAGGTCCGCCATCACATGCAGGGCCATGCGGCCGATGCGCTGATGGTTGACGAGCAAACAGGTCTTCGTGGCTGACGCCATCATCGCGCGCTTGGCGCGGATCACATTGTCGTCCATGTGATAGGCCTTGCGATCGGAGACTGCGGGTGTGGAAAGAAAGGCGATGTCTGCGCGCAGCCGCGACAGGGCTTCCTCCGTCAACACGCCGAGATAGGCGTTGAACTTGGCGGAATAGATGCCGCCCAGCGCGATCAGGCTGATGCCGCTCTCGCTTTTCATCCGCTCCATGATCGCGGCGTTGTTGGTGATCAGCGTCAGCGGGCGCTTCTCGATCAGCATTTCGCCGAGAACAGCGGCCATCGAGCCATCATTGACCATGACGGTCATGCCCGGCTCCACCAGATGCAGCGCGGCCCGCGCCATCAGCGCCTTGGCGTCGCTTTCCTGATGTTCACGAAACCGGAAATCACTTTCGAACTGCGTGCCGGCATCGATCGTTGCGCCGCCGCGTACCTTGCGCAGTACACCTTCGCGTTCGAGATCGTCGAGATCGCGGTGGATTGTCATCTTCGAGACGAAAAACCGATCTGCAAGCGCGTCAAGATCGACCGTCTTGTCTTCCACCAGAAGATTGATGATCTCCTGTCGTCGCTCGTCCTTTCTCACGTCGTAGCCCTCCCGGTCCGCATCAGCGGATAATCACAAAATAACAGAAAGTTTGTGATTATCAATGTGCGATGTTATTTTTCTGCCAGCAACTGCGTGGCTGTCTTTTCATCGGTGATCAGTCCATGCAGCTTGCCGCTGCGCAGGACGGAGCGAATTGCCTCGACCTTCGAGGTGCCGCCGGCAAGGGCAACCACGCGTTCCTTTTTCGATTGCGGGAACGACGCCGCAAGCGTGCGGGTCGTCAGAACGGTGTCGAGCATGTTGCCGCTGGCATCGAAGAAATGGCCGAGAATTTCGCCGACGGCGCCGGCCGCCGCGATCTGCTTGATCTCTTTCGATTCGATCATGCCGGAAAACACCAGCTGGGCTTCCTGATCGACCGTTCCGAGGCCCACAAGCTTGAGGTCAGCATTGTTGGCCATGTCGAAGACCTCCTTGACGCCGCGCTGGGCAAGGAAGACTTCGCGGTCATCGCTGGTGTTGGCGAAGAACGGCACGGGCATGACGTAAGCCGGCATCGAGGTCTTCTCTGCAATCCGGTGCATCACGTCATAGGGATTGGCAATGTAGTTGCGGGTAAGTCCGCCGAGCAGCGATACGAACCTGAGGTTCTTTGCGGCAACGCGCGGCATATGCTGGACGGCAGCTTGCAGCGTGCGTCCATGGCCGAGACCGATAACTTTGTTGTCGCCGCGCTCGATTTCACGCTGCAGGAAACTGGCGCCGGCGTGGCCGAGTGCGCGGAGCGCCAGCCCTTCCTCACCGAGATCAGGAGCGACCTCGCAATAATGCAGGCCGTAGCGTTCCGTCAGTCGGGCTTCCAGATCGACGCATTCCACAGTGTCGCCATCGATCGTCACCTTGACGATGCCATCGGCAACGGCACGGGCGATGAGACGATGGGCTTTCAACGACGGAATGCCGAGCTGCTTGGCCACGGCCGATTGCGTGAGGCCCGCGACGTAGTGCAGCCATGCGGCACGCACGGCTAGCGACTCTTCTGCGTCGGTCATTCCCATGTCCTTCAATATTCAAGGTGGCTCCTAAGCCACCGGATGTCCCCTGTTAGCTCCGAGTGCATTCTGACGCGCGACTGCGAAAGCAATCTGGTTTGAAGCGTTTCCAAGGTCGGGCGTCCAGTTGAATCTGGCAGGAGGTTAGTCGAACTCAGATTTTAAGGTCGGCAGCACCCGTATCGATATGGTCGGCCCAGAAGGCGACGCTTTCGGCGATCTGCGAAATCACCTGCCGGTCGTTCGGCTCGCGCTCCTTAAAGGACAGTTCGAGGCAGATTTCGTTATCAACGGCACCACCCTCGGCAAAGGCCTTCAGCAGCGGCTCCGGATGGATACGACCCTTGGCGTTGAACTCGGCCGTGAACGGCCGGTGGCCGCCCTTGTCCATCAGGCTCTGCTTGATGTGAATGATTGGCGAGACCTTGGGCACGGCCCGCGCCCAGGCATAGGGCTCGAAATCATCCGGGTTCGAGGACGTAACGTCGCCGTGGTCGATATCGGCCATCATCCACATGGGGATCGCCATGTTGGCCGCGGTCAACCGGTCCTGCAGCTTGATGCATTCAGCGATGGTCTCGCCGAATTCACGGCCGATGCTCATCGGTTCCCAGAAGATGTAGGAAAGGCCGGCCGCCCGGGCGTGTTCAGCCACCTCGGCCCAACAGTCGATGGCGATCTGAATCAACTCCTCGCGTCGAACCGGATCGTCGAAATCCTTATAGGTGAAGATGGCAAACTGGGTGCCGACCGAGGTGCCGCCGAGATCGGCCGTGATATCGGCAAAGGTCTTGAACCAGTCGACATAGTAGCGCCGGACATCGGCATCGGGGTGGCCGAAATGATTGAGGCGGCCATAGGGGCCGGTCATGCCGGAGGTGACGCGAACGCCGGTTCGGGCAAGAGCCGCGTTCATCTGCCGCGTTAGGCGGCGGATGGTCGACGCCTGCCAACTCGGATTGATGAACTCGTGGGTGAGCTGCAGGTCGCGGATTTTAAGGTCACGCGCCACAGTCTCGATCAGGTCGTCCGGATCGGCGAAGCGGTTCACCAGCGGGTTGGTATTGAGCGAAAGTGTCAGCGGCATGGGAAATCCTCAGGCAGCAGCAAGACGGTTGGAGGCAAACCAGTCGGCAAAGGCGGCGCGCTCGGCTTCCGTCAGGTGCAGGTAATGCTTGGTCCGGCGATAGAGGATATCGTCTGATGTCTGCGCCCATTCGGTTGCGACGAGATAACGCGCTTCCGCCTCATAGAACTGCCCGCCGAAATGGCGGCCGAGACCTTCGAGGCTCGTTGCGCCTGCAACGACGTCCTTCGTGCGAGCGCCATAGAGCCGGCCGTAGTGATGCACCAGCTTGCGCGGCATCCACGGATAGGTATCGCGCAAACTGTTGGCGAAGGTTTCGTAGTCGGCATTCTGAATTTCGCCACCGGGGAGCGGCGCCTTTTCCGTCCAGTCGCCGCCCATGCTCGGGAAGACATGCTTCAGCCGTTGCATGCCGCGTTCAGCAAGCTCGCGGAAGGTGGTGATCTTGCCGCCGAAGACGTTGAGCAGCGGTGCGCCGCCGGTCTCGTCGAGATCGAAGACATAGTCGCGGGTGACGGCGGAGGGATTGCCCTTGCCGTCGTCAAACAGCGGGCGCACGCCGGAGAAGCTGGTGATCACATCGGAACGGCGCAGCTTTTCCTTGAAGTAGCGGTTGACCGCCTTCAGCAGGTAATCGATCTCGCTCTCGTCCGCCGAAACCTCCTCGGCCTTGCCTTCATAGGCGATGTCGGTGGTGCCGATCAGCGCCTTGTCGCCCTCGTAGGGGTTGATGAAGATGACGCGCTTGTCGGTGTTTTGGACGAGATAGGCATTCGAGCCGGCCCAGAATTTAGGCACGATGATGTGGCTACCCTTGACGAGCCGCACATTGCGGCTGGAGTTCGAGCCGGCAACGCGGTTAATGATGTCGGTGACCCATGGCCCGGCACAGTTGACGAGGCACTTGGCGCGGAAGGTCCTGACTTCACCGCTGACGCTGTTGCGCGTTGTGACGATCCAGCCGCCATTCTCGCGACGGGCGGAAACGGCGGGCGACCGGGTCAATACCACGGCCCCCTTTTCCGCGGCGCTCACGGCATTCAGCGTCACAAGACGAGCGTCATCGACCCAGCAATCGGAATATTCGAAGCCGCGCTTGTATTGATCGAGAATCGGCGTGCCCTCGGGATCGCGCAGCAGGTTCAGCGTGCGCGTACCGGGCAGTTTCTTGCGCCCCCCGAGATGGTCGTAGAGGAAGAGACCGAGACGCACGAGCCATGCCGGACGATCCTCAGGGCTATGCGGCAGCACGAAGCGCATCGGCCATATGATGTGCGGCGCGGCATTCAGCAGCACTTCGCGCTCGATCAGTGCCTCGCGCACCAGTCGGAATTCGTAATATTCGAGGTAGCGCAGGCCGCCATGCACCAGCTTGCCGGAGCGCGACGACGTACCCTGTGCCAGATCGTCCTTTTCGCACAGCACGACGCTCAGGCCGCGACCTGCCGCATCGCGAGCAATACCGGCCCCATTGATGCCACCGCCGATGACGAACAGATCGAAGTTTTCGGTTTCAGTCATGTCACACTCCTTGGGATGCGGATCGCGCATCAATCGGTAGGCCCCGCACTTACCGGGGGCTGACGCCTGCGAGCACGTTCCAGGCGGGAGCGACCGCCTGGCGAACCTGCACATAGGCCGAGAACAATGTGTCGTAGCGGGCTGCCTGATCGGCATCCGGTTTTTCGAGGTCGCCGAGCAGCGGCGTCACCCAATCGGCAATGCAATCATCCATCGTCCGGTAGGCGCCGATCGCGACGGCCGCCATCATTGCCACGCCCGCAGCGCCGGTCTCCTCGCGTTTCGACACGCGGAGCGGCGCATTAACGGCGGCAGACAGCGTGCCGCGAAGTGCAGAAGAGCGTGCAGCACCGCCGGTGATCCGCAGTTCACGCGGCATGTCGCCCATCGCGGCATAACAATCCCGCGTCGCCATGCCGAGACCTTCGACGACAGCGCGCACGAGATCCGGAAAGCCATGACGGGTGGAAAGACCGGTAAAGCCGGCACGCGCATAGGCGTTGACGAAGGGGCCGCGCTCTCCGGCCTCTGAGATGTAGGGATGATAGAGCAGGGGGCTCGGACGGCTCCTTGCAAACCAGTCATCGACACGGGCCACGAGCTCGGAATGAGCGACCTCTTTACCGGCTTCCGCCATCAACTCGCCGGCGATGCCAAGCAGCCAGTCGATGTTGATGGTGGACCCCATATTCGTCTGGACCTGGGTAACGATGCCGGGGATGGGCAGGGCGATGACATAACCGGTGCCTTCGGCATTCAACTGCACGTCCGGTACTGCCTTGGCGCGCATATGCACGCCGGTCGAACCGATCGTCGAACAGGCGGAATTCTCGCCACTGCTGCGCACGCCGGCCCCAAGTGCGGTCATTACCATGTCGACGTAGCCGAGAGAGACAGGCGTTCCCGCCAGAAGGCCAGTTGCTGCTGCAGCTGTGTCCGACAGCGGGTGGGTCATCTCGGTGCCGTCGATAATCTCAGGCAGGAGCGAGCGGCGGCTTCTAAGCCCCAGCGCTTCAATAACCACATCGTCATACTGGCGATCTCGGAAATTGCCGAAGGTGAAGCTTGCCTCGGAAGGATCGGTGGCACGCACGCCTGTCAGGTTGAGATAAAGCCAGTCCTTGCAGTGAAGTGCTGTTTCCGCCCGGTCCAGAAGCTCGGGACGAAAGCGGTTCATATGGGCAAGTTGGACGCCTTGCTGGCAGGTATTGAGCCCCGTACCGGTCGCCTCAAAACGCGCGCGGTTCTGCGAGGTCTCGGCAAGGCGGGTGACCGTTGGGGCGGCGCGGGCATCGAGCCACAGCCAGGCATCACCAACCGGCGCATCGCCGGAACCGACAAGCCAGGTCCCGTCGCCTTGACCGGTCACGGCCAACGCAGCGGTGCGGCCGGCAAGATTTTCAACCTTTTCACCAAGGCCGCGCAGTGCGCTGGCGCAATCTCTCCATGTCTGCTCAAGCGACTGCGTGGCCGAACCGTCTTCGCCGGTGACATAACGATTGCGGACGGATGCCGATGCGATCTGGCGCCCGGAAAGCTCGAAGGCGACGGCCTTGATAACGGACGTGCCGGCATCGATGCCGATGATGATGTCGCCGCGCTCAGCCATTGCCGACCGTTCCCGCCACAGCGAGGCAAGCCGCGCGTGCGCTTTTCCTCTTCATGTCACTTCCTCCCTTGTGCCGGCTTTGCGACACAACTCCCTCGATCCGAATGGCACTTGCACCGGAACTCCCTGATCGAAGCTGCATTCTGGATCAACCACCCGCTACCGGCGAGATCGCGACGGGCGGTTCATCATTTTCACGATTATATCACAGAGATACCATTAATCACGCTATTTTTTTCTACCACTGCAAAATTTTTCATGTCAGAATGTGCTCTAACACCAATGAGCGGCGACAAGCTTGCAAGGAGGAGGAAGCGAGGGATGACGCATGATTCAGGCATCAAGCCGCCTCCCTATAAAGTAAGACGAAAAGGAATAATATTGGCGTAAAATCCGCCTATTGCGTGCCTATCTTTGAAGCGTACATGTGAGTCTTTACCCGAGAGGCTTCAAATGCCTGCAGGCCGCTAAAATGATGCATCACACCATTTTTTGATGCATTGCAACAACATCAAAAGGGCTCGTTGGCCCAAAACGTCCCGTTGACAGCTCGTGAAGTTTATAACATAGTTGGTGCAGTTGATAACACATAGCTATCGCAGTTCTGACTGATGATTGCGAATTCGGGTGCCGGGCGGCTGGAGGAGACAATCGCCGGGCATATGGAGGAGATCCAATGACCGGCATTTTCACGATCGGAGTTTCGGCGCGCTGCACAGCGGCGCTGCCCGAGTGTCGTTGCGGCTGAGCGATTACCGGTCATATGGGCTGGTGCAGCGGCTGCGCGCCAATTTTCAATCATCCAACACGGCAATCCGGCCAGGATCACACCGAAGGTCGTTCGAAAATGAGCACACAAGCGGAATACTCGTCGTCAAAGCCCCGGAGCGCCAATGCCAGACTGCTGGCCGGCATCGCAGCCGTCGTGATTGTTCTGGGCGCGATCGCCCTGGATACCACCGTCGTCAATATCGGCTCGGAGCATGATGTGCGCGAGCAGGTGTTCTCGCCAGAAACCTACGGCGCCGAGACGTTCCCCAAGGTCAAGGCCAATGTCGAAGGCCGTGCGGTTCCGGCCGTCGAGCTTGCCGCCGCGATCGCCGCCGACAAGAAGGCGGCAGGTGAAAAATATGGTGTTGCGACCAGTATCGGCCCGGTTCTTCCCGTTTCCTTCACAGGCACGGTCGGCACCCGCAAGTCGAACTATAACGAAGTGAAGGTCGAAGGCCTGCCGCCGGAAATTCTGGTGCGCGTCCAGACCGGGCCTGCCGTCAACGGCACCGACTTGCGCGATGCCACGGGCGAAATTGAATTCGGCCAGTTCACCAACCAGATCGAGTTCCAGGACGCCGGCTCCGCCATCAACAACCAGATGAAGAAGGAGGTGCTCAGCACCTTCGACGCCAACGCCCTGACGGGCAAGACGGTCTCCGTTGTCGGCGTCTTCCGGCTCGTCAATCAGAAAAGCTGGATCGTCACCCCGGTAAAGGTCACCGTCCAATGACCGACGTCGCGCTCAACGAGAGCAGGAAGGGTGAGGTTGTGCTTGCCGCCCGTAACGTGGCCAAGTCCTACGGAAACGTGCATGCGCTGAAAGGCGTGAACTTCGACATCCATCGTGGTCAGGTTACGACCCTTTTCGGCGAGAACGGTGCCGGCAAGTCGACCCTGATGAAGATACTCTCCGGCGTCACCCAGCCGACCTCCGGCGAGATCATTCTCGACGGCCATTCCGTCTCGTTTTTCTCCTCCACACATGCCCGGGAACTGGGCATTTCGATCATCCACCAGGAACTGAGCCTCGCGCCGAACCTGAACGTGCGCGATAACATCTTCATGGGGCGCGAGATCATGAAGGGTTCGGTCGTCGATTTCGCCGAGGAAGAGCGCCAGACCCGCGCGCTGATGGAAGAACTTGAAGAGAACATCGACCCGCTGACCCCGGTGGAAGACCTTCGCCTGGGTCAACAGCAGATCGTTGAAATCGCCCGTGCGCTCTCGGTCAATTCCCGCATTCTTATCATGGACGAGCCGACATCGGCGCTGAGCGCCACGGAAGTCGAGGTACTGTTCAAGGTCATCCGCGACCTGACCGGCCGCGGCGTCTCGATCGTTTATATCTCGCATCACCTCGAAGAAGCGCTGCAGATCACCCATCACGCCGTCGTCCTGCGCGACGGCAACATGACGGCCTATGCTGAGCGCAAGGACATCGATCTCGAATGGATCGTCCGCAACATGGTGGGAGAGAACTTCGACCTCGGCAGCCCGCCGACCGGGCACGTGATGGGTGGGGTCGCGCTCTCGATCGAGAACCTCACCGTGCCCGGACCTTCGGGTGCCGCCTATAACTCAGTCGATCGCCTGTCGCTCAATGTCCGCGCCGGCGAGATCGTCTGCATCTATGGCCTAATGGGCGCGGGACGCACGGAGCTGCTGGAATGCGTTGCGGGACGTCTGGCTGCAAGCGGTGGCCGTATCCTGCTCGAAGGGCAGGATGTCGCCGGTCTCAGCATCGCACGCCGCATCGGCGAGGGTCTGGTTCTCGTTCCGGAAGACCGGCAGCGCGACGGCCTCGTGCAAACGATGACGGTCGGCTCCAACCTCTCGCTCGCCTCGATCTTCGCCTTCACCAAGGGTCTGTTCACCTCGACACGACGCGAGCGCGATCTCGTTACCGACTCCATCCGCAAGGTACATATTAAGACGGATGGCGGCGCGGCCCCGATCGGTTCGCTCTCCGGCGGCAACCAACAGAAGGTGGTCATCGGCAAAATGCTGGCAACCGGCCCCAGGGTTATGCTGCTGGACGAGCCGAGCCGCGGCATCGACATCGGCGCCAAGGCGGAAGTGTTCAAGCTTCTGGCCGAGCGCGCCAGGCAAGGCCTTGCGGTCGTCTTTTCGACCTCGGAAGTCGCCGAATGCCTCAGCATCGCCCATCGCATCATCGTCATGCACCGCGGAAAAATATCAGCCGAATTCGGCTCAGATGTCACCAAGGAGAAGATCATGGCCGCCTCCGGCGAAGCAGTGGTTTCTCACGAGCCCGAAATGATGGAGCACTGATCATGTCAGTCACGAACCTCGCAGAGAAGAAGTCCGTCGCGACAGCACAGAAGCGCAAGACAAACCTCGTGCACCTGTTGCTCGAAGGGCGCGCGTTCTTTGCGCTTATCCTGATTATCGCGGTGTTCTCCTTCCTGTCGCCGTACTATTTCACGGTCAGCAACTTCCTGATCATGGCATCACACGTAGCGATCTTCGGCATTTTGGCAATCGGCATGCTGTTGGTCATCCTGAATGGCGGCATTGATCTCTCCGTCGGCTCGACCCTCGGGCTTGCGGGTTGTATCGCCGGCTTCCTGATGCAGGGTGTGACACTCGAGAGCTTCGGCGTCATTCTCTATCCGCCCGTCTGGGCGGTCGTTGTACTGACCTGCGTCGTCGGCGCTTTGGTCGGCGCGGTGAACGGGGTGTTGATCGCCTATCTCAGGGTTCCCGCCTTTGTCGCGTCTCTCGGCGTGCTCTATGTTGCCCGCGGGATCGCGCTCCTGATGACCAATGGCCTCACCTACAACAAGCTTGCCGGACGTCCGGAACTCGGCAACGAGGGGTTCGACTGGCTGGGCTTCAACCGTCTTGCAGGCGTTCCGATCGGCGTTATCGTGCTGGCCGTGCTTGCGATCCTATGCGGCCTGGTTCTGAGCCGCACCGCCTTTGGCCGCTGGCTCTATGCCTCTGGGGGCAATGAACGCGCTGCCGAGCTTTCCGGTGTTCCCGTCAAGCGCGTCAAAGTTACCGTTTATGTGCTCTCTGGCATCTGTGCTGCCATTGCCGGTCTCGTGCTTTCCTCCCAGCTGACGTCCGCCGGTCCGACCGCCGGCATCACCTACGAACTGACAGCGATTGCAGCCGTGGTTATTGGTGGTGCCGCTTTGACCGGCGGACGGGGCACGATCCGCGGTACGATGCTCGGCGCCTTCGTCATCGGCTTCCTGTCGGATGGTCTCGTGATCATCGGGGTGTCCGCCTACTGGCAGACGGTCTTCACCGGTGCGGTGATCGTTTTGGCCGTTCTTCTGAACAGCATTCAATACGGCGGTCGGGCGAAAACGTCCTGACCGGCCGCAACAGGCTTCTGCATTCCGGCACCCATGGCGTGGAAAGCCAGCCGGACTGAGGAAAGAAACGCCGGTCCGCCGGCGCCAACCGAGCTCATCAAAGGGAGAGAGACATGTTCAAAAAAGGTATCCGCATTCTCATGGCTGCGGCCGTGATCGCACCGGTTCTTGCCAGTTCGGCCTGGGCCGACGGCCTGATCACCGTCATCGTCAACGACCCATCCAACCCCTACTGGCTGACGGAAGGCAATGTTGCCAAGGCAACCGCTGAAAAGCTCGGCTACACCGCGACCGTTGGCGCACATAAGGGCGACACCAACACCGAGAGCAACCTGATCGATACCGCCATCACCAACAAGTCGGTCGCGATCATTCTCGACCCGGCCAATGCGGACGGTTCGGTCGGCGCCGTGAAGAAGGCCGTTGCCGCCGGCATCCCGGTCCTTCTCGTCAACGCTGAAATCAACCAGGAAGGTCTCGCCAAGGCGCAGCTCGTTTCCAACAATGCCCAAGGTGCCGCTCTCGGCGCGCAGCAGTGGGTTGAAAGCGTCGGCCAGGAAGGCAAGTTCGTCGAGCTTTTCGGTGCACCGTCAGACAACAATGCCGCCACCCGTTCGAACGGCTACGAAACCGTTCTGACCCAATATCCGGACCTGCAGAAGGCCGCACAGGAAGTCGCCAACTGGGATCGTACTCAGGGCCACGACAAGATGCAGTCCATGCTCCAGGCAAATCCGGATATCATCGGGGTTATCTCCGGTAACGACGAAATGGCGCTGGGTGCCATCGCTGCGCTGAAGGAAGCCGGCAAGCTTGCCAACATCAAGGTCGGCGGCTTCGATGGTTCGCCGGATGCGGTCGATGCCATCAAGGCTGGTGAACTCCAATACACCGTCCTGCAGCCGGTTGCGATCTTCTCCGAAGAAGCCGTCAAGCAGGCCGACAATGTCATCAAGACCGGTGAGACCGGCGCAAAAAGCGAAAAGCAGCTCTTCGATTGCTTGCTGATCACCAAGGACAACGTCGACAAGTACACCGGTCCGTTCGTTCTCTCGCAGTAAGACGAAAAACCTTTGGAAAGGCGCTGGTTGCGGCGCCTTTCCGTCTTCACCCGCGCTTTGCCTTGCATCAGTTTTGACTGTACGAGGCTTCATTCAGCAAAAGAAAGCGGCAGGGGATACCGTGGCAGAAAAACCAGGCATGGGCGCACTTCTTCTCGACGAATTGCCAAGCGACAGCCGGCACACCCGCCAGCTCGTGCGCCGGCAGATGATCGCCGAAGCTGTGATCGCGGAAGGATCGATGCGCATCGAGGATCTGACGGAACGGTTCGGCATCAGCCTGATGACCGCGCACCGTGACGTGGATGAACTCGTCAGTCGCGGCCTGTTTCGCAAGTCCCGCGGCATCGTTACTGCGACCTCGACCAGCCTGATCGAATCCAGCGATGTTTACCGCGCCAGTCGGCAGGCGGCGGAAAAGAAGGCGATCGCTGAAGCTGCCATGCAGTTCGTCGAGCCGGGGCAGGCGATCTTCTTCGACGACTCGACCACCGTCCTACAGATGGCACCGCATCTTTCCGGCAAGGTGCCGCTCACCGCGATCACCAATTCGTTGACTTTGATGAATGCCCTGAAGGATATCCACGACGTCACGCTCCTGGCTCTCGGCGGCCAGTTTCACAACTGGTGTCATGCCTTCATGGGGCGCATGACCATCAACGAGATTGCGCGGCTGCGTGCCGATGTAGTGTTCATTGCCATGTCGGCCATCACCGACGATATCGTCTTCCACCAGTCGCCCGAAATGGTCGACACCAAACGCGCCATGTTCGAATCCTCGGCCAAGCGCATCCTGCTTTCGGACCACACGAAATTCGAGCGCCGCGCGTTGCACAGCTTCGCGCGCTTAAGTGAATTCGACGTGGTCATCGTCGACGACAAGACGCCGACGGCGCATATCGACCGAATGCTTTCCAAGAATATCAACGTGGTCATCGCCAAGGGAAACGGAACGTGATCGCGTTTTCTTCCGCAGCCAGTGAGTGAGTTTTCATGCCCAGCCTTCTCGGGATTGATAGCGGCCTGACCGTCACCAAGGCGGTGATTTTCGATGTCGACGGCACCCAGATTGCCGTCGCCCGCCGCCGGGTGACGCAGTCCATGCCGAAGCCGCATTATATCGAGCGCGACATGGACGAGCTTTGGACGGCAACAGCCGATGCCATCGCCGAAGCGATCAAGCTCAGCGGCCGGCCAGCAAGCGATATCATGGCGATTGCAGCGACCGCCCATGGCGATGGTATATATCTCGTTGACAAGGCCCGCAGGCCTCTCGGCCGGGCGCTTCTTTCGCTGGATAGCCGCGCCGAGGAACTGGTCGAGCGCTGGCTGCAAAGCCCGCTTGCTGATGAGGCCTTGAGCCTGACGGGGCAGGCGCCGCATGTGTCGGCGCCATCGGCGTTGCTCGCGTGGATCAAGGAAAATGAACCGGAGCGCTTCGAAGCGATCGGCCACATCCTGAGCTGCAAGGATTGGCTGCGATTCTGCCTGACGGGCACGATCGGCACGGACCGGACAGAGGCGAGCACATCCTTTACCAATGTCGCCACCCAAGGATATTCAAAGGCCGCGCTGGCGCTCTACGGGCTTGAGAGCCTGGAAGGTGCCCTGCCGCCCATCGCAGGCTCGGATGAAATCGTCGGCCATGTCACGGCCGAGGTTGCCGCACGCACTGGCCTTGCCGAGGGCACGCCGGTTGCTGCGGGTCTGCACGATGTCACCGCCTCGGCCCTTGGTGCGGGCGGGCATGTGCCCGGCGTCGTCGCCATAATCGCCGGTACCTATTCGATCAACGAGACGCTTTCCTCAGCACCCAAGGTCGACAAGCGCTGGTTCTGCCGCAACGCCATCAAACCCGGCGAGTGGAACAATATGTCGATATCGCCGGCATCGACGGCCAATTACGACTGGTTCCTTGATACACTCTGCGCCCGTGAGCGTGGGCAAGCAGAGAGCGATGGCGGCTCGATCCACGCACTTCTGGCACCGGAGATCGAAGCGGCATTGGCGCGGCCATCAAGCGTCCTGTTCCATCCCTATCTCTTCGGTTCGCCCTATGGGGCGGCCGCCAGCGCCGGTTTTTTTGGCCTCGGTGGGTGGCATGATCGTGGCGACATGCTGCGCGCGGTACTTGAGGGTATTGCCTTCAATCACCGCATCCATGTCGATGCGCTTGCAGAGGGCTTTGCTTTTAACGAGGCAAGGCTCGCGGGCGGCATTTCGCGAAATCCGACCGTGGTGCAGATGTTTGCCGATATCCTCGGAATACCGGTGACCGTTACCGAGACGGACGAGGCCGCTGCATGGGGTGCAGCACTTTGCGCCGGCTCCGCAATCGGGCTTTATCCCGATCCCGTTGCCGATCCGCGCGATCTCAAGAAAATCGCCAGGACCTGCCATCCCGATCCGAGCCGCAAGGCTGAATATCAGAAGCGCTACGATATCTTCCGCGAGATCGCCGATGCGATGAGCCCGCTCTGGCCGAAGATCGGCAAGCTCGCAAACCTTGAAAACGAGAACAGAACGCTGCCGATCCCCTCCAGCCGGCATGCGAAGCAGGACTGACACCATGACCGATATTGCCGCCGATCTCGAGCGCCGCCTTAAAGGGCTGCAGGAAAACGACGTAGACGTCGTCATCCTGGGAGCAGGGATCAATGGGGCAGGGCTATTTCGCGACTTGAGCCTGCAGGGCGTCAACTGCCTGATCGTCGACAAGGCTGATTTCGGTTCCGGCACCAGTGCGGCTCCCTCGCGGCTTATCCATGGCGGCCTCAAATATCTGGAAACCGGCGAATTCGGCCTCGTCGCGCAATCGACGCTTGAGCGCAATCTTCTTCTCAAGAACGCACCGCACTGCGTCGAGCCTCTGCCGACCTTCATCCCGGTCTTTTCCTGGACCAAGGGCATCTGGGCTGCGCTTCGAACGCTCGGAGGTTCAACCACCGCACCGCGCAGTCGGGGTGCCGTGCTCATCAAGATCGGCCTGCGGCTCTACGATTTTTTCGGTGCCCGCAACCGCGTCATGCCGAAACATCGAATGCTGTTGAAATCGCGGGCGTTGAAGGAAATGCCGTATGTGACGCCGCGGATCGTCGCCGGTGGCATTTACTATGATGCCAAGATCAGCCGGCCGGAACGCCTCGTCTACGAACTCGTCCGTGACGGCATGGACGAGAACAAGAGTTCGCTTGCCCTCAACTACACCAGGCTGACGTCAGCGACGGACGGTCTCTTGACCTTCGAGCGACCGGGCGGGGCCAACTTCTCTGTCAGCCCGAAGCTGGTCGTCAATGCTGCGGGTCCGTGGATCGACCGGGTCAATGCGACACTGGGCGTTTCGACGCATATGATCGGCGGCACGAAGGGCTCGCATATCCTGCTAGATCATCCTGAACTCGTGCGCAGCCTCAACGGCCACATGATCTATTTTGAGGCTGACGACGGTCGCATCTGCCTCGTCTACGAATATCTGGGGCGCGCGCTCGTTGGCTCGACGGACATCCCGGCCGAGGACCCTGAAAACGTGCATTGCGAAGAGCCGGAAATCGCCTACTTCCTCGAAAGCCTGCGCTCACTCCTGCCGGATCTCACGTTCACTCACGAACAGATCGTCTATACCTACAGCGGCATCCGCCCACTGCCGGCCTCCGATGCCTCCAATCCCGGCCTCATCAGCCGCGATCATTCCGCCCCGCTGATCGAGCCCAGCGGTGATCGCCCCTTTGCCATCCTCTCGCTGGTCGGCGGCAAATGGACCACGTTCCGCGGCTTTGCGGAAGAGGTCGCTGACACCATTCTCACCCGCCTCAAGCGTGCGCGTGTCCACTCCACCAAGGAGCGTGCCATTGGCGGCGGCCGCGAATTCCCACAGACTGTCATGCAGAAGCGCAGATGGATCGACGATACCGCTCGCATGACCGGCGCGTCGCCCGCTCGCGTCGAGCAACTTCTTTATCGCTATGGCACCACAGCAGCCGAAATCCTGCAGTATTCGTCCCGCTACAGCGACGACGATCGCCTTCCAGGGGCGGAAGGCTACAGCTTCCGGGAGATAGACTGGATCGCCAGCCAGGAACTCGTCGCCGATGCTTCCGATATCGTGAAGCGCCGCACGACCATGGCGATCGAAGGGGCACTGACGGACGAGGCGATGCAGGCGATCTCCGAGGCATTGGTCGCTCAGTAAATGAAAACGCGATTAAGCGCGACGGTCGGTCGCGCTTTGGTCTGCATCGACCCGCGGGCAACGAGCCTCCTTCAAGGAAGCAAGAATTGTTTTGCGACCCTCGTTGGTGGCGGTCACTCTGCGGGTCACTAATCGGCTCTGGCCTCGGTAAAAAGAAAAGCGCCGCCCTGCATTTAAGATATACGTGAAATGGAATAGGAATAGCGTGTTAGGCTGACCTCCATTCTTAAGTGATCAGGGCCAAGCATGATTTTGAAACCGACAGACTTGCCCGGCATTGCGGAAATCACGCCTACCCGTTTTGGGGATCACCGGGGATATTTTTCCGAAGTTTTCAAGGACCACTGGTTTCGCGAGAATGTCGCAGATGTCGGGTTCGTGCAGGATAACCAGTCGCTTTCGCGCGAAGTCGGCACGCTTCGCGGCCTGCATTTCCAGCTGGAACCCTTTGCCCAAGGCAAGCTCGTAAGGGTTTTGAACGGGTCGATTTTCGATGTCGCCGTCGATATCCGCACCGGTTCGCCGGACTATGGCCGGTGGGTCGGCGTGACACTGACGGCAGAGGAGGGAAACCAGCTCTGGATTCCCCCAGGCTTTGCCCACGGATTTCTGACGCTCGAGGCCAATACGCTCATTCATTACAAGGTAACGGCGCCCTACAGCGGTGCCCATGATCGCGGCCTGCGCTGGAATGACCCATCGATCGCGATTGCATGGCCCGATGTCTCTGCTGGATTTACACTGTCGGCGAAGGACGAGGTGCAACCCTTCCTGACAGATCTGGAGCCAGCGTTCACCTACACGTCTGACGACACATAGGCTGGGGAAACACTATGCGCATTCTCGTGACCGGCGGTGCTGGTTTCATCGGTTCGGCCCTGGTTCGCTATCTCGTCACAAACGTCGGTGCCGACGTTCTGACGGTCGACAAGCTCACCTATGCCGGCAATCTCGCCTCGTTGAAGCAGATCGAAAACGCTCCGAACCATCGTTTCCTCAAGGCAGATATTGCCGACCGGGCCGCAATGACCGGGGCGATCGAGGGCTTCCAGCCGGACCGGATCATGCATCTGGCAGCCGAGAGCCACGTTGATCGTTCTATCACGGGGGCCGGGGATTTCATTCAGACGAATATCGTCGGCACCTTTGCCCTCCTGGAGGCAGCGCGCCACTATTGGAATGACTTGGCGTCGGAGCGGAAGTCTGCCTTCCGCTTTCTTCATGTATCGACCGACGAAGTCTATGGATCTCTTGGCGACGAAGGGCTCTTCGAAGAGGAAACGTCCTATGACCCATCCTCTCCCTATTCGGCATCGAAAGCCGCCAGCGATCACCTCGCCATCGCCTGGCACCGCACTTACGGCCTGCCTGTGGTGGTTTCCAACTGCTCGAACAATTACGGGCCTTATCATTTCCCGGAAAAGCTGATCCCGCTGATCATTCTCAATGCCATGGAAGGAAAGCCGCTGCCTGTTTACGGCAACGGCGCCAATATCCGGGATTGGCTTTATGTCGAGGATCATGCCCGGGCGCTGCATCTTATCGCCGGGCATGGCCGCCTGGGCGAGAAATACAATGTCGGCGGTCGCAACGAACGCCGCAACATCGACGTGGTCCAGCGTGTCTGCGCCCTGATGGATGAACGCAAAACAACAAGCGCGCCGCATGAGAAGCTGATCTCCTATGTCACGGACCGCCCGGGTCACGACGCGCGGTACGCGATCGATGCAACGAAGCTGGAGACGGAACTCGGCTGGAAGGCGGAGGAGGATTTCGACAGCGGCATCGCCAAGACTGTCGACTGGTATCTCGCCAATGACTGGTGGTGGAAACCGCTGCGCCAAGGGGTTTACTCCGGCGAACGTCTCGGCGTTCTGAAAGGGTGAGGATGCGCATCGCGGTAACCGGAAAACAGGGACAGGTCGTTCAGGCGATGGTCGAGCAGGCTTCAAGCCTTGGCGTCGAACTCACCACGGTCGGCCGGCCGGAGATGGATTTGACCGACGAGGCAAGCGTGTCTCGCGCGCTCGTGGCGGCAAAGCCGGATGTGATCGTGTCGGCGGCAGCCTATACGGCCGTCGATAAGGCCGAGAGCGAGCCCGAACTCGCGTTTGCCGTCAATGCCGTGGGGGTAGGGGCTGTGGCGCGGGCTGCCGCGCAGATTGGCGTTCCATTGCTTCATCTTTCGACCGACTATGTCTTCGATGGAAGCAAGGCTGCCTCCTATATCGAGGACGATGCAACCGGTCCACTTTCGGTTTACGGAGCGTCGAAACTCGAAGGCGAGCGTCAGGTGGCGGATGCGACCGACAACCACGCAATCCTGCGCACGGCCTGGGTCTATTCCGCAAACGGCGCCAACTTTCTGAAGACGATGCTGCGGCTTGCGGAGAGCCGCGACGAAGTCGGTGTCGTTGCCGACCAGTTCGGCCGCCCGACCTCGGCTCACGATATCGCCGATGCACTTATTCGGATCGCTTTGCGCCTGAAATCCGACCCGGATCAGCGCTTGCGCGGTATTTTCCATCTTGCTGCCGAAGGGGAGGCAAGTTGGGCGGATTTTGCCCGTGAAATCTTCAATGGGCTTGAGCAGCGAACCGGGAAGTTGGTCACGGTGAGGCCGATCTCGACTTCGGACTATCCTACGCCTGCAAAGCGTCCACAAAACTCGCGGCTGTCGACCGACAAGCTGGATGCGACTTATGGCATAAGCTTGCCCCATTGGCAGGCCTCAACAACTGCTGTGCTCGATCGTCTGATCGGACAGGCGCGCAAAGGAGAGACGGCATGAAGGGCATCATCCTCGCGGGCGGCACGGGCTCTCGCCTGCATCCGATCACCTTGGCGATCTCCAAGCAGCTGATGCCGATCTACGACAAGCCGATGATCTACTACCCGCTGACCACGCTCATGCTCGCCGGCATCCGCGACATCCTGATCATTACCACGCCGCACGAGTCCGAAGCCTTCAAACGCCTGTTGGGTGATGGTTCCCAATGGGGCATTTCCATCAGCTACACCGCGCAACCATCCCCGGACGGCCTCGCCCAGGCCTTCATCCTCGGCGCGGACTTCATCAACGGCGAGCGCTGCGCCCTGGTGCTTGGTGACAATATCTTCTTCGGGCATGGGCTACCCGAACTGATGAAATCAGCAGTCGATCGCACAGAGGGAGCGACCGTGTTCGCCTATCATGTGACCGACCCGGAACGATATGGTGTTGTCGAATTTGACGAAAAACGACAGGCGGTTTCGATTGAGGAAAAACCAAAACAACCAAGGTCAAACTGGGCCGTAACGGGTCTCTATTTCTACGACGAAAAAGTGGTTGAGCGCGCCGCAAACCTGAAGCCATCCCCGCGCGGAGAACTTGAGATTACCGACCTCAACAATGTCTACCTTGCACAAGGAGAGCTTTCCGTCGAACTGATGGGGCGTGGTTATGCCTGGCTGGACACCGGCACGCCTGAAAGTCTTCTCGATGCGTCTGATTTTGTCGGCACGCTGGAACGACGCCAGGGCTTCAAAATTGCAGCACCGGAAGAAGTCGCCTTCAGACAGGGCTATATCGATGTCGGCAAGCTCATGGCTTTGGCGGATACGCTCGGCAAGAGCAAGTACGGCGCCTATTTGCTGCGCCTTGCATCCAGCCAACAGTAAGTTTGGCAAACCTCGATACCTTTGGACGCCCGCCCCTGGCAGATGATAGGCAAGGTCTAGCGTTACGAGGAGGGCCTATTTGCGCACGAGGCTGAAGGAAAAGTGGCTGCCGCGGTGGTAGTCGATCGCGTAGATGACCGGCACGCCCGCCGCGCTGAAACAGGTTTCCGTGATCAGCAAAGCAGGGCCGAAGTCTCTGAGGTCGTTGCGCTCGACGACATCATCGGGAAGCATGACTGCCGTCACGGATGCGGACGACATGCGTGGTCGTTGCTTGTGTTGCTCCAGCAGGGAGAGAAGTGAACCACTCCAGTCGATATCGTAAAGGCGCGCAGAAATGATGCTGCGTGGCACGTAGTCAAGACAGTACATGATCGGCGTATCGTCTTCGAGCCGAAGTCGCTCGATGCGGATGACGCGCTCACCGTCTTCCAGGCGCAATTGCTTGGAGATCGTGGCGTCCGGGGCCTCTTCGGAAATTGAGAGGACCTTGTTGCGGGGTGTATAACCGTATTGCCGCGCCATATCAGTGACGCTTTCGAACACGGTGATCGGCCGATCGACCTGCACGGCCGAGATGGCCGAGACGAAGCGGCCCCGACCGTGCTCCACATAGATGATGTCGTCCTGCTCCAGGAGTTTCAGAGCCTCGCGCAAGGCTGGGCGCGAGATCTTGAAACGGGCGGTGAGCTGCGCCTCGGTGGGCAACTTGTCGCCCGGCTGAAGGGCCTCATTCCGGATCAATTCGGCAATGCGATCACGAAGCTGGATCACCAGAGTGCGCGTATCGCGAAGGGGCTCGTCCAAGGCAGTCCTCATCGTGTTTTGGTAATATTGCCTTCTTGTCTGACAAATACTCAAACGTCAAGCAAGCGCCTCAGATGGAGAAATTCGTTGAAGAGAAGGGTGAAGAGAGGCTACCGGCAGCGGAGCGAAATAAACGCCTCTTGACACGCCAAAACAAAGATGTCAGTTGTCTTACAACATTGTCGGGAACGGCAAGGTGTGAGACGATCAGCCATGATCATGACAACAGAGAGTTTTCCATGCTGAATTTTGACGAAGAAAGATTCCTGCGTATCCAGTCTGGCGCCGCCGGCCTTGCACAGCGCTTCGACGACGTGATCGGGGCTTGCATTGCCGCGGGCGCCGAGAACGTGTTCTTCCTGGGAACCGGGGGCGCCGCGATCCTGATGCAGCCTGCCTACCAGCTGCTGCAGCGCAAGTCGCGCTTCCCGTCCTTCATCGACCTGACGGCCGAACTTGTCATCACCGGCTCGGCAAACCTCACGAAGAACTCGATCGTCGTGATGCCGTCGCTATCCGGCACGACCAAGGAGAGCGTTGCTCTGCTTGGCAAGATCAAGGAAATCGGCGCGACCGTCCTGACGCTCGTCGGCCATGAGGAAACCCCTCTCGGCAAGGGTGGCGATCATGTCTTCGTCAATTTTGCGGAAGACGATACATCCTGCGAATCCTTCTATCTGCAGTCGTTGTTCGTCGCATTGTCGATCATGAAGCACCGCGGCGAGATCACTAATTACGACGAGCTGATCGGCGAACTGCAGAGCCTTCCCAAGCTCCTGCTCGAGGTCAAGCGTGCCTATGAAGGCAAGGCCGAAGGTTTTGCCAAGACCCTGGCCGGCTCCGACTACCATATCGTCACTGGCGCCGGGAACGTTTGGCCCGAGGCCTTCTACTACGGTATGTGCATTCTCGAAGAAATGCAGTGGATCCGCACTCGCCCGGTCCATGCGTCGGACTTCTTCCACGGCACGCTGGAGCTCGTCGAAAAGAACGTCAGCGTCATTCTGTTCAAGGGCGAAGACGAGTGCCGTCCGGTTGCCGATCGCGTCGAAAATTTCGCGCCGAACTATACCGACAAGCTTACTGTGCTCGACACGGCCGGCTTCGAACTGCCGGGGATCTCGGCTGAAGTGCGTGGGCTGATCTCGCCGATCCTGCTTGCAACGGTACTGGAGCGCATCAGCGCCCACCTCGAAGTCATGCGCAACCATCCGCTGACGACGCGCCGCTACTACAAGAAGGTTGCCTACTAAGCCGCCATCGGCATCATGCGCAATCGGAAGGCTCCGACGCCGGGCTTTCCATCGAATACGGGCCGTGATCGTCGCAACGACGGTCGCGGCCTTGACATTGTGACAGAGCATTCGAGGTTCCATGTCCCGCTACCGCTTCGCCGTCGTCGGCGACAACTGTGTTGATCGCTTCCAGTTGCCTGTCGGCCAGTCGCTGATCGGCGGCAATGCCATCAATGTTGCCGTCCAGCTCGCCATGCTGGGCCACGCGGTCTTCTATTTTGGCGCGGTCGGTCGGGACGCCGATGGCGCGCGCACCCGCGATCTGTTGGCGGAGATGGATGTGCGGGTAGACCACCTGCAGATGCTGGACGGTGAAACCGCCTATACGAATATCGACATTACAGAGACTGGCGACCGCATCTTCGCCCATGAGGATTTCGGGGTTTGCCAGAACTATCTCCCGAGCGAGGATGATTTTGCTGCGCTTGCCGGCATGGATCATGTGCATATCGGCTGGATTGCAGACCGGGGGCTTGTAAGACGCAGGATGGCAGAAGCCGGCACCAGCGTTTCGCAGGATGTCTCGGTCAACAATGATCAGATGCATCTCGGCGTAGACAGCCTGCGTATCGCGTTCGGCTCAGCCGGCGAGAACCGCGAGAAGGCCGACGCGATGATGAAGGTGTTTCTTGATAGCGGGGCGAAGCTGGCCGTGGTGACGCGGGGCGGCGAGGGGTCGGCGGCGACTGATGGGACCGTGCTGGCCGAAACGGGCATTCTCGCGGTTGATGTTGCTGATACTACGGGAGCAGGCGATAGCTTCATCGCCGGGTTTTTGCATGCCTATATCGCTGGCGGCAGTCTCGAAACCAGCCTCGTCTCAGGCCGCGAATGCGCCGCACGCACTTGCGGCCATGTCGGCGGTTTCCCGCAGAAACCGCAGCCGCTTTAGGTTACTGTTCCTCCTGTACATCCGCTCTCTTGTCGTCGGAAGGCGCTGTTCCCTCGCAGAGGGCTACATAGTTCTCGCGGCTATGGAAAATGTTTGTGATGACCACCACATCCGTCACGTTATAGGCGATTACTCCCGATCGTTCGACGGCACAGTTCGCAACCCGACTTGAAGATCGTCACCCGGGGCATCGTCCATGCGGGGCGTCGCCGATCTTGCCGCACGCCATGATCCGCTCGGGAATCCAAATGGCAAGAGCGCGGCTCTGGCTCAGCAGCGCGATGTCGATATTGATCTGTTTGAGGTCGGCGAAGGCTTCCAGTCGATACGTGACCTTAAGGCGCTGCATGGGCGAAAGCATTTTCCTGCTCATCCATGAATAGACGCAGTGCCGCTTCCGCTTCATCAACGCTAAGGCTGGGGCGAGGATCTTCGAGGGAGTTGCGGATAGCGTTCAGACGCTCGGCATGTTCTGCCGTTCGCGTTGCCAGAGGCGCATGGCATCGCGCACGACCTCACTCGTGGAAGCATATTCGCCTGCATCCACCGTCTCACGGATCAGGCGCAGCATCTCCGGCGTCATGGTAAGGCTGAATTTTTCGGCCGATTTCTTGGTCCAAACCTTCTGCTACATCTCGTTTTAAATGAGTAGCATAGATCCTACCTCGCCCAAGAGATCTCAATGCCTGGTATCAGCGCTGCTCCTCAATGCAAAATCTGGCTAAGGAACAGCCGGCTGCGTTCGTTCCGCGGATTGTCGAAGAACTCCGCAGGTGCGGCCTCTTCCACCACGCGACCCTGATCCATGAAGATTACCCGGTCGGCCACTTGACGGGCAAAGCCCATTTCGTGGGTCACGCAGATCATCGTCATGCCTTCCTGCGCCAGCGACACCATCGTATCCAGCACTTCCTTGACCATTTCTGGATCGAGTGCGGAAGTCGGCTCATCGAACAGCATGACCTTGGGGTTCATGCAGAGTGCCCGGGCGATAGCCACGCGCTGCTGCTGTCCGCCGGAAAGGTGGCCCGGATATTTGTTGGCCTGTTCGGGGATTTTGACACGCTCGAGAAAGTGCATGGCAATCTCCGTGGCCTTGGGCTTGCTCATCTTGCGAACCCAGACTGGCGCCAGAATGCAGTTTTCAAGAATCGTCAGATGCGGGAAGAGGTTGAAGTGCTGGAACACCATGCCCACTTCGCGGCGCACCTCATCGATGTTCTTCTCGTTTTCCGTCAACTCGATACCACCGACGACGATCTTGCCCTGCTGGTGCGTTTCCAGCCGGTTGATGCAGCGGATCAACGTGGATTTTCCAGAGCCGGAAGGCCCACAGATGACGATACGTTCTTTCTTGGCGACATCCAGATTGATGTCATCAAGGGCATGATACTGCCCGTACCACTTATGCACGCTGGTTAGCTTGATTTCGGTATCGTGCGGCATGAATTCTCCTCCGGTTATTTCAGGACCAGCCAGCCGGACAGAATAATGATCACGGCGCCGGCAAGGGTGTGGATTTCAATGGGTGCACCAAACAGCAGGGCACCATAGAGGCAGCCCCAGACAATCTGGCTGTATTGGAAAGGGGCGACAACCGAGGCGTCGCCCAGACGAAAGGCGCGCACGAGAAGCGCGTGACCGCCAAAAAGCAGTAGCCCGGCCGCAGCAACAATCGCGATGTCAGTCGAAACGACGGGCTTGAAGCCCTCGCCGGCAAGAGCAACAGCCAACGAAAGCACACTCAGGACCACGAGCAGGCTCGCAACCAGCGCCGTATCGGATTCCGTTGCTTTTGTCCGCCGCAACAGGACGAGCGAGAAGGCGAACAACAGGGCCGACCCGATTGCTGCAGCATGCCCAAAATTCATTGGCGTGACACCCGGCTGCAGTGCCACGATGACACCGGCAAAACCGAGCAGCACGCCGATCCAGCCAAGCCGTGACATACGCTCGCCGAGAAACGCAAAGGCAAGCACAGCGACGAGTACCGGCGAGAGGAAGGCCAGAACATAGGCTTCGGCAAGCGGCAACGCCGCAAAAGCGTAGTAGATCAATAGCGTATCGCCCGCGAGCAGAGCCGCGCGCACAAAGGCAAGGCCTGGATGGCGTGGCCAGAGGGCTCGCCCGCGTCCTGAGACGACGGCAGACCCGATGACAAAAACGAGAGCGGCGACCGTGACCATGAAGGTCACCTGCGGCACGGGAAAGTGGCCGCTCAGGAGCTTCACCAGTGCATCCGTGCCAGAAAACACCGCGAAGGAACAGAGAACGATTAGCGCTGCCTTCACATTTGATCGGGGCGGCATCGCCCCGATCGGCAGCGCTGATGCCTCAGCGGGCATTGAAGCGACCGAACCGCGCCTCGATGCGCGACTGAAGCAATTCAAGCCCGATCGAGAGCACCCAGTATATCATGGAAGCGGTGATCAGCATCTCGATATGGCGGAACTCCGTCTGGCCCTGGGTGCGAGCAAGATACATGATTTCCCAGACGCCGACCACTGAAACGAGCGACGAGTCCTTCAGCATGGCGATGAACTGGTTGCCGGTCGGCGGCACGATGACCCTCATCGCCTGAGGCAGGATGACGAGGAACATCGTCTGGTTGGGGCTGAGGCCGAGTGCCGTTGCGCCTTCCGTCTGACCGCGATTGATGCTTTCGATGCCGGCGCGGAAGATCTCCGTCATGTAGGCGCCGTAGCAAAGCGAGAGCGCCAGGATGCCGGCCGGAACCGCGCTGATGACATATCCCACCTGCGGCAGGCCGAGATAGATGATGTAGATCTGCATAAGCAGCGGCAGGCCGCGAAACAGCGAGGTGTAGAAGGTGGCAAGGCCGTAGATCACGCCATTCTTCGAGAGCTTGGCGATAGCGCCGGCCAGCGCAATCACGGTCGCAATCGCAATCGAGATCGCGGAAATATAAAGCGTCGTCACCACGCCCTGGGAGATCATGAAGCCGATCTTGCGGGCGATAAAGGAGAGTGACAGATCGAACGAGTAGAAGAACAGCATCAAGAGCGCAAAAAGCTCTATCCAGACGGCAACGATCTGCTGCCGGCGCGACAGAAGCTGCAGCAGCTTCCAGTTGCCCGCGAGGGTGAGGGCGATGGTGATCGAGGATACGACGCGGCCGAGCTGCTTGTTTTCCTTCAGCCAGTCGATGGCCGAGGGAAAAAGCTTGCCGATCCAAGCCGAACTGATGCCAAGGGCGTAAAGTGCGGCTGCAACGAGCGCGAAGATCAGCAGGATGCCAATGCGACGCGCCGTCGTGGGATAGGTGAGTATCAGTCTTCCTAGCATGGATGTTCCCCCCCGCCGGATCAGGCGACGCGTTCGCGCCACCAGTCCTGCGCCTGCAATTTCCAATAGGTGAGTTGTGCCGTGGCAAGGCCGGCAATACCGCCTGCCCAGACGAGGCCGAAAGGCTTGAACAGCTTGTAGCGATCCGACTGACCGAGAATGCCTTCCGCGACAAGCTTCCCGCCGATAGCCGTCGTGTTTAGCCCATGACCACCGAAGGCGGTGCAATGCCAGACGCCGGGTTGCATCTCCCCGATCTGGGGCATGAGATGGCGGGCATAAGACATCAGGCCAGACCAGGCGAGTTCCGTCTTCAGCTCCTTCAACTGCGGATAAGTGCCGGTCATTTCGCGGCGTAGTTCCTGGGCAAGAGCCGCAGGGGAAGCGGCGCGGGTGGTAATGCGGCCGCCCCAGAGAATGCGTTTGCCGTCTTCCACCACGCGGTAGTAATCGCCGGCGCGCCGGTTATCGCCGATGGCGTCGCGGGTTGCGATGGCTTCCCGGATCAACTCCGGCGCTTCTTCGGTCAGCATGACATATGTGGCGATCGGCAGATAAGAGCGGTTGAGCTTGCCGACCAGCGAGCCGGTATAGCCGCCGGTCGTGAAGACGATGCGGCGGGCTTTCACCGTACCGCCAGCAGTCGTGGCCCACTTTTCCGCGCCGTCGATATCGCAGCGCGTGACAGCGGATTTTTCATAGATGCGCCCGCCCAGTCGCTCGGTCTCGGCAGCAACAGCCCGCAGATAGTTCAGCGGGTGCATATGAAAGGCCTTGGGATCGCGCAGCGCCTGGAAGTAGCGCTTCGATTTCAGCCGGCTGCGAACAGCATCGGTCCCGAAATATTCGAGCTCGTAGCCATAGTCGCGGCGGAGCTGGTCGGCATATTGTTTAAGGCTGTCGCCTCCATCATAGCGCAGCACGCTCATGATTCCGGGTTGCGGCTTCGCATCCGCAATGCCGAGGTCACGGATCGTATCGCGAACGAAATTGACGCCTTCGATCGACAGCCGATGGATTTTTTGCGCGGCGTCCTTGCCAGTGGCACGAGCAATTGCATCGCCGCCTGTCGCAAAACCGGGGCTGACGAAACCGCCATTGCGGCCGGAGGCGCCGAAGCCGATGCGCTCGGCCTCAAGCACCACAACGGAGACGCCCGCCCGGGCAAGCTGCAATGCCGTCGTGAGGCCGGCAAGACCGCCGCCGACAATGACGGTGTCACAATCGACAGCGCCGGAAAGGGCTGGTCGCTCCGCACCATTGGCCATGGTGCGGCGATAATAGGTATCTGGATAGGTCATGTGGGGCTCATTTCGGCAAGGAAAGGCAATGCCGGGCGCTAGGCCCGGCATTACTTGATATCTCAGTCGGCGCTGTAGTCCTCGCCGTACCACTTGGTGGTAAGGGAGGCGAGCGTGCCATCCTTCTTCATTTCGGCAATGATGCCACCAACCTTGGCGGTCCATTCCGGATCGATCTTCTCGTCGATCACGACCAGCGGCTCGCGGAAGGCATAACCGTCATCGAGGATACGCAGCGGGTAGCCGTTCTTGATCGCGTTCTTGGCGGTCTGTTCCGGCGCGATGACGGCGTTGAGGCGAACGCCGTCGCCGAGGCGCAGGTCGTCGAAGGGCAGCATGGAATCGGCGAAGGTGCGAACCTCGCCCGGCTGCAGCTTGTATTCGATCGGCGGTAGGCCCGGCGCGTCGATTTCGAGCTTGCGGTTGATGAAGTCCTCAGAGGTCGTCGCCGTCTCGACGCCGATCACCTTGCCGTTCAGGTCCGCAACGGTCTTGGCCGTGCTGTCCTTGTGAACGACGTAGACATAGGGGCTGTAGTAGTAGATGCCGGCGAAATCAATGACCTGCGCGCGGGCCTTGGTTGGCGTCACCGAGCCGACACCGAGATCGTAACGACCCTGCCAGCGACCGCCGGTCAGCGTTGCCCAATCCGGGGTCTGGAAGCTTACCTCGACGCCGAGGCGCTTGGCGATCTCGCGCGAAACGTCGATGTCGAAACCGACCATCTCATTGTTTTCGTCGAGGAAGCTCTGCGGCGGCCAACTGCTGTTGGTGGCAACGACCATCGCCTTGTTTTCCATGACGCGATCAAGCGTTTCGCCTGCAAAGGCGGAGTTCGTGGCAGCCAGCAGCGCAGCGCCGGCAAGGAGCTTCGTAAAGATATTCATGGTGCCTCCCAAAGACGTTCTTTTAACGACATTTTGTAAGATGTCTGACAACAATTTATTGTACTCAATACGATGGGTGTCAACCACGCACTTCGGGAAGTTCATGAGAAATCGCGATGACCAGATGTTGTGTCGACACAAGGGAGCGTCGCAGCAATCTTTTGCGTCGCACATTTTGGAAGGGCGCTTATTCGTTCCAACGGGCAAGATAAGCGTCGCGCGCGGGAACCATTGGGTGAAATGCGTTGGCGCCAAGCTGCACAGAATGTCGCTCGCGCCATCACCTGCTCCTGCTGCTTAAAAAAGGATACGGGCGCAGTCCTGCCGGCGCAAACGCCGTTATCCGGGACACGGAAATTTCGAACTCTGAATCAAAATATTCGAGGTTTGAATCACATGAGCGCAATTTGTTTCAACGTGCCGGCACATCGAGATGATCTGAAGACAACCTCAAGCCAACGCGTGGGAACGGGCAACGATCCCCGGATGATTACGGGAGGGGCGTTGACGAGAGCGTCGCCGACGCGCCAGGCTTTGAGAGGTCAGTCAAGGAAAGGACTTCAACATGAGCCAGGAAATGCATATCGTCAGAACGCGGTTCGAGACCCTCGATGAGCAGGGCAAGGTGCTCTCACAACTTACGGAGCCCGCGTCTACGACGACTTGGAATGCGTCTACGCCAACACCCTCGACACGATCGAGGATCTGCTCGCGCTCGATGCCGGCGATCTGATCGACTACGTCAGCGACAACAACGAGACGGCAAGCTACATGCTCAAAATCGCGATGGATTGTGACGTTGCAATCTACGTCGATGACGAACGTTATGGTGACACCGACGAGGAGAACGAGGAACTCTGCGCCGAGCGTCTAGTTGAGGCGCCGTCCCGGGCAGGTCAGGCAAAAGCCCGCCATCGCGAGACAGCGATGCAAGAATAACATAATGTATTCATTGCCTTGATAAGGGACCTTAGGGTTCATTTTCAATGGCAGTTCATCGGATCAAAGCAAGTTCCATAAGAACTCTTATGTAATACGATCATGTGGCGGCATTTTAGAAATGCGACATATAGGCTAGTTAGAGACGCGACAATCGTCGCCTCTTGGGATGCTGGTCGAACGTCAGCATTGGGAAGCAAGATAAGCGGCGTGCATCGTGGTCGAGGCCATCTGTGTTCGGAGTCGTCATGTCTTGTTTGATTGTTATGTCTCAGAAGGAATTGCATCGTCTTGAACTAATCCAGCAGATTCGCGCTCGGAGGCTGACTGTCGTCGAGGCGGCTGGGTTGCTCGGTCTCAGCCGCAGTCAGGTCCACCGTCTGTTGCAAGCCTATGACCTGGCCGGCGCCGATGGACTTGTCTCGAAGAAACGCGGCCGTGCGAGCAACCGGCGTCACAGCGAGGACTTCCGCAACCTGGTGCTCGACTTGGTGCGTGAGCATTACGTGGATTTCGGACCGACCCTGGCCACCGAGAAGCTGCTCGAGCGCCACCGGATTGCCGTCAGCAAGGAGACGCTGCGTCAGTGGATGATGGAAGCCGGCATCTGGGTGTCGCGCCGCGAACGCAAGAAGCGGGTTTTCCAGCCGCGCGGCCGGCGCGACTGCTTTGGCGAACTTGTGCAGATTGATGGGTCGCATCACTGGTGGTTTGAGAATCGCGGTCCCAAATGCGCCCTGCTCGTCTATATCGACGATGCCACCGGCAAGCTGTTGCATCTGCGCTTTGCCGGCTCGGAGAACACCTTCGACTATCTGCACGCGACGAAGGCTTACTTGCAGCAATGGGGCAAGCCGATCGCGTTCTACAGCGACAAGCATGGGGTTTTCCGCACCACCCATGCTTCGCAGCAGGACAGAACCAGTGGCCTGACACAATTCGGGCGGGCGCTTTATGAGCTCAACATCGACATCATCTGCGCCAATAGCCCGCAGGCCAAAGGGCGCGTTGAGCGCGCCAACCAGACGCTGCAGGATCGGCTGGTGAAGGAGTTACGGCTGCGTGGCATCGACACGATCGCGGCGGCCAATGCCTATGCGTCGGAATTCATGGCCGACTTCAATCGCCGCTTTGGCAAGGAGCCTCGCAATCCGAAGGACATGCATCGGTCGTTTGCCGCGCATGAGAACCTCGATCGCGCCATGTGCCGCAAGGAAGTGCGCAAGCTGTCACAGGCCCTGACGCTGCGCTATGACAAGGTGCTGTTCATCCTCGATCCGACGGATCTCGCCAAGACGCTCGCCGGTAACAAGGTCGTTGTCTGCGACTATCCCGATGGTCGCCTCGAGATCACCCACGAGGGGACGTCCCTGCCCTACAAAACCTTCGACACGCTGCGCTCGGTGCACCGCTCCGAGGTGGTTGAGAACAAGCGGCTTGATGACATGCTGGCCCTGGTGGCCGAGATGCAGGCCGGACGTGAGCAACAGCGCAGCCAGAGTGGACCACGCCGCACTGGTCAGACCGACCATATGTTCGGCATTCGCGACGGCAGTACAGCCAATGGCTACCAAAAGCGCGGCACCAAGCCTGGCAGGAGGACGGATTTTACCAATGATCCAGTGGTAATCGCCCGGCGACAGCAAGCCCTTGCGCAGTTGAAAGCGGCGGAGTGATCGGGGTGTCAAAGCTAAAGTTTACTCTTCCAGCTGGAGCCATCCGCCGCCGCCCGGCCTACGCAACCCCGACCAGCTCCACCCGGGCGGCGGCTTACGTCTGTGTATAGGCAAATATAGAATCTTGCAAAATCAGTAATAACGAATAGGATGGTGTCGCGTCTCTAAATTTCTTACTTTGTCTCATCTTTAAATAGCTGTGACAGATCATGTAGCCGCAAAGTTAGAATGTCCTAATTCGGCAAAGTTAGAATGTCACACTCCCCGGGTCTGATTGACGTCTGGGAGATTGCAAATGGGATTGATTGCGATGAGCGAGCGTGATCTGCAGCGGATCGAAGTTCTGTCGAAGGTTGTTGATGGTCATATGACGCTGGATGCCAAGGGCGGCCAGGGCATGACCCAGTTCGGGCGTGCGCTCTGCGAGCTAAACATCGAGATTCTCTGCGCAAATTCGAGCCAAGCCAAGGGGCGCGTCGAGCGGATGAACAGGACACTGCAGGATCGATTGGTCAAGGCACTGCGGCTGGCCGGGATCGATAACATGAAGGCTGGCAACGCGTTTCTGTCGAGTTCATGGACCGTTACAATGCGCGATTTTCAGTCGTCCCTGCCCGACCCGATGATTTGCACCGGCCGCTGAATCTGGTGCCTCAAACGTCAGCGGCTCGTTTACGGACAGGAGGGAGTTGCGCTCGCGCTCCACCCCGGCGATTTGCTCCAGCAGCAACTCAAGACGATCGAGTTCTCGATTTATTTGAGTCTTAAGATGGCTCGGCAAGTCACGCCCGTCTCCGGTTTGGAGCTCCTCCAAGCATTTGCGGCGATCCTTGCGAAGCGGTTGATAGTCGCTCACGCCTTGGGTGAAGAGTAGACCCTTGACGCGATTAACATGCCTTACCCGCTCTGCAATCAACACTTTGCGTTCCCGGCAAATTCGACGACGGTCTTCGTCCTCATGGGACGGCGCTCTGACCATTGCGCATACACGTGGCTCGCCACGCTTGAATGCTAGCAGTGTTCGCGTCAGTGCCTCTCCATCAATCTTGTCGGTCTTAACACGCCGACGTCGACGAGAGGTCGCGATAGAAGCTGCATCAACAACGTAACTCTCAATCCCCTTCGCTTCCAAAACCCGATGTATCCAAAAGCCGGCCAATCCAGCCTCTTGGATCGTTACGATGGGAAACGACTTCCCTGTTCGCAGCCGCGCCTTCTGTTGGAGCTGCTCAAACCGGGCGAGCAACGCGGCAATGTTACCGCCGTCCACCACATGCTTCGACATCTTTTCGCCGTTGCCCGGCGACAACGAAGTGATCAACCAGGTCGATCGGCTAAGTTCCAAAGACACAAAAATTGCGCCAAGATCAGTGCGAACCGCAGTCTGCATTTCCAATTGAACGGATTTGGCTTCCATAATGTGCTCCTCCCGAACGAGTGCATTGATGCAACCTCACTCTGCCAGAGCTCCGGCCGCTGTTCACTCCTCATGGGATCTAAAGCCGACGGGCAACGTCTCACCCGCCCCCTCCCGTCCCTTGCAACCCGGCCCAGCCGGTCGGATCGGGGGCTGATCGTCAAGGCCAGTGTCGCGTTTCTAAATGGCCGACGACATCGCAGCCCTATCCAGCTTTGACAGATCAGTTATAACATCACGTATCATAAAATATCCCAACTTGCTCTTCACGGAGGTGAGAGCGCAGGACCCCCGCCGGTGATTAATTCTATTGGATCAGAAAAGCGAACGCCAGCGCCACCGCCATTCTGTGGGATGAACTCTATGCCAGCGGCCTCAAATGCGACCCGTAGTGCCTCAAGAGTTGCGGGATAGCCTGGACGACCAGCTTCAATCCGAGTCACTGTCGCTGCTGTGACATTAGCTCGGCTTGCCAGATCGCGAACACCCCATCTTAGTGCAGCTCGTGCCATTCGGACTTGCGCGGCGTTCAACATTATAACCTTGACATAATCTTTGAAAGATTCAAACTCTCTGCGACCAACGTTTGGTCACAGCAGCCACGCAGGTGCTCGCAACACCTCGCGTGGCCTGACCGCAATTCAAGCTGTAGGGAGCTCGGATCATGGCTGATTCTGAGGATAGCAGAACAGTGCCCGCAATTACTCTCAGAAAACGAAATTCCAACGGATTTGCGACAGAAAAAATTCCGCACCAAATCGACCGGCGAAACCTTCTCCCCATTGCCGCACGTCTACTCAGCACACGGACTGCGGAGGCGAACAGTCAACCAAGGGCGCCTGGCCCCACACCTGTGAGAGAACTCTGGCCAAAGTGGTACGCCCTTTATCAGCAGCACATGCGGGCGTGCAAGTTCAGAAAAAAGCTCGAAATGGAAATGCTGGAAGATCACGCCTGCGCCCCGATTGCGCTGCAAATCGAAGGATCGGATCGTCCGGTTACCGTTCATTCCTATGCCGAAATCCAACGACTTTGCTGCCAACTGGATGCTGGCCAAATCGCCGGGGTACGGGCTAGCCTCAGGCAACGCCGACGAGCATGGAAAAAGGCCGACGAACGCCTGGGTTACAGTGCCGCTGTTGCGCTCGAGCAAGACCTCGCCCAACAGGCTGGCATAACAGGCCGTGTCATGGGGATCGCGAAACCTTTTTCCTTGATGGAAGTCGCCGCGAAGCTCCACTGCCTGATCGTCACGGAGGATCCGGCCCTGAAACTCGAAGAAACCCCTTGGCCAGAACTTCGGACGATGTTGAAGGATCTCATCCTCATAGAGCGAAGACGCTAGCACCTTCAACAGAGGCCTTATTATCGCTCCAGCACATGTTGGAGACACCTTTTGGGGCAGCCCCACTGGAAACTCGTTGGGCGACGTCTAGGGCGTGGATCCCAACTCTCCCCGGCGCAGGCACTTGGCTTAGCGCTTGTGACTGCTCGAAGTCTCTGGCAGGTTGCAGCATCAATCGAACAAGGATGGCGATGCAAGTGGATATACGACGTGGGACAGCTTCCCCTATGCGTCTACAACAATCCCAGCACAACAAGATTTACGTTCAGCGTTGAACTGATCGAACGGCCCGCCAAGGTTCGAAACATCGTAGCCATAAAAATGCCGCTGCCTGCCGACGGGGACTACTCTTCCGAGATGTCGACAATCCGACGTCACACGGCGCCTCCGTTTGCGACTGGCTATAGCGGGGATTGGGGTGCGGCTGACGCGCTGCTGGCAGGAGCCGATGCCTGGCACAGCGTTGTCTCAGGGCTGTTACCATCAGAGGCCTTAGCTATCACCAGAGCGGCTCGATCTGGAGACACCGAGCTTGCAGCGAGCATCAACAAGGGGTTCGAACCGATGTCGTCGACGTTCAAGGAGTTCGGAAGCTTCCGCGTTATATTCGCTGTCGCGGAAATTATCGGGATCGGAGCCTTCGAGCCGCCCCGTCCAGTTCTGGGGCTTCATCCGGAGGCGCGCGCTCGGGTGGCGGAGGCAATCTATGGACTTCGTTCCGCCGACTCATCGGCTCACGATTAGGATGGTACCATCACGGTTTTTTGCCCGAAGCGGTCATCCGTTTGTTGAAGAGGGATGCAATAGCGTGACAGCCATTCCCATGGAAGAAACTCATGCTGACACTTATAGCCTTTCATGGCTCAGGGCGAGAAGAAACAGATTTGATAGAATTCTGCCGCCAGCTCACACCTGACGCTAACATACGCGCGCCTCGCAGTTCGTTTGGACAGGCGGATGGATTTACCTTCTTCAGACGGCGCGCCGATCGGAGCATTGCTGCTGCAGAAGTCCTGAACTAGCGACGAACTGGATTTCGCAAGAGTTCGAGACGCACTTCCCGGAGTCAGGCGACGTCATTGCGGTAGGATACTCGAGCGGCGCGATATTCGCTGAAACGCTGCTCTCTGTCGCGCCGGAGTTGTTCGCAGCGGCGGTCCTCCTGCGCCCCGAGCCGCTATCACTGGGCTTCAGTTTTCCGGCGATGCCGGCGAAACGCATTCTCATTGTCGCCGGCAAGCGCGACGAGCGTCGTCGCCACGACGACGCTGCTGTTCTCGCTGAACAATTACACAGTGCTGAAGCCATCGTTTCACTGCATGTCATCGATGCAGGCCATGGATGGGCACAGGACGATGGGGACATTGCCTCAGCGCGCTCGTGGCTAGCGACCCTTGCTGCGGCTTGACGTCCGCATTTTGGCGAGAACCCGCCAAAAATGAGCGGCTTCAATTTCCTTGCCTTCAAGGTGATCGCGACCAGGATCCCCGTTCCTGCTGATGCGCTTGCTCGCAATCCAATCTCTCTGCGATGGCGACCTATGAAACTGGAAACAGCTGTTCTCAACAAAATTTATGCCAACTTAGATTACGTGTAATTGTATACTTGCAGAGTTTGGCTATGATGGCGTCGCTGCCGGGAGCAAACTGGAGGTTTCGCTGTCGCCACTTGGAAGCTGGCGATCTTGCTGAAATCCAGCAGAACAGTGAACGGCGTCTGGCTAGGCGCCCCCCAGCCCCAAATTAATGCCGAAAGCCGCATACTCTCCGCGACCTCTTCCACCTGCCACGCAAACGGAGCGACACATGAAGGACTGGCTTGATAAGTTGACCAATCTCGCTGCAGCACAGGGAGACGAGAACGTCCTCAAGCAAGCCCTGGCGGATTTCGCCGACCAAGCTGGCTTCGGCGGATACGCTTATCTCTACATCAGACCCAGCCATACGATCGCCGCGTCCAACTATCATCCCGAATGGCGCTCGACTTACTTCCAGCGAAACTATGAGAAGGTCGATCCAGTCGTCAAACGCTCAATGTCCTTTAACAAGGCTTTTACCTGGAGTGCAGACGACGAAAGGCCTCGCCTCGACAAAGAGGGACGAGCATTCTATGCTCACGCCGCAGACTTCGGCATTCGCTCCGGCTTGACCATTTCGATCAGGACTGCAAACGGGTCGACCTCGATGTTCACGCTGGCATCGGAAAAAACGGTGATCGAACTTGGGCGCGATATCGACGCTGTTTCGGCCGTTGCTGCTGTTGGGCAACTCCATGCCCGTATGTCCTTCCTGCCCCTGACTGCGAGCGAACAGCATCCGGGCTGGCTCGATCCCAAGGAAGCCGCCTACCTCCGATGGATTGCTGTCGGCAAAACCATGGAGGAAACGGCATGCGTGGAAGGGGTCAAATACAATTCGGTAAAGAGCAAGCTCGAAGAGATGAGAAAGCGACTTAGTGCGCGTACGATGCCGCAACTCGTAGCACTGGCTATCCGCGCCGGACTTATCTGAGCTGCCAGATCAGTTGACCGAGACGTTTGGGATATAGCCCAGAAGGTCAACCAGAGTGCTCAGGGCGACCATCTGTGCATGCATCTCGATCATTGCCTCGATGTATTCGAGATGCTGTGCGCCACCAGTGGCTGTTCCGGTCTTGTAGTCGTCCGGCAAGGCCTGGAACAACTGATCTGCCTTTTCAAGGAGCTGCCGGTGCAGCCGGATGGCGTTCACCGTTAAAGTCTCGATGTCTGAGTTTGGCAGCCCGCGCGTCAGCCCAATCACAGGGCGGAGTTCACATGTATCCGCCAACGTCTCATTTTCCGATAACATTTCGATCCAGCCTTGGTAGACGTTGGTCTGCGGTACGCCCCCGCTGACCACGAACCCTGTGAACTCTAGCCGGGGGTTAGAATCCGAGATGAATCGGCCCTGAGACCTTTAGCACCGAGGCGCCTGGACATACGTCACAGGCCCCCGGCCATAAGGTCAGAGGGTTCTTGGGCCATTCCGGTCGGCACCAACCGTTCATCAGGGGATTCTAAGCCCCAACGCGGCGCGTACTGCGTCTCGTTTGTTATAAGGGTCAATCTGGAAAGACGCCAGAGGAGACACGCGTTGACGTGTCATTTCTGGTCTATTCAGGGCCTAGGGCAAGATTACCTTGATGACGGTTGGGTCGATGCGGAAGTCCTCCTCAAACGAAGCTTCTACGAAAGATCAGGCGTTGGCTGGAACGTCTCGATATCCGCCTTGGCTAGAGGTATTCGGCCCTTGCTTATTCAGCGGCATATGGCGATTTGCCTTAAAGTGGCGTTGCGACCGCACCTTGAAAAATTTGCGGCAGGCAGTTTGGGAAGATTGCCGCCACGACGCAGCATCGCGCCTGATGTCAACGACCTCTCATGCGATCAAGAACGCCAAAGCCACTCGTCTCCCTCGTCTGCAAAAAGATAAGGACCATAATGCCGAAAACCCGGCTACCCACTTTCCTTTTCTTCATCGCTTTTATGGCGCTCCTTGTTTCTGCAGGCGCTTGGATCTCTGCCAGCGGCATGCGGCATGCGGCGTCCGCGCGTCTGTTCCGTCGGTCCAACCTGTAGAATTGATTTGAAAACGAAGATAAAGGCTGCTTAAATGCTCCCATGAAGGCAGTGATTTTCGCTGTTGCCCCGCTGCTGCCTTCGACCGGCTTTGCCGCCGATGCGCTAAAAGTTAACGCGCGCGATCATGATTGCGCCGCGATCAGCAAAATCATTCGCGACAACAAAAAGGAATTTGTCAGCACCGGCTTTGGCGGTCGCAGCTTCCGTTATCCGCCCGCGCGTTGCAACCTTGGGGTATGTATAAGACCGTTAGCACGCGCGATGCGAAAGAGCAGCAGTGCGTACTTAAATACGCCTGCGTAATTGATCCATCGATGACGACCTGATCACCGATCTCGACACGCTGACGGGCAAGAGCTGCTACCGTTTTGATGAGTGGTGCAAAGCCACCGTTACACGATCCCCAGCGAAGATAGCCGCGTTGTCGAGCGCGCTCAAAGCTGTCGGTTGCCCGGCGGGCAGACGAAGACGAGATCGCCGACAGCGACGTCTCGGGAAAGTAGCTCGATGCGCCAGAGCCCAAGCGGTTCGCTTGGTGTCAGGTTCAGCCGGTAGCCGCCGCTCCACCCGGCCGCGACAAGACCGATGATGACGACGCCAGCCCCCGCCAGGAACAAGAGCACCTGACGCCGCCTCATTGCTTCAGCGCCGAGGACTGGCGCTGGGTAAGGCGGATGTCTTCGGCCTGCCTGAGCGACTGGACCGTACGCTCGTGAGCCGCGAGTTGCTGGGCCGTGCGCATGACTGGCCAGGCTTCCTTCAGCCGCTCCTTCTCCTGAGGTGCCAGTCCCTCAGAGAGCTTGGTGAACACCTGACCCTCGGGGTTGCGCGCGGAATTCGCCAGCAGCGCGCGCTCCCCGAACCGCTCGGTCACCGCCTTGTTGAAACCGTCGATCTCGGCCTTGGTTTCGCGATTGCTGAGTGCGTATGCCATCGCAGCTGGAAGGTCGTTACGGTCGATCGCGTCACGCACACGTTCCAGGATGCTTTGCGCCGCCGGCGACAGCGCCGGGATATCGATCGAGACGCGCTGGCGCTGTGTCTTCTCCTCACCCTCGATCCGCTGCACGGCGGCCTCGCGGATCCGAAGGTAGGTTTCGATGTCGCGCTTCAATGCCGGCACGTTGACCTCGGCGACACGACGGGCTTCCCGGTCAGACTTGCTGGCGAGAATCCCGGTCTTTCCCTTCAGCGGGCCGACCGACGCGGGCTCCACGGCAAGCTTGTCGAGTGTCTGCGTTGCCACCTGCTTGTCTACGAGGACCGCGTCGAAGTTCATCGACCGGAAGGCGGTCTCGGCATCGGCGAACACGTAGCGGAACCGCGTCGAGACCTCCTCCCACTGATTCTTAACAGCAGGATCGTCCGCAACCTTACGATCGACGGCGTCGCTCAACGGTACGGGGAAGAGTTTGACGCCTGACACCATCGGTCGGGTCTCCTTTATCGTTTGAGGTTTCGGGGCTTGCAGCAGGCCGAGACGTGTCCCGGCTGTTCGAAGACGCGCGGCCAGATCGGCAAGTTTCGACCCCTGGCGCAGCGTCCAGTCGAGCCGGTCGCGCAGCAGGGTTCGAGCGACCTGGACGATGTGAAGGCCGCGGCTTTGGGCAAAGGCGAGCGCCGGGCGATAGAGGCCACCGCGCTCGTAGTCGAGCGTGGTCTCCTTGGCATTCCTGCGCGTCAGGATTTCCGTCAGACCACCCGCCTTTGAGAAGGAACGACGGCCATAGTAGAGCGCCAGATCCTCGCGGTGGCGGGTCATCGCGACATAGGTGAGATGGCGATCGAGTGACAGACTTGCCAGCACCTTCACCCGGTCTACGGTCGCACCCTGGCTCTTGTGAATTGTCGTGGCATAACCATGATCGAGATTGTTATAGAAGCGCTGTTCGACGGACACCTGGCGCAGCTGATCACCCTCACCAACCACGACCGATATACGGTTCGGCGCTGCCTCGACGACACGGCCGATTATGCCGTTCTTGACGCCAAGCGAGCCCTCGTTTTTGAGGAAGACGATCTGATCGCCGGTATCGAAATGGCGGATGCCGTCGGCTGTCTTGAAAGCATGGCCCTCACTGAGGATGCCGCGCTCGACAAGTTTATCGCGTGCCATGACATTGAGCATGCGAACGTCGCGGCGCAGGTGCGCCAGCATCAGCATAGACTTTGCCGGATCGTAATCTCGGTTCCAGTCGACGATGAGGTGTTCGACGGCCTGAGCCTTCAAATCCGAGCCAAGCACCCTGCCCTCGGAACGATAGGCGGCCAGCGCTTCGCCAACGCGGCCACGCGCAAGATCGAGCGAGGCCTTACGCATCCAATCGTCACGCTGGCGATAGATGGTTTCGAGTTCCGCGTAACCGACACGATCCGCGATGGCGCGAAACGCAGCGCCCGCCTCGATCGGCTGGAGCTGCTCAGGATCGCCGACAAGCACGAGCTTGGCGCCTGACCTAACCACGGTCTCGACAAACCCAGCCATCTGCCTGGACGCGACCATGCCGGCCTCGTCCATGACGAATATTGTTCTGGCATCGAGCGCGTCGCGGTCCTTCTTCCAGCGCAGCTCCCACGATGCCAGCGTGCGGCTCTGGATCCCCGCTTCCTTTTCCAGACCCTCGGCCGCCTTGCCGGCGAGCGCGCCGCCGACGACACGGTATCCAGCGAGTTCCCAGGCCTCTCGGGCCGCCTTCATCATCGTGGTCTTGCCCGCACCAGCGCGTCCGACGACGGCTGCGATGCGCGCAGAGCCAGCGACGTGTTCGATTGCGGTGCGCTGCTCATCTGACAAGCGGGCATGGCGCGCGAACGTTGCCTCGAGGACGGCTTGGGAAACGCCATGCGTTTCCCGCTCGGACAGCCAAAGCGACCGCCGGGCCATCTCCGCTTCCAACCGGATCAGCTCTCGTGTCGTGTACCGCGCCGGCAATCTCTGTCCGGTCGCGAACTCGATTGTGTCCAGCTGCAGACCCAGGGTTTCGGGACTCTGGAGGATGCGCGCCAGCAGCTGTTGGAACACGCCGGGATCGTCGATATAGCGATGCAGCACCTTGGCCACATCGCGATCATCGAAAACGCTTTTTTCACGGGTGATCAGGTCGAGCACGATGCCCGGATTGCGAAGAATACGGCGGGCACTCTCGCTGCGGCGCTGCTCGTTCAACTCGATCCGCTCGAGTTCTGGACGCACACCCCGACTTTCCGCCTTGCGCTCGATCGCCTTGGCGCCGACGCCGAGATGGATCGTCGGCTCAAGGTCTATCCCCTGCTTTTCGTAAGAGCGACCGTCGATGCGAAGATCGATACCGCACAGCGTCAGGTGATGGTTCTGACGTTCGAACCAACCATCCCGCAGGGCATTGAAGTCGTCAGTAGACCCGGCCCAGAGTTCGTAGACGATCTTGCCGGAGTTGGTACGGACCGGTTGACCATCCTCGCCGATGACCGCGACCTTCTTCGGCCCAAAACCCTCCTCGGTCATTGGGCGCAATGTCGTCATCAGGTGGATGTGCGGATTGCCGGGATTGTCGTGGTAGACCCAGTCGGCAACCATGCCCCTGGCGAGGATGTGTTTTTCCACGAAGTCGCGTACCAGCGCGATGTTCTGTTCGGGCGTCAGTTCCAGTGGAAGTGCGATGGTCAGGTCGCGGGCGAGCTGTGCATCGGAGCGTTTCTCGAACGTCTCGACCTTGTTCCAGAAGGCTTCGACCGCTCCCGAGACCGAGCGATCGGCGATAAGGGAGCGGACCCATTTCGGGGCGTCGGCGGGGAGGACGAACTCCTCATGCAGCAGGCCCTGCTTGCGGGTGTAATCGATGGTGCGGGCCTCGCGTTCATATTCCATCTTGGCGCAGTGGCGGTATGCCGCAGACAGCACGGCGCTGCGGCCGTCACCACGGCTGACAAGGCTGGCTGAGAAATGGGCGATGGCCACGGCGATGAACTTCCCGAAGTTAAAACCTTCGTCCGTCGGGAGTGGCAGTCCAGCCCGGCCCCGCCAGGGCCGAATGCAACCACGTCGCCTCAGCGACGTATAATTGCGCCCTTGGAACCGCTCCTTCGGAACGGCGGGATCATCCACCAAAGCATCGGCTTTGCCGATGTGCAGATCTGCAGGTTCCATTTTTCGAGCGTCCGGGAGAGTTTTGGCGTCGCAACAGCAACGCCATGACCATAAAGGAGATCGTCCGGAATGAAGAAGCCGTCATCCAAGATCAGGGAAGAAATCGCCAAATTGCAGGACCAGTTGAGGGCCGCCGAGACGCGCGAGGCGGAACGCATCGGCCGGATCGCGCTGAAGTCTGGCATTGGTGAGATCGACATCGAGGAGGCAGGGCTTCAGGCAGCCTTCGAGGAGATCGCAGGCCGGTTTCGCGAGGGCAAAAAGGGCACAACGGGACGGGCCAATGCAAGAAAGAATGCCAGCGGGACCGGAACCGGCAGCGAGACCACCTCGCCGCTCACGGCTGGCGCGGGTGCGAGCGGCGTTGGCGAGGCTTGAGCGGATGGCGAAAGGGATGACGACAGACGCCCGCAAAAAGGACACGCGCGAAAAAATCGAGCTCGGCGGTCTGATCGTAAAAGCGGGCTTGCGCTACGAAAAACGGGCGCTGCTGCTTGGCCTGCTGATCGAAGCCGGAAAGCGGATCAAAGGCAATAAGGCCGAGCGCTCGCGCATGACTGTTATCGGCGCGGAGGAGTTCGGTAATGACAGCGAATAGGCTGCTTCTCGGGATTCTTCCGGCAGTCATCATGATCGCCGCCATGGTCGCAGCATCCGGCCTGGAACACCGGCTTGCGGGCTTCGGAAGCTCCGCGCAGGCAAAGCTTTTGCTTGGTCGCGCCGGTCTCGCCCTGCCCTATATGGCAGCCGCCGCGATCGGCGTGGTCGCGCTGTTTGCTGCGAATGGATCGGCAAATATCAAGGCAGCCGCGCTGAGTGTGCTTGCCGGAAACACAGCAGTCGCTTTCATCGCAATCGTGCGCGAAACGATCCGGCTGGCGGGCATTAGTGGCAGCGTGCCAACAGGCCAATCGGTTTTGGCCTATGCCGATCCGGCGACGATGGTTGGCGCGAGCGCCGCATTGTTCAGCGGGGTGTTTGCGTTGCGGGTTGCCATCAAAGGCAACGCCGCGTTTGCTCAAGGACGGCCAACGCGGATCGGCGGGAAACGGGCAGTGCATGGCGATGCCAATTGGATGACCATACAGGAGGCCGGGAAACTGTTTTCCGACGTGGGCGGCATCGTCGTCGGCGAGCGATACCGCGTCGATCATGACAGTGTCGCGGCGATGGCGTTCCGCACTGACGATCCACCGAGCTGGGGTATCGGCGGCAAGGCGCCGCTGCTCTGCTTTGACGGCTCATTCGGCTCATCGCACGGCATCGTCTTTGCCGGCTCCGGCGGTTTCAAGACGACGTCGGTGACCATTCCGACCGCGCTCAAATGGGGCGGTGGGCTCGTCGTGCTCGATCCGTCGAGCGAAGTGGCGCCGATGGTCGTCGAGCACCGGCGAAAGGCTGGCCGCAAGGTGATCGTGCTCGATCCCGCCAACCCCGCGACCGGCTTCAACGCCCTCGACTGGATCGGCCGCTTCGGTGGCACCAAGGAAGAGGATATCGTCGCGGTCGCCACCTGGATCATGACCGACAACGCGCGGGCGGCCTCGGCACGCGACGACTTCTTCCGCGCGTCGGCCATGCAGCTGCTGACCGCGCTGATCGCCGACGTTTGCCTGTCCGGACACACCGACGCCAAGGAACAGACGTTGCGTCGTGTTCGCGCCAATCTATCCGAGCCCGAACCGAAACTGCGCGAGCGGTTGACGCGGATTTACGAGCAGTCAGAATCCACCTTCGTGCGCGAGAACGTTGCCGTGTTCGTCAACATGACGCCGGAAACGTTCAGCGGCGTTTACGCCAATGCGGTCAAGGAGACGCACTGGCTCTCCTACACGAACTATGCCGCCCTCGTTTCCGGAGACAGTTTTTCGACCGATGAGCTGGCGGCCGGGGCCACGGACATTTTCATCGGTCTTGACCTGAAGGTTCTGGAAGCACATCCGGGACTGGCGCGGGTGGTGATCGGCTCCTTCCTCAACGCGATCTATAATCGCAACGGCGAGGTCGCTGGACGCACCCTGTTCCTCCTCGATGAGGTTGCGCGCCTGGGGTATCTGCGCATTCTCGAGACGGCTCGCGACGCCGGGCGTAAGTACGGTATCAGCCTGGCACTGATCTTCCAGTCAATCGGCCAGATGCGCGAGGCTTATGGCGGTCGTGACGCCAGCTCGAAATGGTTTGAGTCCGCGTCCTGGATTTCGTTTGCGGCGATCAATGATCCGGAAACTGCGGAGTACATTTCCAAGCGCTGCGGTGACACCACGGTCGAGGTGGATCAGACAAGCCGCTCTTCCGGAATGAAGGGATCGTCACGCTCACGGTCAAAGCAACTGACGCGCCGTCCGCTGATCCTGCCGCATGAAGTGTTGCGCATGCGCGGGGACGAACAGATCGTCTTTACCGCGGGCAATGCGCCGCTGCGCTGCGGACGCGCCATCTGGTTCAGACGCAAGGATATGAGCGCGTCCGTTGGGGAAAACCGGTTTCACAAACAAGCTACAGACGGGGTAAAGAGCGAGAAGACCGCTCCAACTACAGATATCGAGGAGAAATGACATTGAGAGTTTTTGCGGCCGTCGCCAGCCTATTCGCCTTAGTCATCGGCACCCTCCAATCTGTAGCCTCAGCCCAGCAGCCAGACAGCGCCAGCGACATATTCTCTATCTGTGGAAGTGGGCAACGTATCACCTGCGTGGTGGACGGCGATACGTTCTGGTTCCGAGGTGAAAAGATCAGGATTGCGGACATCGACACGCCAGAACTTAGCCCACCGCGATGTCAGCGCGAACGCGAGCTCGGCCTCGCGGCGAAAAACCGTCTGCTCGACATTCTCAATTCCGGTCAGCTGTCGTTCAAGACGACCGCCAGAGAGGAAGATCGCTTCGGTCGCAAGCTCAAGATCGTCTACCGCGATCGGCACTCAGTCGGCGATATGCTCGTCGCCAAAGGCTTGGCTCGGAAGTGGCAAGGATCACGCCGGAGCTGGTGCGAATAATCCAGGCGCCACGCATCACCGTCGTGAATCGTTGATACCCATCCGATTCACAACATTCATTGGACGGCAGAATCCGGACGCGCGATTCTGCCGTCATGATCACGCAGCCCTATCACCTCTATGTTGAGCGGATCGCGCCGGAAAAGAACATGGCGCGGTTCTATGCGCTTGCTGTTCAGCCGACCTTGTTCGGCGAGGTATCGCTTGTTCGCGCCTGGGGTCGGATCGGAACGCGCGGGCAGCAGATGGTGCATCTGTTCGACGACGAGACCCAGGCCATCAACCTGTTCCTCGACGTGCTTCGCGAGAAGCGTAAACGGGGCTACCGACCGAAACCACCTGTGGACATCCCGCGGATCTGATCCGCGCTTCCCCGGTTGCCGATGACAAGACGGTCATAAGCTGACACGGATTCTTTCATTGTTAGAAGATGCGAGGGATTCCATGACCAACGCCAATGAAATCGCCGACAAGATTGCAGCCGACAACAGCCTGACCAAGGTCCAGGCCAAGGGCATCGTCGAAGCCGTGTTCCAGGCGATCGCCGATGCAGCAGGCTCCGACGCCGAAACGTCGATCCCCGGCTTCGGCAAATTTAAGGTGAAGGCATCGCCTGAGCGTGAGGGTCGCAATCCTGCGACCGGAGAGAAGATGACGGTTGCCGCTTCGAAGAAGCTGACCTTCGCGCCTGCTAAGGCGCTCAAGGATGCACTGAACAAGTGATCCTGATGTGGAGAGCCCCGCCTTACGGCGGGGCATCCGGTATCAGTCCCGGTTCGACCGGGACCAGATGAGGGAGAGGCCTTCCTCGCCTTCGACCTCGATCAGCGTTGCGTAGATCGGAGCCGGGAAGCTCGGGTCATCGAGCTTGACCGAGAGGTAGTCGCGGCCTTCGTTGGAGGTCTTCTTCCAGGCTGCGCCGAATTCGACCGTAGCTCCGGCGAGGATGCGGTAGTCCGGGCCTTTCTCGGAAGTGCGCTCCACCGTGCGGATGGTTGCCTTGACGTTGAGGTTGAGGGTCTTGATGGTGCCGGAGAAGCCGTTGCCGGAAGCGGTGAAAGAGCCGATGGTTGCCATTGTCGTAATCCTTTTCGGTTGTTCGGGCTGCGTCCATCGCGGCCTCGATGGCAGTCGATAGGACCGGAGACGATCGGCCTGCACCTGAAATGCCGAAACGGAGTGGAGGACGGCCAAAGGAGAGGCTTTCTTGCCTCGCGAGGAATGGGCGCTTCAGCGCACAGGGGAAGAAAACGATCCGGCCGTTGCGGATGCCGATCGAGCCGAATGCAATGAGGCGATCTTTGGTCAGACATGCCCCATCGAGACCGCAGTGGACGTGTCCGCTGACTGATCAAGGGATATGGCAATGGCATTATCTGGCGGTGCTCGGTGTTCAAACAGGCCCATGCCATTGAAGGCACAGAGCGATACTCATGACTGCGCTCATCAGGGCATGTCGGCCCGCACCCTGGTCATGAAAATACCCTCTTCCGTAGCGGTCGGGCGGGCCTGCGGCACGGGGTGGACGTTCAAATAGGACATCAAAGCCTGCATCGTTACCGCCGCGACCATTTCGTGCTGGCCGTCGACGGACACCACCGTCACGTCGGCCAGAGCATAAGTTGGGTAACGCTCATCGATAAACTTGCGCAGGGCGCTATCGGGATCGGGGGTTTGCAGCAACGGCCGGTTGGCGCCCCCGCGCACGCGGCGGATCAGTACGTCGAAATCGGCTTTCAGCCAGATCGACACCCCCTGCTCCGCGATCAGCGCGCGGGTCTCGGCATTCATGAAGGCACCGCCGCCGGTCGCCACCACTTTCGGCCCTTCGGCCAGGAGCCGCGCGAGCACCCGCCGCTCGCCGTCGCGAAAATAGGGCTCGCCGTGCCGGGCAAAGATTTCCGGGAGCGTCATGCGGTGCGCCGCCGGTAGGCAACGGACTGGACCGACCCGTCGCGCGCGTTGATGTACCATCCGGTCAGGTCGCCCTTCCCGGGCTTGCCGTAGACCTGTTGAGCCTTTGCCGGCAGCTTGGCCTGGCCGTATTCATTGGCCTCGATGACCGATCCGCGCTTAGGCAGATTGCTGGCGATCCACTCCTGCTGGGCTCCGAGGAATGCCTCGACATCGGTGGTGTAGCGGCTGTCTTCATCGGCGGGTGCAAACAGGCCCTCGACCCAGGTGATGCCGTAGGCCTGCGCCAGTTCGTCACCGAAGCTCGCATGTTTGGCCAGCATGCGAGTGGAGGTCAGCGCCCGGGCGATCTCCCACCAGGACACCTGCGGCTCCTGCTTCTTCGGCTTATTCTTCTTCCAGACCTCGGCCTGCTCATCCTGACCGGCAGCCGCGATCGTGCGCAGCTGCTGTTCGTTCGGCATGTCGCCGCGCGCCACTGATCGACCGGGTTCAGCGGCTCGCGGGCGATGTTTTCGGCGAACGACTGCATGGCGCCGAGATCGTCGGATGGATCGGCCAGCAGCGGCGGGATTTCCAAGAGATCCGCGGCAATCGCCTGGGCGGCGCGGCGGTGACCGAAGACGATGATGTAGCTGTTGCCGCCTTCCGGATCGAGTTTGACTATCGGCGGCTGGACGACACCGATGGCCCGGATAGATGCGCAAAGCAGCGCGTCGGATTGGGGTGAGGATTTCGATTGGCGGGACCGGTCGGGATTGTCCTTCAGGCTGCGCGGAACGGCTGTAATCAACTGCATGGGAATAACCTCCAGGTTTCGGGCGGACGGACTGGCGGGATTCCCGAGTGACAATTTCGGCGCGCATCCGGTCTGGCGACTGACGATCGCCAAGGTCGCAATATCCGTGAAACCATCGGGACCGATCGTCGATCGTCAGCGCAAAGAACACGCTTGTGACGCTTGCGGCCAGAAACTCGCGCATGGCGAACATGTCACCGCGATAGAAGAGCGGCGGCACGATCTCGAACATGTGGTCGTGGTCGGCTTCCGATATCTCAAACCACTCGCCGACGTAGCGCGTGCCATTTATCCGATCATCGTCGAACGGCGATTGGCTGTGGCGGTTGAACAAGGCATACATTTCGTGGCGGCTGGCCACACCTTCGAACACCTTACGGATAGCGGGCGAAACGAACATTTGCGGCTCCTTCGGGGTTGCGACTGAAGCGAAGCCTGTTCGACCTCTCTGTTCAGTCCTTTGATCACCCCTCCTCAGCCGGCGCCTCGCGGGCAGCGGGTCAAGGGCCGCCGTCAGGCGGGCGGCGGCTTCACCCTTGATGCGCTGGCCGCGTATGCGGCAGCTCTCCTCTCTCCCTCCACTCCTTCAATTCCTCATTCCAATCCTCAGCTTCCGGCCTCAGCCGCGAGAAATCGCAACCGGCGCGATCTGCCATCTGGCGCAGACGATCGGCAAAGACCTCACCCTGAACATTGTTGTCGGTCGCGGCCACAAGCCATGCGCCCTCCCCGGACGCTAGGTTTTCCAACGCGAGCGCGGTTAGCGGAGACCAACCGCCTCCGGTGCTGACATAGAGCGTGTCCGGTCTTGTCTGTTCGATCGCGGCAAGGCTAAGCGCATCGATCGCAGCCTCGGTCACACAGATCCGTCGGGCACTGGTGCTCCCAAGCTGGAAGAGCGCCTTAGCGCCGCCGGTGGAAAACCCGCGCCAGTCCGGACCGCGCTCCTCCCAGCCGATGACGGCGCCAGCCTCATCGACATGCTTTGCCCACATCGAGCCATAAGGGCCTTCCCGAAGAACGTCAGCCTCATCAGCCGCGGAGATGACCTGCCATGGCAGCTCCCGGCATTGCCGCAGATACGTCCAGGTCGCCGACGCGCGCCACGGCCGTTTTCGGTGGTTCCATCGGTCAGTGATCGAAGCCATTGTTTGCGTGTGAACGATAGGTTTTTCCCAAACCGGTGCAGTTGGCTGAAACGCGACCAGTTCGCCGACAGCCGCCAGGGCTTCTGCAAAACCGATCCCTTGCAGATATCTTGCAAGCGCGAAGACGTCGCCCTTGGCATCCGAACGAGCGTCGAACCAGCCCCTGTCGTCGTGTATTACGATGATGATGTCGTCGTCGCGCCGGAATTTGACTGCCCGGCGCGTGCTCTCTTTTCTGTCTATCGCGAAGCCTTCATGCTCAAGGACGGCTGCGCAGCCCACCCGGGTACGCAGCTCCTCGATGTCATTCTTATTCATTTCACATCCTTTGCTTTCCTGACTTTTCGGACTGGCAGCGCCCTGCCCGCGAAGATGGAAGCGCGCAAGGGCGCGGTTCGCAATGTGCAGATCTGCCGGACAAGCTCGCGGCGAAGCCTCCCTTGCGCGCGCATCAGCGCAAGCGGCACGCGCTCCCCCGAAGGGGTGATCGGCTCAATGAGCCGATCCATAGGCAAAGGGATCGTATTCGTTGATGATGGCGTCCTCATCGCCGTCATACTCGGCGGAAGGCATGACGCCGATCTCTCGAATTATTTCGAAGAGGGTGACCGGGACCATGAGGGTCCGGCAAGATCGAGGGCGTGGTTTGTGCGAGGCTGAGATCCGACATGTGACGCTCCATCCGTTGGCGGGGCCGATCCCCGCTCGATGGCGCCCGTTCGATCCCGGCCCGGCCGCGGTCACCTCGGCGGCGCAGCCAGAGAGGTCGCAGGAACTGCGAACCCCCTGCGGGTTGACCGTCCAAGGACGGGACTGGATTAGGGATGCCAGACAAAAGAGCTGGGTTCGGCAACGCCATTGGTTGGAACGGGACTGGTATTCGAGCTCGCCCGCACGACATTCGCCGGGTTATACAGACTGTAGATCCTGCTACGAAATGGAGATGTGAAGGTGCTTCATGACGAGAGCGCGGCCGGCGACGCCAAGCCGGAAGCCGTGCATCCTGGACAGGCCCGGTTACATGGCCTAAACGAGCATCTCTAGCCGCCGACGAGCTCTTGCGTCGTGCGGCTGTCCGTTACGGGCGTAACGCTATATTCTGGCGGCAGCAGCGTCAGCGTCATGGTGTCTGGAATTCGGTTTCGAAAGGACGGAACGCTGGGCAAACTGCAGGAAACGCTGAATTTGTCATTTATGGACGAGAGACACACTCAAAAATGAGGCCGCCAGTACCTGACGAACGCAGGCTCCTCAACCGAGCCGGGAACGACCAGCACTAAACCGGCAATGCATCAAGGGAAATCGACCAGACCCACACGGAGGTCATTGATGACCGCAGCGAGCCCTGGTGCGCCGATCAGTGGCACGACCCGGGCCGGCGCCAGCTTGGAGACGGCACGCCCGAAGACGGCGATATTCGTGTGGCCGTTCAGGCGAGATGGATAGATGATGCCGTCGGGAAGCGACTGGTGCTCGTGGAATGCCAGCCCCCAGGAGCGCGCAAGGCTCTGACGCGATGATTTCGCCACGTCAGTTGGCACACCCATCCTGATGGCGTGATCGTCGCGCAGGTCAACAAGACTGAGGTCTGCGATCGTCTCGATCTCAGCGTACCGCCGCGCATAGATTTCTTTTTCATCAATAGGAAGATCGCCAATAAGACCGTCGCGGCGATCACGCAGAACCGCTTCGAGGAAACAGACCTTGAGTGTTTCGCCCAGATAAAGAACGCCGAAGCGCTTCGTTGCGTCACGTCGGCGCGGATCGCTGAAACGGCTCGCCGTCTTTCCAAATCCAGCGGGTCCGGAAAGGCGCTTGCGTAGATCCGGCCAAAGCGACGCCCTGACGGAATGGTTTCGATATCGAGCGGCTGACGCTCGAAACCGGCAGGCGGTTTGAATCCAGTCATTTAGCGAAAGTCACCGCGGGCAATGCCCTCGGCTGCGGCGATCACGCCGCTATCCTGGCCCCGCTTCAAAGCGTCGAGCCCGGTGCGACCGTCAAGCGCGCCGTGGGGCGAAACAAGAAAGCGGTAAACGGCCCAGGCACCTGCCAGTATCTCGTGCAGTTTTGGAAGCGACGCATAGGGCCGGCCGTCCTGATCGAGCTGCCAGGCCGGAAACCGGAACCCTCGCTTGGCCCCATCCAGGCCGAGAACCTGGCCGTTTTGACGCTTCGTATTGACCGTGACCCGCGAAACGCCAAGAAGATCGGAAAATACGTCCGCGCTCAGCATGTCGTCCTCGCTGAGGATCTCTGCAACGCGGCGACGGCCGCGCTCTCTTGCGGAGGACAGGGCTGCCTTCAGTTCGTCATCCGGTTCGCCAGCCTCTTCGACCGGAAACACACTGTCGCCAACCAGTGGGTCTTCCTCGACGATCGAAATTGTCTGCGCTCCGGCGCGCGGATCCACGACGACGCGGAAACTCACCTGATGGCCAGCCTTCTGGCTCAGCTGCACCGCCTTGGTATACTGATTGAGCAACGCTTTTTCGAAATCGGCCTTGCGAGGCAGCTTCATTGATAGCGCGATATTTGGAGTTTCACTTGCTGACGTTTTCGTGACGGGCATGACAATCCACCTTCTGAAATTAAAATAACCAGTCGCTGCCATTTCGTCAAGTTCGTTAAGTTGGTAAAGTCTCCACCGACGTATTTGGACATAGGCGTTTCATAAAAACCGTCGTTTGATGCCGAAATGAGCCTTTGACACCACTACTATTAAGTAAGCGCAGGCGACCCCACGTAGCGGGGCGTCGTAAAATGGCTCATTTTCGGCATGAATCATGCGGAGAATCCTATGAGCGACAGTGTGAATCAGGCTCGTGCCTTTGAGGTTTTGACAGCAACACCGGTACGGTCGAGACGTAAGCCGCGCGATTGGCCGGATGACGAGAAGGCGCGGCTGATTGCCGAGACGTTTCTGCCGGGGGCGAATGTCTCGGCTATCGCACGCGCTGCAGGACTGGATGCTTCGCAGCTTTACGGCTGGCGTCGCAAGGCATTGGCCTCGGGATCGGTGGTGCCCCTTTCGAAAGAGGCTAATGAAAGGGTTAGTTTCGCGCGCGTCGAAGCTGTTGCAAGTTCACCGGTGGAGATCGTCATGGGTGACGTCGTGGTGCGCGTTGCCGGAGATATCGAGCCGGATCATCTTGCCAAGATCCTACGGGCGGTGCGCAGGGCATGATTGCGTCTGGCGTTGTCGTTTACGTCTCCTGCCAACCGGTCGACTTTCGCAAGGGAGCGGCTTCGTTGATGGCTTTGGTCAGGGATGGCGGTCTAGCAGGATGCGGAAAAAGGCGCTTGCTGCGAGCGGACTGGCGTGATTGCATGCCCGAGTGATTGGCCGGCAGGAGCAGGACATGCGGGGCAGTGATATCCAGACGGCGGGTCTGTTTTCTTATGTGAGCTGCGAAGCACGCGTTCCGACAAGCCATCCGCTGCGGGCAATCCGCGCGATTGTCGACGAGGCACTGGAAGTTCTGTCGCCTGATTTCGAGGCGATGTATTCAGCGATCGGCCGCCCGTCGATCCCGCCGGAGAAGCTTCTGCGCGCCCTGTTGTTGCAGGCTTTCTACACGATCCGCTCGGAGCGCCAGCTCATGGAGCAGATGGACTACAATCTGTTGTTCCGATAGTTCGTCGGCTTGTCGATGGACGCGCCGATCTGGGACGTCACCGTGTTCACCAAGAACCGTGAGCGGCTCCTGGCTGGCGACATCGCCGCCAAGTTCCTGGCCGCATTGCTGAGCCAGCCGCGAGTTAAGGCTCTCTTGTCAGACGAGCACTTCTCGGTGGACGGCACCTTGATCGAAGCCTGGGCCAGCATGAAGAGCTTCAAGCCCAAGGACGAGACTGATGGTGACGGTGATGACAACAACGGCTCCGGCGCTGACGCGAACAAGCCCGCAAAGGCTACGGCACGCAACCCTGAGCGGGATTTCCACGGCGAGAAGCGCAGCAACGCAACTCACGCGTCGACCACCGACCCGGATGCCAGGCTTTACAAGAAGGCCCGTGGGCAGGCGGCCAAGCTTTGCCACATGGGCCACGTCACCATGGAAAACCGCAACGGGCTGGTTGTCGACGCCACGCTGACCCATGCGACAGGAACCGCAGAGCGCGAGGCTGCACTGGATATGGTGGGCCGCATGGATGGTCGTCATCGCATCACATTGGCTGCAGACAAAGCCTACGATACGGCAGACTTCGTTGCCGCCTTGCGGGATATCAAGGTGACGCCACACGTTGCTCAGAACACGGCGAACCGACGCTCAGCCATCGATGGTCGTACCACCCATCACCCCGGCTACGCTGTCAGTCAGCGCATCCGAAAACGCATCGAAGAGGTATTCGGCTGGGCCAAGACCAGCGGCGGAATGCGCAAGACCCGCCATCGCGGAAAGGATCGCGTCGGTTGGATGTTCACCCTGACAGCGACGGCTTATAATCTGGTGAGGCTGCCAAAGCTGCTGACGACGGCATAATCGCGCCCGCAATCCGCCGAGACAGGGCGGATGACGACAAAAGGGCCGAAAAGGCCGCTGAAAAAGCCTCATCCCCGCTCGTCTTCGAACCGTCTAGCGAGGATCGGTAGAAAAATTAGCGCTATTTCCGCAACCTGCTAGATCCTTTCAATAGCGCCCTTTACGTGTTCCGTTCCAAACGGAAGGACCGTGTCCGGATCGTGTGGTGGGATGGCAGCGGGGTCTGTCTCTATTCGAAAGTTATCGAAGGAAATGGCTTTTGCTGGCCGGCAGCGACGGCGGCGCGCATCCGTCTGGATCATGCCCAGCTCATGGCCCTACTGGCCGGAATGGATTGGAAGAAGATCCGCTCGGCGACAATCAGGAGGCCGCTTTCGACGGGTTGAACCCATCCAAAAAATCTCACGCATGTTACTGTAAACGCTAGGAAAAGATCACTATTTGTGATCTACTTCCTGCTATGATGTTCTCTGCTTCGGACCTTCCTGACGACGTTGATGCACTCAAGGCGATGATCGTCGCCATGAGTGCAGAAGGCGCCGCTGCCCGAGCGGAGATCACCCGGCTTGAGGCATTGAAGAAAGACACTGACGAGCGGATCGCCACCCTCACTGCGATTGTGAAAGTTCTACAGCGTGCTCAGAAAGGCACCCGCTCAGAACGGCTTCGGTTGGGAATCGACGATGATCAGATCGACTTTGCGTTCGAGGAGGTCGAAACCGGCTTAGCGACGATCGACAGCGAGCTCGACCAGTTACGGAAAGACAAGCCGAAGCGGGAGGCTCGCCCGCGCAAAGGCTTTGCCGCTCATCTCGAGCGTATCGAGGAGGTCATTGAACCTGAAATCCCTGAAGAGTGCCAAGGGTTGGAAAAGGTTTTGATCGGCGAAGACCGATCCGAGCGGCTCGATGTCATCCCACCGAAGTTTAGGGTTATTGTCACCCGCAGACCTAAATACGCGTTTAGGGGCCGTGACGGCGTGCTGCAGGCTTTGGCACCTGCCCATATCATCGAAGCTGGCCTGCCGAGCGAACGGCTCCTGGCCTACATCGCCGTATCCAAATACGCCGACGGCCTTCCGCTCTACCGTCAGGAAACAATCTACCTGCGCGACAGCGTGGTACTGAGCCGCTCCTTGATGGCTCAATGGATGGGACATCTCGGCTTCGAGCTCAAGATCCTGGCCGATTACATCCTGGAGAGGATTAAAGCAGGTGAAAGGGTCTTTGCCGACGAAACGACATTGCCGACCCTGGTGCCTGGTTCGGGAAAAACAATGACGGCATGGCTGTGGGCCTATGCACGTGATGATCGGCCGTTCGGGGGATCAGGGCCACCAATGGTCGCCTACAGATTTGAAGACAGCAGAGGTGGGCGCTGTGTGGCCCGTCACCTGAGCGGCTTCAACGGCATTCTCCAGGTTGATGGGCACGGCGCCTATACGAGCATGGTCAAAGAGCAGGTCAAGGCCGGCAGCAACGAAACCATCACGTTGGCAGGGTGCTGGGCGCATGTCAGGCGCAAATTCTACGAACTCCATGTGGGGGGTATCAATCACGCCGCGACAGCCTCGGTGAAGGCGATGAGCGAGTTGTGGAAGGTCGAGGACGAGATCCGGGGAAAGGATGCCAACATCCGTGCTGCCGCACGACAAGAGCGGTCTGCGGCCATTGTCGCCAACCTTTTTGACATCTGGGAAAAGGAGCTCGCGAAAGTTTCTGGCAAGTCCAAGACCGCGGAAGCGATCCGCTATGCAATGACCCGCCGACAATCTCTGGAACGCTTTCTCGGTAACGGCCGCATCGAGATTGACTCCAATATCGTCGAGCGCGCAATCCGTCCCCAAACGATCACACGCAAGAATAGTCTATTTGCCGGAAGCGAAGGCGGTGGCAACACATGGGCCACGATCGCCACGCTTTTGCAGACAGCTAAAATGAACAACGTCGATCCGCTCGCCTGGCTGACACAGACCTTAGTTCGCATGGCCAACGGATGGCCCGCGCAGGATATCGACGCTCTGATGCCGTGGAACTTCGAGTCGAGCGGGGTCGGCTAACCGCTTACACTATTAACAGCAAGGCTCTGATTTTGTGTGATAATGTCCCGTATCACATTTAGGAGGAGTGCGCATGGAGGTTCTGAAAATTCCACCATTTCCATCGAGGGCTTTGGTGATCGCTTCAGCCAATGTACTCAGAGCGGTAGGTCATTCCGGCTTCAATGCCCTGCGATTGGAATGGAATCTTGACGACACTGATGCTGGTTCAGGTGGCAGCGTTGCCGATCGAGCGACCTCATTGGCCACCTATGCATTGAAAGATCCTGAGCTTCGAACCCCTGAAGGTATTTCGCTTCAGTCTGCGATCGTCGCCAAAGCAGGAGAGATCTATCGTGAAGGGTATATGAACAACATCGGGGAGAAAGAGCGGCTTGCGTTTAAAAAGCATTCGAGCGAAGCTGGCACGATGAACGATGTTTCAGAAAGCGGTATGCTGGAACTCGGCGACACCATTGGTCACGTCGAAATTGCCAATGTCGAAGGCCGGCCAAATGATATAGTTCGAGTAAGGCCAGCGATATCTAGATCTAACAAAGTGTTCATCGTACACGGCCACGACGAGGGAGCGATTTATAAGCTCGCTCGGTTCCTCGAGAATATGAAGCTTGAGGTAATCATCCTCAAGGAAAGGCCAAACCAAGGCCGAACCATTATCGATAGATTCGAGGACTGTGCAAACGAGGTCGGTTTCGCCGTTGGCGACGTCAAGTGCGCGACGGCATTCTGGTGCTGCCGTTTGCGGCGGCAACGACGCCGTCTCCGCACGATGGTATCGAGCCGGCATTCGTTCCTGTGGCAATCGCTGCGGAGCCGCCACGCCGGTTTCCGCGCCGCGGCTCGACAACTTCGTAGCGACCAACAAATCCATCATCTGCCATGCAAATCTCCAGATAAAACTGGAAACCTTCTCGCATACGCAGCAAGCCTCAAAATACACCCAATCAAATGGGGCCGAGACGGCGCTTACTGCGGCTCTGTTCCCTCGCCTGCTCCATGCAGGTATCAGTGAGTATCGACCGACAACGGAACAATTGTCAGTGAGAAAGCTAAAGCCCAAAGGGCAGTGTCTCTCCCGCCCCCTCCCGTTCCTTGCAACCCGGCCCAGCCGGTCCGGTCCGGGGCTGACCGGCGCAGCAGGAACGGCACCGGTGTCGCGTTTCTAACTGGCCGACGACATCGCAGCCCTATCCAGCTTTGACAAAGGGCGATTTCAGGATTTCGCGAACCTCGTTGACTGCCGACAGCAATGTACGCACCTTGACGCCGCCCTTCGCCGGATAATCTTCGGTGCCAGCGCCGACAACAATCCTGTTCTCGATTTCAAGATCGTCACAGGCTACGAAGAAACCGCGCTCGGCGTGCGGAGCACTGGCGCGCTTGACCTCGATCGCCACTTTCGCTCTGCCGGCCTGTTCAAACACCAGGTCGATCTCGGCGCCGTCGGCTGTCCTGTAGAACAGAGGTGTCACATCAGGTCCGGCCACGTTGATCAGCGTCTCGATCACAAATCCCTCCCAGCTCGGTCCGACCACCGGGTGGCCCAGGAGTTGGTTGAGCGTGCCGATCTCCAGGAGGGCGTGGACGAGCCCGCTGTCTCGGACATAGATCTTTGGCGACTTTACAAGGCGCTTGCCGAGATTGCCGCTCCATGGGTGGAGAAGGCGAACCAGCATGAGATCGACAAGGAGATCAACATACCGGCCGATCATCGGTGCGGATACGCCCAGGCCCTGGGCGAGCCGGGCGCTGTTCAGTGTATTCCCTTGCCCGTTGGCGAGCATCGTCCAAAGGCGTCCGATCGTTGTGGCCGGCATGCGAGGCGCAAACATCGGGACATCGCGTTCAAGGTAGCTACGGACGAAGGCCTGGCGCCAGAGATAGCTGTCCTCATCGGTGATGGCGGTCAGGCTGTCGGGGAAACCGCCGCGCAGCCACAACCGGTCGATGTCGATGGAGGCCGCGACAGCCTCTTCCGCTCCGATTGGCGGCATCTCGAGATAGACAATCCGGCCTGCTAGGGTTTCCGATACCTGCTGGATCAGGTCCAGAGACGCGGACCCCAGCAGCAAAAATTGCCTGGATCGCTCTCCCCCGGCGCGCCGGTCGTCTACGATCCCGCGCAGTTCGGCAAACAGTTCAGGTAGTCGCTGCACCTCATCCAGCACGGTCAGATGCCCGACCTGGGCCTGGAGGAATGCTTCGGCATCTTCTAGCCTGCGGCGGTCTGCTATGCGCTCCAGATCGAGATAAATTGTGCCTTGTACTCGATCTGTGAGCTTGCGTGCGAGGGTGGTCTTGCCAACCTGACGCGCCCCGATCAGGGCGACGACGGGCGCGCGCGCCACAGCGCTCTCAAGGGCAGTCTCGATTTGAGGTCGGGGTATCATCATTCCCGTAAATCGTAAATCACAATTTTGATTTACGGTCAATGTTAAATGCAGGTAAAGTGGCGATCTTCTAAAACCTTGGTCACCATCACCATGCCACTGCCGTCCCAAACCACCATCTTCAAACGATCGTTGCGCTTACTGCGGAAGAAATAGACGTCACCCGAAGAAGGGTTCGCGCCAAGCGCTGTCGACACCAGTGCCGCCAGACCGTTGATGCCTTTCCTAAAATCCACCGGCTTTGAAGCAATCAGGATCCGCAAATCCGATCCAAGCGAGATCAAGCCAACCCTCGCAGCGCACTGAACACCGTCCGTCGTGCCTGCTCGTCGACGCCGCCTTCGATAACGACACAAGCACCATGAATCTCAATGCGCACAGTCAGCTTCGTATCGAGAGAAGGCTGGAGCCGCTCGTCTTCAATCTTTACCACAGGGACGAAACACATCTCCTGCCCATCAGATACGCGCTCGCGGGCGCAGCGGCGCCAGTAGTGTAACAAGCCTTGGCTGACGCCGTATTGACGTGCGACCGCAGAGATATTGGCGCCAGGCACAAAACTCGCCGCCGTAATCGTCGCCTTATCCTCGGGGCTCCATCGACGCCGGCGCTCTTCGCCGATGATAACCTCGACGCGAAGCGGACCCGATCGAGCACGCTCCGCATTACCTTGCGCATAGTGCTGATGACTGTCATCAGCACTATGCGGTCCAACTTTCTCATCGCCCGCGATTGGCACCAGATCCATAATTTCCACCTTCAAATCTCGAAAGATAAGAAGTATGCGCGAACTGAAATCCCGTTAAAACGTGGGGTGTTCGCAATGCTTACGACATAATTCCGCCGGGTGGTTTCAGTCCAGGCCATCGTGCTCTCCTCGAATCTTCGCAAATCCGAAGGAATCACCGACTGAAATCACTCACATCTTTTTGAGGCAGCCTCTTACCTCGACTTTGTACAAAATTCTTTTGGAATTTGAGTTGGTTGGCGGCGCTGACAGGCTGCGTCCGGCCGGCTTATGGTGCATACCAGCGCACGCATTTTCTATCATCTGAATTGGGTGAATCAATTTGCCGCAGTCTCTTTGCCTTGCCTGTTTCGTCTGAGCGGATTCGAACCGATGGATGACCGATCATAATGAGAACTGCGTCGGGTCGAGTGATCCTGTTCCGCACATCCTTCGCCAGTGGCTGTCGTCGTTTCGTCCCTGGTTCACGGCACCCAGCTGGGAGCATCTGCTGGTCCTGGTGATGGGCGCGATCCTGTCTCCAGGCAAACGAACAGTATCGTCGTGTTTGCGGATCACCGGCCGCGCCGAGGCCGGCAATTTTTCCCTCTACCATCAGCTGCTTAATCGCGCGCGTTGGAACCCGCGCACACTGGCTTCGCGGCTGCTATCGGTTGTTGTCGCCCGCCTCGTACCTGCTGGCCCTGTCATTATCGGCATGGACGACACCATCGAACGCCGATGGGGACCAAAGATTGCCGCCCGCGGCATCTATCGCGATCCGGTGCGCTCCAGTCACGGTCACTTCGTCAAAGCCAGCGGCTTGCGCTGGCTGAGCTTCATGGTTCTTGCCCCAGTCCCATGGGCCAAATGCATCAAGGCCCTGCCAGTCTTGACGCTGTTATGCCCCTCGGAGCGCTACGATAAGAAAAGGGGACGAAAGCATAAACTGCTGACGGATTGGGCAAGGCAGGGCGTGCTGCAGCTCTGCCGATGGCTACCTGGTCGCGACATCATCTTTGTCGGAGACAGCAGTTTTGCGGTTCACACCCTGGCTGCGGCTCTTCCCCACAAAGCCATCCTCATCACACGCTTGCGCCTGGATGCAAGTCTGTTTGCTCCACCAGACCAACGGCACGAACACACGCTTGGGAGGCCTGCACAAAAGGGCATGCCACAGCCAAAACTGAAGACGATCCTGCACCATCCCAAAACCGTGTGGCAGCGCATTACCGCCTCAAGCTGGTACGGACGAGAAACGAACAAGAGCCTCGATATTACCTCTTCCACCGGGTTATGGTACCGGCGAGGAACGCCGCCAAAGCTAATTCGCTGGGTGTTGGTCCGAGACCCCTCAGGCCGCCGCGAACCGCAGGCGTTCATGAGCACCAATACCGATCTCGAACCAGCTCAGATCATTGCCTACTTCGTTCGGCGCTGGCAAATCGAGGTAACGTTCGCGGAAACACGCGCGCATCTGGGTATCGAAACCCAGCGCCAATGGAGCGGCAACGCTATCCTGCGCACGACACCTTCGCTTCTTGCCCTCTACAGTCTCGTCACGGTATGGGCCGGTGATGTTCTCAGCCAAAAAACGCGCCCCTACGCGGCCGCATGGTACAAGAAAACCGATCTGACATTCACAGATGCAATGGCTGCAGTTCGCCTGGTTTTGTGGAGTGACGATCTTTATCGACACTCACCGTCAAACCCGGAAATGCATAAAATACCTCCCGGACGGCTTCAGCGCATGGCCCAGGCTCTTTGCTTCGCCGCATAATGTGCAAAGTCGAGCTTACGGCCTGCCGTGGCGGAGATGGATATCTGTACGTCCTGCGCCTCTACAATCAACAAGCTTTCAATCAACCATTTCCACTGCGGGGCTTTCCAAGTTCACCATCCTTTCGCCATCAGAACGCGGGCCACTTTGGCTGCAACCTTTGCATAACCTTTGTCATTAAGGTGAACCGGATCTGCCCGATCATCACATTTGATCTCTTCATTCACATCGATAAAATTATCTGGATAGATTTTCTTCAGCCATTCGTTGACGTGGGTTAGTTGCTCGCCACGAGGCGTCCCCGCGGCCTCTTTTTTATTACCCGCCCTCAGTATTGCTAGGAATAGATAATTTCTATCGCCAAGAAATGCAGATATTCTTGATATATCACGCGTAACTCCGTCAAAATCGTCAAAATTATTTCTTCCAACCCAAGCTATTACAACAGATTTTTTTGGAATTCGTTCTTTCAAGAACAAGTTTGTTATTATAGTCGATTTGTGTCCACCAAGAGCTAATACTCTATACGCCCTTCGCTCCCCGTCCAGAGAACCCAACGTTATCGCCGGGAATGCCAAGGATTGATTTGTAGCCCCCGCCCCCTTTGTTAAGCTGTCGCCAAGGAAAATCAGTTCAGGTTTTGCGCCTGCTCCACCGACAACTGGAAAACTAGTGGGCATCGGAGGTGGTTGAGCTGCTAATTTAGCCTTAGCTGCGGGAGCGGGAGGCCAATCGCATACTTCTTGAGCCGATAAGGTGCCCGAAATTGCCAAAAGTGTTGTTAAACCAATCAATAAACGAATAAAATACGAATACATAGCACCTCCGTTTGAAGAGACATACTTCCTAGATGAACCCGTAGACACAAATTGGAAGCCGAAAATTGGAAAGATCTAGCTCACGATCCAGCCCCAGATCAGCGCTGCAGTGGAAGTTATTTTATCAAGCGTTCGGTCGTTTTGTAGGCGCCACGTTCACGACGAAGTGTGATCACCTTCAAGCCTTTTGAGCTTTTCAACGACATAACAACTCGGTGATCCCCTATTGAAATGGTATCGACCTTTTGAATTTGTATTTCTGTATCTGGAACTATCTTTGTGCAACCGGCGCCAGCTGCATATGTGTAATAAACCTCCTTCGGGCGATAGAAACGAGTAAGTGGCTTCTCTCCGTCCATAAGGACGGTGCAATCCGCGCCCAGCGAAGTCGTGTTATAATTGCCGGCACCGGATACACATCCAGCTAGCATGAATCCGGCGACAGCGACGATAAACACTGATACAATTTTCATAATGTCCTCATTAGTCCTATTTTTTTTAGTATCATTCTGTTTTTTAGTTTCTGCGAAACTCATGCGGCGAACACTTTTAAGAGTGAACAAAACCATACGTTTCGGAAAGAATTTGGTCCGAACTACAGGTCGTTAAAGCTGACACAAATAAGTACTTTCCCAAACAAGCCCGCCGGCGCAGACCCTGAATGTGCGCCGTGGGCGAAATCCAGGAGAACCTATATTCTTCTGTTTTTCATTTCAACAATTGGATGCCACCATTTACCGTAAGCGATATCGTCATTGGCTCCAAAACGAACAGATCTCCTGCCGACCTTCAAAGTCTCCTCGCCGACATACGGACGTGGGATGGTGGAATCCGCCAGTTCCTCGTCTATGAACAATGCGATCCTGAGATGATCGACCGTGTCATGGTCGATGAGGTGAAGCGCGTCCCATAGATTCGGCCAATCGAGCGCGCGAAAATGTGTTCGCCGGACGCTAACGGCACAACTTCGAGGGCAAAACCAACGCGTCACCGTGAAGATACCCGGGAATCCCCACATTCCGGCAGTCCGAGGTTTGGGTTCGGATCACCGTTTACTTCGCCAGTATGCCTATGTACTTATCGAGCATCTGGCGAGCGATATGGCTCCAGTGATATCTTTCCGAACAGTGAAGCGCTTTGTATGCCATTTTTGTAAGATTATCACCGCCACGCGAAAGTACATCAGGCAGTATTTCATCAAAATCACTAAAATCTTTCTTAATTCGAATGGCGACACCGACATCAAAAAGCTCTGGTAAGTTACACTCTTCAGTTAATATTGGGATGCACCCTTGTTGTAGCGCTTCGAGTACAGCCATTGGCAAGCCTTCGCTAAGCGAAGGCAATACGAAATATTGGGATGTCGCGAGTAGCTTGTCCTTCTCGTCCCCATATGCAGACCCGATGAACTGCACGTTGGGGGTTCCCGCCACAAGTTCTCTTACCGCCTTCTCGTACTCGGGCTCGCCCCAACCAGCAATAGTCAATTGGTTAGCGGAACTCTGAGGTAGCGCATTCCAAGCGGTGATCAGCTCCAAAACCTGCTTCTTCGGATGAAGCCGACCCAAGTACAGGGCCCCCCGCTTACGTCCTAAGGCAGTTGACTCAAGCGTCTTATCTGATGCAATTCCGTTGGGTATTATGAATGTTCTCTCGCGGGCGGAAGGCATGAACTTTATGACAGATTCATACTCCGAATCGCTCAAGGCATGTATATGCGCTTTCTTTAAGACAGGCCTTTCCAACAAGAACGCATGGAGGGCTTTAACTGATCTTCGCCTGCCAACTATCCACGGATCAAGCATGCCTCTCGGAGAAACAACTACAGGAACGCCCCGCGCTTCTGTTAATAGCGCATAGATGGAAGCGGCTGACCATATACCGTGAACGTGAAGTATATCGGGTTTAAATAATTTAAGTTGTCTAAGTACTGACGGGTTAAATCCATACGAACCCTTTTTTGAAGCGAACGTCGATAGATGTAGATCTTCCCATATAGGTTTGTCCTCATCGTAAAATTGATCTGTCCCGCCAAATACGCAAACATCCACGTCCAGCTCTGCCAAGGACTTCGTTAGGCCGGAGACTGAGTAATATAAGCCTCCTGCACTTCGCGAAAGCGACGTCGAAAAATGCGCTACTCTCATTTCAACTGCCCGGAAGACTTTGCGTCAAATTTCTCCACTTGGAATCCCTTTCCATAGGTTGACCTAAAAAAACGTCCCAATACATAACGAAGCAATATTAATCCGTAAAAATATCTAACTGAGTTCCTAATGGGGTATTGAGAGGCGAACATCAAGCCGATGACAAATGCGCCAAGCAAAGTCACAAAGGCGACACGCCCGATTCTCAGTGATGAATTAACAGCAGACGCAGAAAAAAAGATAACTATCCAAAGATATGTATAATAAAATGGGCCAAAGACCCACGCTTCACCGAAGGCATTGAACGGAATATATTCGGCTATACGTTGCTCATTCGCAAGTTTCAGTGATTGAAATCCGTCTATAAACCCGAAGGAAGGTGCGAACGACACAAATTTGTAGTAAACGTCATAGGCCTCAGGCACTGCTGCCTTCGCCGATGCGGAGGTCACCAAAAGAGACGCCGCAAGATTTGTAACAATCATCTCTAGTAGATCAGGATTTGAGAAGGACAAAGTAATATATTGATAGACATACGAAAGTCCCAGAGTGGGGTGAGCCCGTGCCTCCAAAGCATACCCAACAAAAATCAGCGAAATCAGAGCGCAAGCGGCGGCAACTTTCTTTCTATCAATTACGTAGAAACTTACAGCCGCAACGATGAGGTAAACGCTTGTTATACGACTTGCTTCTGCTATCGACATCATAAAAGCTATCGATATAGGAACAGCCGCCAGCAATTGCAGGTACCACCTGCGGCTTCGCGCGCTAACTATAGTGGAAGCAATCAAGACCAGCGCTATCGGCCTAAAAGTTCCGCCAATTACTTTACCAAGCTCATTAAACTCAAATCGTTCATTCAGATCCTTAATTGAGCCATAGCCATCGTAAGACATCAAATTTGCAATCCCTAGCTGAGCTAGCAAATAGCATCCAGACAACGTCACGCAAGTAATCATAGTTAAAATAAAGGTGTCTGGTATACGGATTGCCTTAGATACCTCCCAACTAGTCGCCAAGAGGTTTCTATAAGAGAAAGAACAGTAAATCGATAGCAGTAAAAAACAAAACGCGGTAACGCCTTGTGCTGTGTTCGCGGATAAATCGGTATTTACAAAAATATAAATACTTCCAAATCCACGAGAAAAACCATTTCTCGCTGCGGATAGAGAAAAAATGATCGCAGATAGAAGTGTGAATGCTGCAACAAATCGACCCGATAGGTGAGCTTTAAACGGGTTTATTAATATTACAAGAGCTGCAACACAAATAAAATTGTAATACATATTCGCCCCATTTCGATGCTAGTCAGAATGAACTATTTCCGTCGCAGTATGTAGACACTCACCGTAATGCAAATTATTCCTTCAAGCAAATCTGCAAGTACAAATCCATATATACCAAGAGGTCGGGCTAACGTCACGCTTAAAAATGCGCCCCCGATAACCCCCGCCACGCTTAGTAACATTAGTGGGCGGAACTGGCCGAGGGCTGCCATTCCCTGCTTGAAGGTGAGCGCCAAACTTCCGGTTAGGACCACCGCAGAGAAGGCTACTAGTACAGACCCTATGCGTGAAAAGTTCTTGTCATTCTCCAATGTTAGTCCCAAGCCCACCGTTAGCATCACCATGCTGAAAATGAACGTAGTAATGATGCTAATCCATTGATGACGAAGAATAAGTGTTGGCTTATTCCTGGATTCCAACGTCATGGAGGAAACGATCGATGGAAATTCGACGCGTCGAAGAAAGCCAACGATTTGCATTGTAGCCGCGAGTATCTGCTTTCCGTATACGAATAATGCTGTGCTTTCGGATCCCAGTAAAGTAACTGAAATGAGAAGCTGAAATCTGTAGTACAATTGACCGGGGATGGTGCTCCCTATCAAGGAAAGGCCGTCACGTGCAGCCTGCCATATGCCTTCCCAACCGGGTAATACGAAAGTAATTCGCATTCCGACGGATTTTAGAGAAACGACTTGAAGCGCGAGTGCAGCTATGTGTCCACTAGTAAAAGCGAGCCCCAACATGGCGCCTGCATCCTCATTTGCCCTTCCAACAGATAGAATCAGGGCAGTTGCTGAGAAGATGTATGGCATTGCTCCGGTAGCGCCGCTTAGGCCGCTGCGACGGAGGCCGTCAAATAGGCCAGAAAAGTTGAACCCCCAAACAAGATATGCTGGAAGCGCGTAGAGGAAGAAATTGGTGGTGAATTTATCGTCGCTTAGGAGAAACAAATATACCGAAATTGCTAATGTGCAAAAGAGGGAAAGCGTTACTCGGATTGTTGTCACTTCCCAAAACAGTTTCCAGAACGGTGTAGGATTTGTGTCATGTTCCGCAAGCAAGCTTGATTGACGTGCGAAAACAGTGAGGGATCCGGCATCGACAAAAATTATGCCGAGCATTGCAACGGAAAAATGGGTCCCAAAAGCAGCTAAAAGGTTGAGTTCCTGGCGAGCGACTAACCATGTTTGCGCTGCAAAAATGGAGCCTTGTCCAAGGCCGTATGAGGAAATCAAAAGGAGAATATTGAGGTATTTATTCTTCAGAGTTGCCATTTTGTTTTGTTTACCGACGGAATTGATATCCGTAAATTCTAGCTTCTCACTAAACGCCAACCCGATTTGATTTCAAAAGGGTTCCTCTAAGTGTTTTACTACCGTTGCTTGTTCTCCCTTTGGCGGGGCTCTTAAGCCCCTCTTGGTTCAAACTGGCGTCGAGATTTCTAGACTTCTTGCGCTGATTTATCTACGAGAGATCGGGCCTTGCGCTGCTTGCGGACAGTTGCAGGGCATCCGGCAGCAACCATTCCCTCAGGCAAGTCGTGCAGAACGGTGCTTCTAGCCGCCACGACACTACCCCGTCCGACTTTCACACCAGGTGCAATGAAGCAATCTGTCGCGATCCATGCCTCCGCTTCCACCTGAATTGCTTTTGCTACGAGAGGAAAGTAGATATCGTAAGGATCATGAGTGCCCGCGCAAAGATAGCTCCGTTGTGAAACAACCGCATGAGCTCCGATAGTGATTGGTGCAAGGCTGTAACCAGCCGCGATTAAGTGCCGAGTTGGGATGCAGGGTGCGAGGGTCGATCGTTGTCCTGCAGCCGCGTTGCACGGTCGTCGCCTGCGGTGCGGCCACTACCGTGCGCCGTGGTGTCTCGCGATAATCGACGTAGGCGGTCTGCCCGGCGACAACGGAGCGCTCTGGCTGAGCTTGGGGCTGAACCTGTTGCTGGGCGACAGGCTGTTGGGCAAGGGGCTTCCCTGACGTCAGTGGGACCAGACCGAGCTCTTTCAACCGCGCCGCACGCTCGGCTTCCGTCTCCGGTTGTCCCACACGGGCGATACGCTGCGAGCGACCGGCCCAAAGACGCTGGATTTCCGCAAGGTTCTTGATGTCGTTGATCTGCTGATACGTCACTGCGAGCCCATAGGCCGACGGCTCGTCGTCGAGTTTCCAGCCGAGCGCCGTACGGAACCATTGGATGGCGGTCTGCGGTTGGTTCAGCGCCCGCGCGTACCAGCCGAATTGTTGCGCCGTCGCGGGATCGCGCGACTTGATCACTTCAGGGGCAATACGCCGAAGAACCTCACCTGTGATCGGTAAGGGGGGCTCCACGCCAAGCAGATTGGCAGTCGCCGCCAGATAGACCGCCTTGGCTTCCTTCGAAGCATCCCGCCAGCGATACATCGCGTCTTCTGCCGCTAAATAGTCCTTGCGCTCGATCAGCGTCAGCGCCAGCCCTTCGGAGGCTGAAGCGGTGTCTTCCTTGTCGCGCGAGCGGCGGAACCATTGTTCGGCCGAAGGAATGTTCTTGTGCAGGTAATGGTACCAGCCCAGCAGCAGCGCATCGGATGCTAGGCCACCGGTTTCAGCCACCTTCTCCAGTCGCTCGACATAGGTCGGCGGAACGGTTTTCTTCTCGTCCGAATTGGCATCAGCGACGAAGCGGCGCGCGAGATCATCGCGCAGGCTGTCGAATTCGCCGATGCCGTTGTCCAGCACCTTGCCCTTGGCCAGCAGTTCCTCGATGGCCGGTGCGGGCAATATCGCAGATGCCTTCTGCACCGTCGCCAAGCGTTCGGCGGTGTTCGTGCAATTGTTGAGGATATAAGTGTAGGCGTCGGTCGAGCGCTCTGGCCGGTCCGTGCGGAAGAAGGCTTCGGCGACGCGCCAAAGCACGTCCACTTCACTGCAGGTGAGCAGGCTGGGCGTCTCCGAGCCAATGGTAACCACGGCCTCATATTGCTTGAGATCGGACGCGTTGATCAATCGCAGCCGGGCTTCGGCGACATCCAGCCGCTCGATCAGATCTGCCGGGGGCCTCCAGTTTGTTTCTGCTACCTGTCGCGCAGCAATTGCCTTGCGCACCTCGGCATAACGTGCCTCGGAATAGAGTTTCCACATCCCCTCGAGCTGCGTGTCGGCATTCTGCGGCACTGCCAGCGGGTCTTTCGGTGGTACCCAGTTCGGATAAAGTGCGCGCAGTCGCGAAATTTCAGCCTGAAGCCGGACATTATCACCGCGGCTGGCGAAATAACGCAGCGCGCTCTCGTCCACGACAGGATCTGTTGCGGAGGTCGTGATCGCATCAGCAACCGGCAGGAGAGGCTTGGAAGGAACAACTTCGCGGAACTCGGCGATCACATTGCGCGGCATTTTTCCGGATGGGGTGGGAAGCGAACTCAGTTCGACCGACGCCTCGGCTTCGCCGTTGATAGTCGTCTTCACGAATTCGACCAGGCTGTCGAAGGTTGCACTGTCTCTCACGCCGATAAACGTGGCAGCAAGGGCGACGGACAGGGCAAGGTGCGACAGCTTCATAAACACTCCGGCCGCTTTTCAGCGACAAAGGCTAGCCCCAGAAGATGGAGCGTCGACGGATAGTATTGCGTCGGCCGAAAACTTTTCACGTCTTCCGGCAACGGCGTTCCTTCGACTACACAGGCCAGAATATGGTTAATAATTCGATAACCCGGATCGCTCAGGTTGTTTTTTACTTCTCCAGTATTGACATCAGTGATTGCAATCGCATCGGCTTTTCCCGTAATTCCCTGACGGAAGCGGTTGAGGAGCGCGGGATCTGTTTCACCGGAACGCACGAGATAAAGCGGAATTCTCAGGGCGTTGTATCCAAACTCCGGCGGGAACCCCTCCGCTGCTTTCGGCGCACTGGCAAGAGAAAGCCAATCCGGCGGCAGGCGTCTGGGACCGAGCGCTACGTCGCGTATGAGGGCAAGGCCCGATTCCCGAATTTTCGCCCATTGTGGTGATGGGCTGAGTGAATCGAGGACTGGCAACGCCTCGAGTACCCAGTAGGACAGATTGACGATGGGTCCGTCTTTTCGCCCCGGCAGCACGAACCCCTCTGCTGCCGGCAACAGCAGGCTGCGCGAAGTGTTTTCGATCGTCGCACTCTTCAGGATGCCGCGGGCAATTCCGGCACCGGCAGCGAGATAGTCGTTGCGCTTCCACTCGCGCCCGGCGAGCGCCAATGCATAGGCGATGAGGATATCGCCATCGGTGGCGTTGTTGATATCCGTAACGTGCGGTTTTGCGGCTGGGCTCCACTTCCACGCAGCAAGGCCGTCATTGCGGATCAGAAGTTCGGTCCTGGTGAAGCTCCAGATCAGTGCGAAGTCCGCACGATTGCGGGCCAGATAGGCAAGCAGGAGGCCATAGCCCTGCCCTTCGCTGTGGCTGATATTGCCGTTGCCGTCGTCAATGATCCGGCCGCGCGGATCGAGGAATTTGCCCTTGTAGGCGTCCCACGCCGGCACCTCGATCCGTTGCTGCGAAAGTGCAGGCCACGACGACATCATCAGAGCGACGACGCCAAGCAAAACAGACAGAATTTTTGCACCCGCACCCGCCGTCATCCCCTCCGTCCCAGGTTGGTAAGCAGCGCTGCGGTCGCAAGACCCAGAATAACAGCAAGGGCTGCCAGCAAAAGTGCGTAGCTGAGTATGTTGCTCGACAGCCAGTTGGCCGCGATCAGGCGATAGTTGGCGAAAGACGGCGGCAGTGTCGGCACGAGCTCGAAACCCGCGACTGGTACCGTCTGGATGGTTTTGGCATCGGGCTGATAGCTTGCCACATGACCGGTGATCTGGGTCCAGTTTTCGCGCGCACTCACGGCCAGCATGGCATCCTTGAGTTCCCGACCGGTGCGGCCGGCAACAACTGTCCACGTGCCGTGCTCCTCGGGGCTCGCCCCTTGCGCGATGATCAGGGATGCGTCCCGCGCGGGTGAAAACCGCGGCTCCGGCGCGGGTGTCAGTCGCAGAGAATTGAGAGAGATGTCGAAGTTGCGCTTCAGCCAGTCCTCCAAGGCAGTAACCTGTACACTCAAGGCTCCACCGGGCAGTTTATCGCGCCATTCGTCGAAGGCAACCTGCGTTTCGGCCTCGTCGCCTCCGTCCGTTTCGCTACCACCCCATATGGTCTGGTTAGTGGCCGCGATGTTCAATTGCGTAAAGACTGTTGGTGGCATCTGCGACAGCGTGCCGACGAAGATCGCGTCGCGATTTCCGATCAAGGATGGTGACGCAACCGTTTCGATCGGAACGGGATGGCCCGAGCCAGATGCAATGCGGGCAAGAAAGGTTGCAGCTGCCGAAAGTGTGTCGCTGTCGAGCCGGTCCATGAAGAGAGGGACAGGTGCGGTCGCACGGCCGTAAGGAAAACCGGTCCCGGCAACTGCCGAAAGATTGGGTAGCTGCGCTATCCGGGCGAAGTCCGGCATGTGAAATTCTGTCGTGTCGAAGAGGGCAAAACGCGGCGTATCCGCAGCCGTGCTGCCCGGTGCACATGCTTTGTCCTCCCCGGTATTGAGGATAGCTTCGATGGTGATCGTATTGACGCCGGGTCGAAAGTGGCGAAGCGTCACGTTGATCGGCAGGTGCCGCAAGATCCCGCCACCCGTTGCCGAGATTGGCACGGTGGAAGCAATATTGCCGTTCACATAGATGTCGATGTGGCTCCCTGGCAGCACGCTCTGGGCATAGGCGGCATCGAGCAGAAGAACCGCCTCGCCATAGGCATTGGCATAGAAATCGGCGGGAACCGCAAGGTTGAACTGTGTACGAAAGCGCCGCCCGGGGAAGTTCTCGGATTTCAAGCCGAGTTGCGACAGGCGTATATTTGCGCCGGAAAACAGGAAGGGTACATCCGGCGCCATCCAGCGCTGCGTGGCGATCACGTCGCGCCGGGAGTCCGGCGCCGCGTCAGATGGGGCGACAATGCTTTCGATGGCGCTCGACACGGCCTCCCAGGTGGGACCGCTGACGACGAGGACGGATCCACCGCTTCTGGCATCATTGACGAAGGTTGCGATAGGCCCGCTGCCCGCCTCTGCAGGCAGAGCCGGCAATAGCGGCTGGAGTTCGTCAGCCGTGCCGACCAGTACAGTCAGTCGACCCGGAAGATCCTTGGCTGGAGCGCTCGCCTCGATGGTGACCGACTGGTTGGGCATGTTGGCAAGTGTGGCGAGCCCCTGCGACAGCCGCAGCAACGGTACTGTTGCCGATGGCCGTTCGATGCCAGGAGCGACAAGATTGAACTGGGTCAGTCCCTTGTCATCCACACCAACGGCGCGAACATCGTCAATGGTACTCAGCAGGCTGGGGGCCCGCCCGTCAAAATTCAGATATGTTCTTTCGCCGCTGATGTTCGACCAGAGTTCGTAGGTCGATTGGATGGTGCAATCCGTGCGGTGCCGTTGCGTGGCGCGCAGACGCAAGAGATTGGCGCCAGGTTTCAGCAATCCCTTGGGCACCGTCAGGTTTAAATCCGAAGGACCTTCTGCGGAACGCAGTGCTTCGTCAGCCAGTTCGACATCATTGATGCTGACTGTCAGTCGTGACGTCTCGGGCGCAACAAGGATAGCGTTTTGATAGCCAATATTGAATGTCGTCGCGGAGGCAGCCTGCTCGGCCGTAAGATAGACGGTCCAGGCTGCCTGATCGACTTCACCTGCGAGGTTGAGATCCTTGCTCGGCAGCATATAGCGCCGGAAACTCTCGGTTTCCGCCGGTATGTCCTGCGCAGGTTGCGCATCCGAAGGCTGTGCATCCGTAGGTCCAGAACCTTCCGCCCCTGCCGCCGGTTGATCAGGCAAGGGTGCCGGCATCTCCTGAACGGGGCGTTCGGTCGACATATCGAAAGGCAAGGATTGGGCATCGGCGTCAGCGGTGACAGTCAGAAGCAGGAAACAGGCCGCAAGAATGCGTTTCATGTTTTTGCTCCTTCCTTCGCTATCTCCGGCCGCGAGCCGGTTCCCTTGAAGAGATAGGCCAGACCGCGGCTGGTCTGGTAAAGGGCTAGCCCGAAAAACCAGATCGTGCCCCGCAGCAGGCCGGGATTGCCACGGCGCGATAGCTGGAAATCGGTCCACTGTTTCGAATTCGCGAAGATCAGATCGGCCACGAGACTATGGTGTCGCGCGACTTCCGGCAGGTAGCGGCAACCCAGCGTGACGATGTCGCCCGCCACCTCGCTGTTGCGGATCGCGACAGGAAGAATTTCTTCGTGTCCATCACCACTATGGGGTTTGAAGCGAATTTCACCCCGCGTATCGAGCGCCAGCTTCGGAATGTTCTTGGCGTAGACGTTCACGCGCGCGCCATGCACAGAGACGTTGTCTATCGTTGCCGGGTACCATTGCCCGTCCAGGCCGAACTCGCACCGACGGCTAACCTTGACGCGGCGGGTGGCTGTCCTCTCCCCCCGTTCCGAAACCACGCCGAGCGCGCAGCCGGCCAGAACCAGGTTGAGAAGGTTCCATCCGCCGACGACGAGCGTCACATCGGCTTTGTAGGGTTCTGCATAAACCCGGTAGATAGTCACCACGAACGCGAGGAGAAGCACCCCGAAGATCACGAAGAATGGTCGGCTGATCTCCGACAGTCGGCTGACAAGGATGGACTCGTCCTTCGCCGTGACCTTGAAGCTTGGCTTGCGCGGATTTATGATCGCGGAAACGACCGCCGGCAGGAGATGCACCGTCTGTACATATTCATAAAGCTCTGAGATCCATGGCCAGCGGAAGGCGCCGTAGAGATAGTTCTGCATCATCAGGTTCACGAGCATGTAAGCCAGCGTATAGGCGAGGAACTCGCCGCCAGAGGCTGTGAATATCTGCAGATCGAGAAAGAGATAGCAGAGTGGCGCGAACAGGAAAATCGCGCGCGGGAACGGAAACAGCCAGAAGAGAATGGATGACATGTAGCAGAGGCGCTGCGGCAGCGAGAGGCCGCGCTTCAGCAGAGGGAAGCGGAACCGCATGATCTGCATCATGCCCTGCGCCCAGCGGCTGCGTTGGCCGATGAAGCTCGCGAACGTGGCGGGCTGCAGCCCGGCGATCAGCGGCTTGTCTACATAAACGCTGTTCCAGCCATTTGCGTGCAGCTGAATTGCGGTTTCGCAGTCCTCGGTGATGCTGAGGCCGCTGAAGCCGCCCGTCTGGTCGAGAGCCTGCCGGCGGAGTACCGCCGCCGAGCCGCAGAAAAATGACGCGTTCCACTTGTCGAGGCCGCGCTGAATGATGCCGTAGAACATCTCGTTTTCGCTCGGCATGCGCTCGAAAGTGCGCAAATTGCGTTCAACGGGATCGGGGTTGAGGAAGAAATGCGGCGTCTGAACGAGGAACAGCTTCGGATCGTCCTCGAAATAACCGACAGTCTCCAAGAGGAAATCGCGTGCAGGCGCGTGGTCGGCATCGAAGACGGCGATCAGTTCGCCGATCGAGTGCTTCATGCCATTGTTGAGGTTGCCGGCCTTGGCGTGCTCGTTTCGGTCGCGGGTGAGATAGTTGACGCCAAGATCGAGGCACAAGGACTGTAGTTCCTCGTATCGTACCTTGGCCGCCTGATCCTCAAGAAGATTTGTAGACGTGCGCTTCTGCAACGTGCCGCCGTCGTCGAGCAGCCAGACGGTCACCTTGTCCGCCGGATAATCCATGCCTTTGGCCGCGGCCAGTGTGTTTGCGAGCAGCCCGGCCTCTTCGTTGTAGGTGGGGACGAAGACATCGACAAACGGGAAGTTGTCTTCGGTGGCCGCACGCGAAGGACGCGGCGGCAGCGGCATCGCAACGACAAAGAGGCTAAGCGCCAGCATCATGACGCTATACATTTCGGCGAGATAAAGCAGGAAGCCAGGAATGAAATTTTCAAGCTGGTTGACGGGGGGAAGCGTGCTGGTGGTTCGCCAATAGACATAACGCAGGACGACGGCTGTACCAAAGGCCAGCGCGATCAACCGCCACTTCCCCTCCGCGCGCAGGATCTTGATGACGGCCATGGAGGTGACCACAACAAGGCTGGCGATCAGCTGCGTCTGCAGGTTGATCGGCAAAGTGATCAGCAGGATCACGCAAAAGGAAACGATCGCCCAGAAAAGTATAATGCCGGCTTTGCGCATGCGTCCTGCCTTTCGGGAAACACCGCCGGCGCCAGCCATCGACACTATCTTCGACAACCGTGCACGGATCGGGTTCTGATCCGCGGTCCATCATGGACCATTACTTCTAGCACGGCGGTGTTCCGTCCGAGTTTGCCACGCAAGACGGAGAAGGAACAACGACTGTGTTCATATCTGACGTTACAGGTAAAGGAATGGTTTCCGCCGCCTGAGGATTCTGCACGCCGTCCGGCGATGGCACAAGTTGAGTGGAATTTTCCACCTGTGTCGCTCGAACCGGCACAACCTTCGTCACTATGGGCCTGGAAACGTGCGTCACCCGGGCCGGCTCCAGATCCTGCGGAAGCGGCCGAATCGGATTGGAGGTTCGCCCCAGACCATCATCCACGGATGGGGGCGCGCCGTAGGGGTTCCAGCCCGGCTTGCTGATGCCGGCGCGGATCGTATAGCCATACATGACCGAGAGGAGCTTTTCTTCGCTCGCCCCTTGTTCGCACAACCGCAAACGCACCTGAATGGTACCACCGTTCTGGAAGGCAGAGCGTTCTTGTTCATTGGAGCGGATTTGTTGCCAGCCGTAGAAGCAGGAATCGTTCTGGCGGCCGCGACCAAATGCATAGCCGAATGGGCCGTAATCGTTCTGCAGGAAGAGATCGGAGCGTTTCATCCCGACGCCGGGAAACTGCGCGCGCATTTCCTGACCGATCGTGCTTTCGCGCAATGTGGCATAGCCAAGCGATTTGCCGCCATCACGATCGATGCCCATGGGGCCGAAAAGCTTGATACGGAGGAAGTTCTGGCCTGGCGTCGATGCCGAGGTGAACAGCAGTATGTCTTGCTCGTCGGCATTCGTGAATGTGCGGGAGACAACGCTGACAACGGCAGGCCCGCCCGGTGGCGGCAGAGCCATTGCCTCTTCCGAGGGAACGGTTGTGGCGCCTTCGGTCAGACGAACGCCGTCGCGCGGCGCGCCGCAAGCCACAACGGAAGCACTCATCACAGCAAGCGTCGCTGCTCTCCGCAGGCTTGGCATGCTCAAAACGGGCACATGGCGGTGGAAAAACCCCGCGAAAAATCCCCGCGAAGGGGTGTTTTGTCGAATCAAGGGAAACCGAATCATGGTCCACTGTTAAAGGATCAGAACCTCTTCGTGAATCCCGATTGATCACTAGGGGATAATCCAAGATCGAAGGTTATGGCGATTCGGATCACGCGTGTAGCCGCTAGCACACGTCGTCCCCAGCCAATTGCACTCGGATCAGCGAAGCGAGGTTATTGCAGAAAGACCCGCACGCTTGCTGCTCGCCCTGCCGCGTCGATCACGGTCAGCGTCGAATAACCGGCACCGTCCGGCGTCCACTGCGTCGTGCGCCGACGTAAAGGTTCCGCCATTGGCTTGCCATTGGCAAGCCACCGGAACGGCGCCCTCCCGCCCTGGAGTTTCAACGTCAGGGGTTGAGCAATACCCGCGGCGTCGGCACCAAGCTCGACGTGAGCACCTTCCGGTGGATAGACGATCTGGGGCGCGGGTTCGCGTGTTGACGCGACCACCAGCCCATTGGCGGTAGTTGCAAAGCGCCGCTGACTGATCGGTAATTCGGCTTGCGCGATGCGCACGGCGCCGGGCGGTGCGCTCGGCAGGCGCGTAATGGCAACGCCCGAGCGGTTGAAGGCTTCAAACAGGATCGGGGCAGCATTGGCATACCCCGCCATGCCCGGCACCGCGGCATTGTCCGGCCGGCCGATCCAGACGCCCAGCACGTAGCGACCGTCGAACCCGACGGACCAGGCATCGCGGTAGCCGTAGCTCGTTCCGGTCTTGTAGGCGATGCCGCGCTGCCGGCTGCCGGCCGGCGCAATGACGCCGGAAAGCACGTCAGCCACATTCCAGGTGGCCACCGGATCGAGAAGCGGATCACCCGCGAATACGCCCGGTTCAGCATGAATCCCATCGCCGAGCCTCACCGGTTTGCCGCTGTTGGCAAGAGCCGCATAAAGCTGGACAAGATCGGTAAGGTTTATACCGAGACCGCCAAGACCGATCGCCAGCCCCGGGGCCTCATTGTCCGGCAGGATCGGCCGTACATCGGCGCGGCGGAAGCGCATCAGAAGCCGTGTCGGCCCCACTGCATCGAGCAACCGGACTGCAGGCACATTGAGGGATAGTTGCAAGGCATCTCGGATCGTCACATCGCCCTGGTAGCTCATATCGAAATTGCGCGGGCGATAGCCAAAGAAGTCGGCAGGGCGATCCTCGATGATCGTCTCCTGCGCAACCAGCCCCTCTTCGAAGGCAAGGCCGTAGATGAAGGGCTTCAGCGTCGAGCCGGGAGAACGCGGCATGCGGGTCATGTCGATCCAGCCCGAACGACTGGCGTCGAAATAGTCGGCCGACCCTACCTCGCCGACGATCTCGCCCGTGCGGGCATCCGCCATGATCAGCGCCACCGAAACCTTAGGATCGAGCCGGGATGCCGCCTCGCGCGCCACCGTTTCAAGCTCGCTCTGGATCCTGCGCCGCAAGGTCGTCTGGAAGACAGTCTTCGCTGGGTCTTTTCGGCGAGCTGCTTCCGCTAGATGGGCGGCATAAGCAGGAAGCTGGAGGCGTCGGGATGGAACCGGCACAAGTGCCGCGCGCTCCGCCTCGCCCTCTCCGATCACTTCGGATACGGCCAAGCGCTCGAGAACTCGTTGTCGCGCGGCCTTGGCAATCGCCGGATTGCGGTCCGGGCGCCGCTTTTCCGGAAGCTGCGGAATGGCGACCAGCATCGCCGCCTCCGGTACGGTCAGCCGTCGTGGCTCCTTGCCGAAATAGGCAAGGCTTGCCGCCCGGATGCCTTCCAGATTGCCGCCATAGGGCGCGAGCGTCAGATAGAGATCGAGGATCTGCGCCTTGGTCAGCCGCCGTTCGATCTGCAGGGCGCGGACGAGCTGCAACAACTTGGCATCAAGGCTGCGGCTCTGGCGCGGCTCGATCAAACGGGCCACTTGCATGGAAAGTGTCGAGGCGCCGGAGACAATCCGGCCGTGGCTGATGAATTGCCAAACCGCCCGCGCCACCGCATAGGGATCGATGCCCCTGTGCTCATAGAAACGGCGATCTTCATAGGCAACGAGCATACGCAAGAACTGCGGATCGACCTCATCCGCCGTCGTCTTCAACCGCCAGCGTCCTTCCGGCGTTGCAAAGGCTCGGAGTAACTGCCCATCGGCATCGAGCACTTCGGACGAGACGATGCGTGCACCTTCCAGCGGCGGCGGGAATGCGCGGTCTGCCGTATTGAGCCCGAAGATCGCGGCGGGAACGGCAACCGCAATGGCCGCCGCAACCCCCAGCCACTTCCAGCGCCTCTTCATTACTCGACTGCCTTAACTTCCATGCGTCCCGTCGCCGTGCGCGCCGAGAACTGCGGGCGATACATGTCCTCGACACTCGCGGCCGGGTGGTCATAGGTGCCCGGTGTGACGGCACGTACAACATAGGCAACGGTGATCGTTCTGTTGTCACCGGCACTACGATCGAAGGCGGCGACGAAGCGATCGAAGCGGAATTCCGTATGGGCCGCTTCCACCTCTCCGATCCAGTCGAAGTTCGAGAGTTTGGCGCTGTCTACAAGACTTGGATTGTCGATCTCGAAACCAGCAGGCAGGAGATCGGTGATCAGCACGCGCGAAGGCCAGTCGTTGGTCTCGGTGGCATTGATCACCACGACATAACGCTCGTTCTGCCGGGCTTCGCTGACATTGGCCTCCTCGCCATCCAGCGTATAGTAGGTCCGGTCGATGCTGAAGCCATTGCCGCCGGCCGGCAGCGGATAGGCCGGGGCGGCAACCGTCGTTACTACGGCTGTCACCGAATCCTTGCTGCGATTGGCGAGCACGATCGGCGTGTCCAGCAGCGCGTCGCCGGTCATGCGGGCGGAATAGCCGCCGCTATAAGCCTCGCCGTTGACCTCGATCTTCAGGTCCTCGTTACCCTTCTGGATCGCGCGGGCGGCAAGCAGCATCCACATTTGCTCCTGCGTGCTCGTATACGTCTGCTGCTCCCATTCACGAGAAACGAGCTTGGCCATCTGGGGGATGATCGGCGGCACCGGCCGGCTTTCGGCGGCAAGCGTCAGCACCGCTGCATTGTCACGCAAGGCCGAACCATAATCGGAGCGGCTGAGGCTCGGGGTGGTCGTCGATGCCATCTGAAGCGCCTCTTCGAAGATGCTACCCGAGCGTTGGGCGTCGCCATAGAGCGCAAGCGCTGCGGCCAGATGCCCCTTGGAGAGCGGCGTCGGGAACTCGGAAAGCTTCGTATCGGCATAGAAACGCAGGTCGCTGATCGCGGCCTTACGATTGCGGGCGAGCACATAGAGCGCATAGGCCATCTCGTTGCCACGATCGACGACATTGCTGTCATAGCTCAGGGCGTTCTGCAGATTGTCGAGCGCCTGCACCATAGCCTGTTCCGGAACGTCGTATTTCTGCTCGCGTGCCCGGGTCAGGAAGTCGCTGACATAGGCATCGAGCCAGAGATCGCCCGAACCCGGCCCCCAGAGACCGAAGCTCCCGGAAGACGACTGGTAGGAAAGCACCTTGTAGATCGCCTCCTGCACCCGCTTCTTGACGTCCTCCTCTTCGGCCATGCCGGATTGCTTCAGGAGTTCGCTGAGATAAAGCAGCGGCAGCGCCCGGCTCGTCGTCTGCTCGGCGCAACCATAGGGGTAGCGGTCGAGAGAGACGAGCAACGCCGGAATATCAAAAGCTGCCGAGCGTGTGACGTTCACACTGACGGCTGCACCCTGAAGGATGCTTTCCGCCAGCAGTTCGCCATCGACCTTAAGACTGGAATTCGGCTGCAGCGTAATCGGGTTACGAGTGGTGACCGGCAAAGCTGCCGGGCGTACGGGAACAGAAATCGCCTGATCGAGCGATGTACCATCCGCGCTTGCAAGCCTGAGGGTGATCGCCCCGCTTCCCGGATGCACACCGGTCAGAGGTAACGTCACATCGAACTTGCCGCCCTGCGGCAGCGGGAATGTCTGTTCCGCCAACGCCTTGTCGATCGCAATCGAGGCATCGGCCTCAACCGAGAGGCGGACATCGCCGGCCGGCGCATCGGTATTGGCAATATCAAGCCTCAGCTCCGCCTTGTCGCCGGGCGCCAGAACCTTCGGCATGCTGGCGGTGACCACGATCGGGTCACGGATGACCACATCCTGGCTGGCATGACCGACGCCCGCCTTCGACCAGGCGACGGCCATGACCCTCGCCGTGCCGTTGAATTGCGGAATATCGAAACTGATGATCGCCTTGCCATTCTCATCGAGCGTTACGGGACCGGAGAAGAACGCCACCAACTTTTCGGTGGGCGGACTTCCCTGCAGCGCCATCTCGCCGCCGTCACCACCCGTGCGCAGCCGGCCCATGGCGCCGAGCGAACCATCAATCAGGCGGCCATAGAGGTCGCGGATTTCGAGGCCAAGGCGGCGCTGGCCGAAATACCAGCCGTCCGGATCGGGCGCTTCATAGCGGGTCAGGTTGAGAATGCCGACATCGACGGCCGCGACCGTGACATAAGCGCCCTCCCCTGCCCCCGCACCGGTTACCTCGACCGGAATATTGAGCGTCTGCCGCGGCAGCGTCTTTTCCGGCAGGGTGAGCTTCACCGCAAGCTTGCGCTCGGCCGGATCGACCGGCAGCCATTTGACGCCGATAGCGCGCATCGGCATGCGGCTTTGCTGTGCATCTCCAGGACGGTAGAGCGTTGCCGTCACATAAGAGCCGGCGCCGAATTCCTGCGTCACCGGCAGGTCGATCTCGCCGCCTTCGGCCCCGATGCTCGCCAGCTTGGTGGCAATCAGGTTTTCGGAGCCGACCGTAACCAGTACTTCACCGGCAAAACGCGGCGAGATCTTCAGCTTGGCGGTCTCGCCGATGGCGTAATGTTCCTTGTCGAGCGCGATTTCGAGGCCATCAGGCGTTTCAGTGGACGTCGCCTCGACATACCATCCGGCATCGAACTCGACGCTGGTCGTCGGGCCGCCAGGATCGGCGGTTTCGATTTCGAGGCGGTAGCGGCCCCAATCGACGGACGCGGAGATTTCCGCCCCGTTTTCGCTTGTATCCACGGTCCCGGTCGAAATCTGCCGGGTGGAGATGACCGGCTCATAGCGCCATGCCGTTCCATCGCGATACCATTGATAATCGCGCTCAACAGCGAGCAGTTTCCAGCCGAGCTTGGTGCCCGCCAGCTTCTTGCCATCGGCATCCACGGCGATCACATGGAAGCGGCCAACGGAATTTTGCTGCAGGTCGCCGCTGAATTCCGGCTTGATGCCGATCATGTCGGATGCCGGCTTGACCGGCAGCGTCAGCGAGCGCTCGACGGCCCGGCCGCCGGCCTCGCGCATGCGCACGGTGATCTGAGCATTGAGCAACCGGGTGGTGGACGGCAGTTCAGGCAACGTGACATCGAGAGACGCCTCGCCGTTGTCATCAAGCGGTTCCAGCAAATCGAGTGACGTAAGACTGTCTTCGCTTTCCTCCTCATCGGCAAGGCCGAAGACATAGCCCGGGAAATCCGGATTTTCGCGGGTGGTCTTGAGCCCGATATCGCCTTCGAGCTCCAATCCCGCTGCCGGGGCGCCGTAGAGGTAACGGCCCTTGATATCGACAGGGATCGGCTGGTCGACATCCGCCTGCTTAAGCTTGCTCGTCATGTCGAACTCGACACGATCCGGAACGAAATCATCGACTTGGAAGGTCTTTTCGCTGATCGAAGAGCCCTTGGGATCTGTAAACACCCGCACCATCCAGGTGCCGCGCATGGCGTTCGGCTGCAGTGGCAAGTCGAGTGCATAACCGCCCATTTGCTTGCCGTCGCTAACAAGGCGGCGATCCTCGACGCCATCCGGCCGGGTGAAGATGAAGGTAAGCGGCAGGTTCTCGACCGCCTGCGCACTGGAATCGCGGGCGAGAGCCGAGACATGCACGGTTTCGCCGGCACGGTAGATGCCGCGTTCGGTCCAGGTAAAGACATCGAGCGCACCGGGCGCCGCACGCCCGGTCACTCCACGATCGGAAAGATCGAAGCCGGCGCGGGTCATGTCGAGGAAGACGTAGTCGTCTGTGCCACTCTCTGCCGAGATGATAGCTGGCATCATCGCAGCCGTGCCGCGGATCAGGCCGGCCGTAAAGGTCGCGCGGCCGCTGACATCGGTCGTCGCGGTGCCCAGTACTTCATTGTTTTTGGCCAAGAGATTGAGCTTGATGCCGGCCATCGGCTTGGCGCTCGCCAGCGAGCGTGCAAAGACGTTCAGCCCATCGCTACCGGAATAGGTGGCAAGGCCGATATCGGACACGAGGAACCACTGCGTGGCGCGGCTGTCCCATTCATTGGAAACGCCGGTGCCTGAAACGGCTGTCAGCACATAGACACCGGGCTTGCGCTTCGGCAGAACCTCATCGACCGGGAACGAGGTCACGACCTCTTTGTTGAGTTCGGGCGCGATATCGATCGCACCCTCCCAGACGAGTTCGCCATTCTGCTCGCTGATCTGATCGGCACTATAGCCATCAAGCTGCGTCAGGAACTGCGAATTCGCCATCAGCGGCGCAATGTTGCGGTCGCCGATCCGGTAAAGCTTCAGATTGGCGCTCGACGTGTTGACCGAGACGATCGGAATGCCCCGGCGCGCGGTCGACGGTAGGACGAAGCTGTCGCCGGTAAAACGCACCATGGCGGAGCGATCCGGGACGTAGACGTCGAACTCGACATTCTCCTCCAGGGGCTCGTCGGAAATCGAGGACGGCAGGCCACGACGCAAAGCGAGCTTGTAACGCTGGCCGTGATCGAGCCCTTCGACGCAGATCTGCGAACCCGAAGCTTCCAATGCCTTCGGCGCCTCGCCGTTCAGGCTGACATAGGGTGTATAGTCGACGCCAAGCTTGACCAGCGGTTCGGAGAAAGTGACGCAAACGCGCGGCGTGGCGCTGTCGGCATCAATGGTGTGCTCGGTGACGCGAAAGCCTTCGCGGGTGCGCAGATCGAGGTAGGCTGCACGGACGGTGCGGGCGTTTACGAGAGCAAGGCTCGCCTTGTAGGCATCGAGCGCCGGGCGGCCATTGCCGGATTGCTGAAGTGCGAGCGCCAGCACGGAAAGCGCATCGGCCCGCTCTTGGGTGGTGCGGGTCAGCTGGTAGCCGTTGATGGCCGAGAGCGATGCCTGCACGGCCACATCGGTGTTGTTGAGAATACGGTTGGCAGTTCGGGCTGTCTCGATCCAGAGATCGGCGTCCTCAGGCTCGATCGCCAGCGCCCCGCGGAAGGCGAGCAGTGCAGCATCGACATTATTGTTATTGAGTTCGCGCCGGGCGGCGGCTTTCAGGCTTTCGAAGCCGCGTGTCTTCTGGTCTTCGGCCAGTTCAAGGTTCTGCTTGACTGTGCGGGCGTCGGAGAGAAGCTGGTCGGAGATAAAGGGCAAGGCAGGGGGTGCGCCGATATCCGGTTCATTAGCGTCAGCCTCTACAACCTTGCCACCGATTGCGCCGGCAAAACGATTGACCTGGTTGAAATCAGACTTGAGGAAGCACCACTTGACTTTGGGGTTATAGGTGAAGGCCTTGCAAGCGCTGTCGGCAAGGCAGACGCTTTCGCAGTCCGCGAGACTGACATTCTGCTCCGTGCGCAGGTCAAAGCCGAAATAATCGCTATCCGGATTGGCGATCACATGGCGGTCGGCCGCAAGCGCTGGCCCCGCCGCCATCAAGGTGGCGGTGATCAAGAACGCAAAGTTCCGGATAAGCGCGCGCATCGACATTTGTCCCCCACCGCTGCCGTTTTCGATCTGCCCGCACTGTTGGAGGAACGTCTCCATTTGTCAACGGACCGCGAGATAACGGTTCTCCTTGCGGCTTTATTCGCATTGAGAATAAAATCTACAAGCGAGCAACAGGAACGTCTTGGCCGCTCGTTCGTTGTGGCCAATCCCATCAGGAGAAACCCGCATGCGCTTCCTGACGATCCCCCTTGCTATTGCCGGCCTTTCGCTCGCCGCGCCCTCCTTCGCCGGCGAGGCTGAATATCTTGCTTCGCTGCAGGGCACCCTGAAGGGAACAGGCTTTGCAAAGCTGCGCACCAACCGGGCAGCTATCAGCCTCACCTGCACGTTCACATCCGTCGCGAAGGCGACTTCGTTGTCGCTTTCCGGTACATGCCGGAGCCTCGGCGTCTTCAAGCGCAACATCGATGCGCGGCTCAATGTGACCGGATCGCGCTATCGCGGCACCTATACGGGCGCGGCAAGCGGCCCGGCGACACTATCTGGGAAACGTTCGGGTCAAACGATCCAGCTTCAAGTTCTATGGTCAAAGGAAATCAATGGCGACAAATCCGCTGATATGCGCATCGAGCGCACCAGCGGAAATGGCATCCGCATCGTCACTATTGATCGCGATCCCGAAAGCGGGAAATCGGTGGTGACGTCACAGATCGATCTTCGCCGCGGCTGACCGCCTCTACTATCCCGCCCGCAGCTGTGGCATGGAGCGTGCGTCGATCAGGCTGGCCGCCGCATAGGTCTGGGTGACGATCTCTGGCACAAGATCGATATCCGGAAGCGAGCCCAGTCCGAGCGGGCCGATGGCAAAGAGGCCGGCAGGCCTATTTTTCGACCCAAGCAGTTCGCCTGCCGGATTGACCGCCAGCCCGAGATCCAGCTCGTCGGTTACGGCAAGGCCGCCCTTCAGAAGGTCGGCAATGACCGGTTCGCAAAGGTCGGGGGCAAGGCATCGACAATCGATAACTTCGCTGGCGGCAAATAGACTTTCCTCGGTTTCACCCGCCCAGCGCACACGCAAACCCGACGTCACCGTTTCGATCGCCGTTCCCCGCCGGAGTTCTGTCTGTCCCGTTGCCAGCTCTCGTTCCAGCCGGGCATGGACATCGGCAGGCAGGCGGTTGCGGTGGGCGTCGTAGATTGATCGCAGATGACGGTTGAACTGACGTTTTTCGCTCGGCGGAAGCGACGACCAGAGCGTGCGAGCACGCTTCCTCAGGCCGTTCATGGTTGCCTGCCAGCTCCAGCCGTTTTCCTCCGCCTCTGCACAGGCCTCCCGCACGAAACGGACGATCTGGCGGAGGTTGGATGGCATGGGGTGGTTTGGGAAGACCGCATCTGCCGGAAGGCGCGTATGCGGCTGCGGCAGGAAACCGCGTCGCGAAACGATGGTGATGCGACCACGGAAGCCGCCGTCGCGCAATTGCAGCACCTGGTCGACGACGCGAAGTCCGCTGCCGAGCACGACAACGTGTTCCGCGTCTGCTCCACCTTCGGCAAAGGTATCCAGGGCCTCAAGCCTGGATTCCGCGCGTTTGCGGCCAAAACCGGTGGCAAGGATCACATCATGGAAACGACCAGTGTCGCCTTCCTCGAACGCGATCTCGAACAGTCCGGATTCCGTGACGCGGACGCTGGCAACGCCCTCGCTCGACATCTGCACAGAAACGTCCTTGCGCTCGGCAAGTGCCTCGGAAAATCGCTGGAAAACGTAGTCACTGAAAGTGGATTTCGGCACGAAAATCTGGCCGAAGCCGGGGATTGCGGCTGAAACGGCCTGCCGGAACGGCGCATTTGCCTGCAGCCAACGGGTAAAATCCTTGGGCTCTCCCGTGGAAACCGAAAGGTCGCGCGCGCGACTGTTCAGAATTTCGGTTGACCGTGCGGTGAGTAGCGCCTGTCCGCCACTGACCGTGGGCATGGGATCGATCAGACGAAGGCGAAAAGGCTGGCGGATCGTCTTCAACAGAGCGATGGCCATCATCATTCCGGAAAAGCCGCGGCCGATGACGGCTACGTTTAAAAGATCGCCCTGATAACTCGAATATGGCGATGCGAACCCATGTACCGTCATGTCATTCTCCTCTCCGCCCCTCCGGCTGGATCGTTGAATTTCGGCATCGCGAGGCGCGATGGTACAGGTGGATAATAGTCTATCTATTTTGTCATCTTAAGCAGATATTAACCGGCCGGCAAGCCCTTGTCGTAATCGTGCCCTTCGAGAGACATTACCGAAGGGCACGGCCACAACTATCGGGACGGCCTCATCTGATGAGCTGACATCCGCTTCAGAAGCACGGCGAGATTGGCATCGTCGTCGTGCATGGCCCTCTTGCGAAGCAATACGCACATGACCCTGGCCGCTGTCGAAAACGTGATTTCATCGAGCGAATTCTGGCGGTTCATGGGCCGCGTCAGCCGCTCCTTGATTTCGATCAGCATGTTGCGGGGCAGAATATCGGTGCAGGACCGCATATGGTCGAAAACCTCGGCGATCGAAATGCGTTCGCCCTGGAAATCGACCGTGGGGACCAGATCACCGCTTCCCCAGTCGTCATAGGCCTCCAACGCGTCGCGAAACAGTTGCTGGAGGGTAATCGGCGCATGGCCGTCGTGCAGTTCTGGCAGTAGAGTGTTCATCGGCGTCTCCTCGCGTCAATGTCGGAACTTACTCTGCTGTCGACGTAACTCGACGAAATAAAAATGCACGAAAGAATGCAAAGTTCCAAGGGATAAGAATTTAATTTTCGTAAGGTGAAAAACGCAAAAAATTCTTCCAGATAAATCAAAATGTTAGACGCGTTGAAAAATCACGTGACCATTGGCATACGCCGGTCACGTGATGGTTTCGACGTTTCTGGATGGGAATCAGGCCGTCAGTGCAGGCCGCCGACACCAAGCAGTCGTTCGACCGTATCGTGATCTGCCGTCAGCTGTTTTGGCGTGCCGCTCCAAGCGACGCGACCGCGTTCGAGCACGACAACCTGATCGGCAAAATCGAGTGCGCTCTGGATGCGCTGCTCCACCAGCACGATCGTCATGTCGCCGGTTGAAGCCAGCTGCGAGAAGGCGGCCATCAGCTCATCGCAGATCACGGGAGCAAGGCCTTCCAGCGGCTCATCCAATAACAGAACGGATGGGCGACCGAGAATGCTGCGCGCAGTCGTTAGCATCTGCTGTTCGCCGCCGGAAAGCTGCGAGCCGAGATTACGGCGCCGCTCGAAAAGCCGGGGAAACATGTCGTAGGCCTGCTGGAGATCGGTCTTCGGCCTGTCTTTCAATCCGACGAACAGGTTTTCCTCCACCGTCAGCGTCGGGAAGACGCAGCGCGCCTGCGGCACATAACCGAGCCCCTGCCGTGCCCGGTAGGCGCTTGAAAGCGGGGTTACATCGACATCGCCCAGCCGTATGCGGCCGTCATAACGGCGTGTCTGTCCGGCAAGGGTGGCAAGCAACGTCGTCTTGCCCATGCCGTTGCGGCCAAGGAGAGCCAGTCGCCCCCCGGCCGGCAGCGAAAACGAGATGTCTTCAAGCACCCGTGTCGGGCCGTATCCAGCCGACAGGTTTTCGACGTCAAGCGGCGTGGCTGGCATCGGCGTAGCTCCCCAGATAGGCTTCGCGCACCCGCGCATCCTTGGTCACCTCGGAGGGTAACCCATCGAAAATGATCGTACCGGCAGCCAAAACGATAACGCGCTTGGCAAAACGGAAGACCAGATCCATGTCATGTTCGATCATCAGCACCGCAAGATCGGCCGGCAGATCAGCCAGCGCCCGTTCGATCCTGCCCGTATCGCTCTGCGGCACCCCGGCCGCCGGCTCGTCGAGCAGCAAAACCTTGGGCCGGAGGGCAAGCGCCATGGCAATCTCCAGAAGCCGCTGCTGGCCATAGGCGATCTCGCTCACCTTGCGGTGCATGAGATCGAGAAGGCCGAGGCCCGACAGCAAGCCGGTCGCCTCCTCCATCACATCGGGCATCGACAGGAAGTTGCCGAACATGCGGCCGGAGCGGCCGTCACGCTGGAGAATGGCGATCCCGACATGTTCGGCCGGAGTCATGTCCTGAAACAACCGCGTAACCTGAAAGGAGCGACCGAGGCCACGTCGCACGCGACCAGTCGCATTGATCCCCGTGACGACCTCGCCATTCAGCCGGACATCGCCCGCATCCGGGCGCAGATGGCCGGTGACGAGATTGACGAAGGTGGTCTTGCCAGCGCCGTTCGGACCGATCAGCGCCACCCGGTCGCCCGATGCCATGGAAAGGCTGACATCATTGGTGACGGCGAGACCGCTGAAGGCCTTTTTCAGCCCGTTGACTTCGAAAACGGGGGTCATCAGCGAACTTCCTTTCGGCGTGAAAGATAAGCCGCGGCGGTTCCATAGATGCCCTTGGGTGCAAACAGCACCACCAGGATCAGAAGCGCACCGACCATGGTAAGCCAATGGAAGGGATTGGCGGCGGACACATAGTCCTCAAACAGCATGAAGACGACCGTACCGACGAGTGCACCGAACAAAGACCCGGTTCCGCCAAGAACCAGCATCACCAGCGCTTCCGCCGACTGGGTGAACGACAGGCTGTCGAGGCCGACGACTTGGGTCGAGATGGCATTCAACGCACCGCCCACCCCGGCAACGGCGCCAGAGATCACGTACATCTTGATGAGCGCAACCTTGGGCGAAGCACCCATGGCGGCGATGCGGATCGGGTCTTCCTTGATGCCGCGGCAGAGCATGCCGAAGGGCGATCGCACGAGCAGGCGCAAAAGCACCATGACCATCAGAAGCAGGCCGACACCGAAGAAGTAGGCAGTCCGTCCCCACAGATCGAATTCGAAAACGCCGAACAGCGCGTCAGTGGAGATGCCCGAAAGTCCGTCGCTACCGCCTGTCCAGCCGGATGCCTTGTTGGCGACTTCATGGAACAGATAGATCAGCGCGATGGAGAGCACGAGTTGCGGCAGGCCGTGTGCCCTGAGAATGATGAAACCGCAGATCAGTCCGGCAAACATGCCGCCAGCGATGCCGCACAGCGTCATCAGCAGGGGATTGGTGATGCCGAAATGGGCGGATGCGATACCTGCCGCATAGGCGCCGGAGCCGAAGAGGGCCGCCTGCCCAAGCGTCGCAATGCCGCCATAGCCGGTCACCAGATCGAGCGACAGAACCAGCAGCGCGATGCCGATGATCCGCGTCAGAAGGGCGAGATTGTCAGGGAAAATCAGATAGCCGAGCCCGGCCGCAACGATGATTGCTGCGAGCCCGATGAGATCGCGACCGAGAGCCGGAGACCGGCGGGCGGGGGTTTCGAGAGGGCGGTCGTTCATGGCAATGGACATCCTATCGCACCCGCCCGGCAAAGCCCTTGGGGAATATGCAGATGATGGCGATGACGGCGAGATAGAAGAAGAACTCTCCGAATTCTGGCATCAGGTAGCGACCGGTCGTATCGATGCCGCCGAGCACGAGACAGGCGATCAGCGCACCGGGAATGGAGCCCGCACCGCCAACGGAGACGACGACAAGGAAGGTCACCATGTAGCGCAGCGCATAATAGGGTTCGACAGGGAGCAGCTCCGCTCCAAGAATGCCGCCGAAGGCTGCGAGACCAACGGCGACTGCAAAGGAAACCGCATAGATGATCTCGGTGCGCACACCGAGCGCTGCCGCCATGGCTGCATTGTCGACCGCAGCCCGCAGTTTGACGCCAAACGCGGTCTTTTCGATGCAATACCAGAGGCCACCAGCTACCAGCAGGCCGCAGACGATAGCAAAGATGCGATGGCTGGCGATAGAGCGGAAGCCGAGATTGGTCGAGCCTTGCAGCTCCGCCGGCAGCGGAATGGTCTTCAGTGTCGGGCCGAAAATATAGTTGGCGATGCCGATGATGCAGAAGGTGATGCCGATGGTCATCAACACCTGGGTCAGTTCCGGCGCGCCGTAGATGCGGCGGTAGAGCAAGCGCTCGATCGGGATGGAAATCAACACCGTGCCGACGATGGCGATCAGCACGGCGACACCATAGCCCAGCCCCAGATCGCGACTAGCATAGGAGGCGATATAGCCGCCGATCATGGCGAAGGCGCCGTGGGCGAGGTTGACGACGCGCATCAGCCCCATCGTCACCGAAAGCCCGATGGAGATCACGAAGAGCACCATGCCATAGGCAATCGCATCAACGGCTATGCTGAAAAATGTCTGCATCCGGTGGTTCCGTTCTTCCAGGTTAGGCTCGTCTCGGGCGGCTCGCCCACTTCGACGACATGGCTGCGCACTTGGCTATGCCTGGGATGAATGTTGCCGCCCGATGCGAATTGCGCCCTGCACGCGGCAACATTCGATAGCTGAAAAAATCACTTAGCCGCTGCGAGCCCAGGGTCGCCCTGCTTTTCGAAGGTCTGGATTTCCTTGTTATAGTAGGTGCCGTCATCGGCCTTGGTGACTTCGCGCAGATAGATGTTCTGCGTGATGTGGCGGCTTTCGGGATCTATAGTTACAGGGCCGCGCGGGCTGACCCAGGAAAGACCTTTAACCGCCTCAACAGCCTTTTCCGCATCCTGTTCGCCGCCGGTTGCCTCGATCATCTTGTAGATGACATGCATGCCGTCATAGGCGCCGACCGAGGGGAAGGAAAGTTCCGCCGGGTTGCCGATCGCTTTGCTGGCGGCTTCGACGAAGGCTTTGTTTTCCGGTGAATCATGCGACACGGCGTAGTGGAACGTCGTCTGGATGCCCAGCGCGGCATCGCCAAGCGCCGGCAGGTCGGATTCCTGCGTCAGATCGCCAGGGGCGAAAAACTTGATGCCGGCGTCCTTCAACCCGTTTTCATTGTAGGCCTTGACGAAGCCGAGCGTCGTCGGCCCAGACGGCAGGAAGGCAAACACCGCCTGCGCGCCGGAATCCTTGATGCGCTGCATGATCGGGCTGAAGTCGTTGGTCGAAAGCGGCATGCGAATTGCCTCGACGACTGAGCCGCCTTCCTTCTCGAAACCGGCCTTGAAAGCGTTTTCAGCATCAACACCCGGACCGTAATCGCTGACAACCGAGATCACTTTCTCAACACCCGCATCATGGGCGACCTTGGCGATCGGGGTGGATGTTTGCCAGGTCGTGAACGACGTGCGCACGACCAGCGGGCTCTTGGTGACGATGGCCGATGTCGCTGCGTTCATGATCACCAACGGCGTATTGGCCTGCTTGAGGATCGGTGTGACCGCCATGGCATCGGGTGTGAAGTAGAAGCCGGCGAGATACTGCACGCCTTCCTTGACGACGAGTTCCTGGGCCAAAGCCTTCGACTGGGCCGGGTCGGCGGCGGGCAGATCGCGATACACTATCTCGATGGTGTCGTCGCCGATCTTGTCGCCATGGGTGGCGATATAGGCGTCGATGCCAGCCTTGAAGTTCTTCCCCTGCAGGGCGAACGGACCGGAGAACGGGCCGACGACGCCGACCTTGATCGTGTCTGCATAGGCAGCACTGCCCATAACAACGGCCGCGATTGCGGCCAGGACTAGCCTTTTCATACGTTCCTCCCTGATGATCGGCACACTCCCAGGCGCCAATTTTCCATTGACTGATAAGCCGGTCGTAAACTGGCGCGGCAGAATGGTAATGTAAAATGAATTATGGGTCGTAATTCATAACCTTTGAATTATGAATACAGCCCATAATTGGATTTCGAATGAAAGGGCATTGCTACGTTCGCGCCCGAACCGACCAACTCGTCGAACGGAGTTCCGGCCGGCCGTTCCGTGACAATTATCGCGGCAACCGCATGTGGCGGTTCACATCCTTATAGAGGAGGTAACGGAACTTGCCGGGGCCGCCGGCATAGCAGGCCTGCGGGCAGAAGGCGCGCAGCCACATGAAGTCGCCTGCTTCGACCTCGACCCAGTCCTGGTTCAGCCGATAGACCGCCTTGCCTTCCAGCACATAGAGGCCGTGTTCCATCACATGGGTTTCGGCAAAGGGAATGACGGCGCCGGGTTCAAACGTGACGATGGTCACATGCATGTCGTGGCGCAGGTCGAGGGGATCGACGAAGCGCGTGGTCGCCCACTTTCCTTCCGTGCCAGCCATAGGCGTCGGAGCGACATCCTTCTCATTGACGAAGAAGGCTTCCGGTGCATCAAGACCATCCACGGCCTGGTAGGCCTTGCGGATCCAGTGGAACCGGGCATGGACAGAGCCCTTGTTGCGCAGACGCCAGCCACTTGCTGGCGGCAGGAAGCCGAAACCACCTGGGCCGAGGCGATGGGTCTCGCCGCCGATTTCGACGGTGATCTCGCCTTCAACAACGAAGACCACGCCTTCGGCGCCGTCATCCGGCTCCGGCTTGTCGCTGCCGCCACCGGGCGCGACTTCCATGATGTATTGCGAGAAGGTCTCGGCAAAGCCGGAGAGCGGGCGAGACAGCACCCAGAGGCGGGTATCGTCCCAGAAGGGCAGATAGCTGGTGACGATATCCATCATTACGCCCTTGGGGATCACCGCATAGGCTTCGGTGAACACCGCGCGCCCGGTCAAAAGCTCCGTCTGCGCGGGCTGGCCACCCTTTGGCGAAAAATACGTCCGTTCCGTCATGTCGTCCTCGATCTCTTCAATGCTGTGGCGACCACCCTCTGTGGCAAGGCAGTGCCGACTCCGTCGGCATCGTTAGCATGTTGCCGGGTGCGCCGGTACCCAAGAGAAAAGGCGAAGGTTTTTTGCCACAAACGACGGGAATTACCCCGGTTCGCGTTCACGAAGAGGAAACGTTAACCATGGCCGATGTTCCCTGGGAAACGGCCATTATTGCGTCGCACAAATACGGTCCTTTGGCAGGTGTAAGGTGCGCGTTGCAGATGGAAGGACGGACAAGTGGTCAAGACACAATTGGGAGCATTGCTGGCCGTCGTGGCAATCTCGCTCGTGGTTTCGGGCGCACTGCACTTTGCCTTGTCGCACACGCCAACGACGCCGGTACCGGGCGGCGTCTCGGCTGAGACGACGGCCTCGATTCCCGATGGACAGTAATCGTCAGAAGCTCAGCTTCGTCTTCTGCTGACCGTTCTCATCAAAATTGTCAGGCTGCAGCCAACGATCATATCCGGCCTTCAATGTCGGCCATTCGTTATCTAGCATCGAAAACCAGGCCGTGTCCCGGTTACGCCCCTTGGTCACCATATGTTGCCGGAAGATGCCTTCGGAAGTAAAGCCAAACCGCTGTGCCGCGCGCTTCGACGGTTCATTGAGATTGTTGCACTTCCACTCGAAGCGGCGGTAGCCAAGCTGGTCGAAGGCATGGCTTGCGAAGAGGTAGAGCGCTTCAGTCGCCATGCGGGTGCGGGCGATGGCCGGCCCCCAGAGAATATTGCCGATCTCGATGACGCCATGAACGGCATCGATGCGCATCAGCGCCTGCCTGCCTTCCGCACGCCCCGTCGCCTTGTCGATGACAGCAAAGAACATCGGATCTTCCGAGGCGGAGGCTTTGTCAAGCCAGGGTAGGAAGGCATCCAAATCGGCCGGTGTCTCCTCGAACAGATACCGAAACCGGTCATCTGCACCTGGCGCCTGGGCAGAGGTGAAAAGATCGCGGCCATGACGTTCCACGTCCAGCGGCTCGAGCCGTGTGTAATGCCCCTCCAGCGAGATACGTTGTGGGCGTTCCACGCCCTTCCAATCGGAAAGTTCCATTGCGATATCCTGTCGGTCTTTCGTTATACCGGCGTCGCGCATGTTGCACGCTCCGCAAGTGGAATCCAGTGTTCAGCGCAGCCGGCCGGAGCGGATCAGTGCGTCCAGTTCGGCGGAAAGCGCAAGGCCTTCTTCAAGCCCCGATAGGGGCTCAGCATCCGCAAGCATGCTGCGAACCGGAATGATCCCGGCCCAGACGGGAACATCCGCATCCTCCGGGTCTCCGGGTGGCGCGTTGCGCACCTTGGCCGTCGCTTCCTCGATCTCCATCCAGAGCACCGACGTGGCTTTCAACTCCTGATCCTTCATCGGGCGCAGTTGCTCCCAGCGGCCGGGAAACAGGCCTTCGACAAAGAAGCGCAGCGCTTTCGTCTTCTCGCCCACGTCCTCGACAACCCGCGCCTTGCCGAAGACCATGGCCGAACGGTAATTGACCGAGTGGTTGAAGGCAGATCGGGCCAGCACATAGCCGTCGAGCATGCTGCAGGTGAGGCAGACCGGCATGCCCTCGATCTTGCGCAGGAAGCGGCTTGCCGCCGAGCCGTGCCAATACACCCGGTCGCCATCGCGCCAATGAAGCGTCGGCGTGACATAGGGCGTACCATCGAGCGTGTAGCCGATATGGCCCAGGGGACAGGCGTCGAGCACGGCAAAGACGTCGGCATGTTTGTGGCTGCCACGCTCGTGGCGACGGCGCAGACGGCTTCGCTCGGTCGTAGGGAAAACATTGTCGGCATTGGTTTGATCTGGAGAATACATGGCAACCTCATCGATTGGTCGCGAGATTGCTCTTGAAAGCGGCCTGATGTAAAAGGCCACTTAGCCAATTTTGAGCAGTCCACTTTGTTTTATGACAACGATGCAACCCCCATGGCTGGAGCTTGACCGTCAGGCCGGCGATCTGGAAGGCCAGATTTACCGCGCCTTGCGCGAACGCATTCTTGATGGTCAGCTTTCCGCAGGGCAACGCCTGCCATCGACACGCCAGATGGCGACTGTGCTTGCCGTTTCGCGCTCGACGGTCGTCGATGCCTATGATCGGCTGCGGGCAGAAGGTTACATTGAGGCTCAGACGGGCTCCGCCACCCGTGTTGCGACGCTCTCCTCCTCCCCATGGGTTCAATCCGGGCCGTCGCGTGAGCCCACCGCCCTGCCCCAGCTTTCGCCGGCGGGAGACGGCATGTTCCGGCCGGGCACACCAGATGTTTCAGACTTTCCCCATGCCGCCTGGGGCCGGTGCCTGGCCGCACGTGCGCGATCGCTGCGCATCCACGATCTCAGCTATGACGACCCTTGCGGCATCCGCGCGTTGAAGGAAGCGGTGCTCGAGCACGCCGCGGCAAGCCGGGGTGTTATCGCTAACACGGATCAGGTCCTGATCCTGCCATCGACCCGTTCCGGGATTGATCTTTTGGCCCGCCTGATGATCAAAGCGGGCGACAGCAAAAACGATGTCGCCTGGATGGAAGAGGCGAGCTACCCCTCCGCCCAGTGGCTCCTTAAGGAAGCCGGCGCTCGGCTTTTCGCCATCCCCTGCGATGAAGCAGGCATCGATGTCTCCAGAGCCGATGCTCACTCACCCCGCCTGATCTACGTGACCCCGTCCCATCAATATCCCACCGGCGTGACGATGAGCCTGCCACGCCGCCTCGCTCTCCTCGAACGCGCGCGGGAAACGGGCGCTCTCATCGTCGAGGATGACTACGACAGCGAATTCCAATATGGCTCCCGTCCGATCGCGGCGCTTCAGGGCATCGACCGGGGCGATGTGGTCGCCTATCTCGGAACCTTTGCCAAAATCCTCGCCCCTGGCCTGCGCGTTGCCTACGCGATTGTACCGACGCACCTCGTGGCAGAGGCCTCGCTCGAAATGCAGCGCCGCGGCCTCGCGGTCCCAATCCACATCCAGGCCGCCCTTGCTGATTTCATTCGCGAAGGGCGCCTGAGAGCCTATCTTCGGCAGATGAACGCGCGCTATGCCGAGCGTATGCAGACAATGGTCTCTACGCTTAAGCGGCAGTGCTGTGACTGGCTGGATATCGCCGAAGGCCAGGGCGGACTGCAACTCGCGACATGGTTCCACGAGAGGGACTTCGACGACGTCGCCCTAGTCTCAAGATTGGGACCGGCGGCACAGGGGCTGCAGCCGATGTCCCCGTTCTACCTTTCAGCCCCTCGCCCAGGGCTCCTGTTTGGTATAGCACGGGTGGATGTTGCGCGTGTACGGACCGCAATTATCGCGTTTAAACAGAGGCTCTGAAGTCCGCGCTTCAACCGCGATCACCAAAAAATTGAGTGACTGCTCAGCCTAAATTTGCGGTGAGCGCAGAATGAGTCCGATAAAGAGCTTTCAAACTATCGGACGTTTCTGGTTGACGAGCAGGTTAGTTGAGAAGCACGGAAATCAAATTAGCTGCCGAGCTATTGAGCGGTCCCTTGTCGCACCGTTGCGCAGCCGGACTTTCTTCACAAAGCCTATTCAGAGCTTGGATTGTCGATCTAGTCAATTGACCATTCAGAGGACCTGCATATAGCCCACGCTGCTTCAGGCGTTCCTGTGCAACATAAACATATGCATTGGGATTAGTAGTGCGTAAGCGCGATATTGTACCGGATTGTATTGCTGGCGGAGCTGCGGCTAACGACTTCGATAATTGTTCGAAATCATTGATCGATGTTGCCGAAGCTGACAAAAGGACGATTTTTTCTCGTACCAAGTCTCCTGGAGCAAAGAGGCTTTCGTAGCGCACAAGAGAGTCACGGGCCTTGGAGAGATTTTTGGAGACGTCTTTTCCTCGGCCATCGCGATAAATAGCCACCAACATAGCGGCGGCCCTCGCGTTCCCGGCATCTGCTGCAGCAGTCAGGGACTTAATTGCTTTCGAAGCATTTTTCGGAACTCCATTTCCCGAAAGTTGCAGACTGGCGAGAGACACAGCCGCCAGCTCGTTTCCTTGCTTTGCAGCTTCCGCAATGAGCCTTACACCGACTCCTTTGTCAGACTTTCTACCGTATCGCTGATAAACATAGTTTTCACCAAGCGCCAACAGAGCCGAGGTCTGTCCCATCTCGGATGCCTTGCGATAGTAATCAACCGACTTCTGCACATCCCGGGGTACCAGTGTGCCATCGCGGTAAATTTCTCCGAGGCGTACGTAAGCAGAGACATTTCCCGATTCGGCAGAAGCCAAAAATGCCTGTATACTTGCCTTCCCATCTGCCTCAAGGAAATCGCCTCGATAGAGGTAATCTCCGAGAGTATAGAGCGCACCGCTGTTTTGCTTTGTTGCCTCTTCAATCAATGCAACACCGCGTCCCGCATCTTTAGCCACGCCAATTCCCTTGATGTAGGCCTCACCGAGACGAATTTTGCCAGTGGAATTGCCGGCATTCGCAGCCCGTTGAAACGATTCGAATGCCTTCTGTGGATCTGCGGTAACAACAGTGCCGTCACGATAAAGTTCACCGATGCGAACCAGCGCAGCCGAATTGCCGGTATCAATCGTACGTTGATAATAGGAAAGCGCCTTTTGACCATCGATCGGAACGGGTCCTCCGCGGGAATAGGCATCGCCGAGCGTCAATAATGCCCCGCTGTCACCTGTCTGAGCGACCTCCTCGATCAGCGTCAAGCCCTTGGCTACATCAGCCTGCGTTCCAATGCCCCGGATATAGGCTTCACCCAAGCGAATTTTGCCGGTGGCGTTACCAGCATCGGAAGCCCGTTGAAACGATTCGAATGCCTTCTGTGGATCTGCGGTAACAATAGTGCCGTCACGATAAAGTTCACCGATGCGAACCAGCGCAGCCGAATTGCCGGTATCAATCGTACGTTGATAATAGGAAAGCGCCTTTTGACCATCGATCGGAACGGGTCCTCCGCGGGAATAGGCATCGCCGAGCGTCAATAATGCCCCGCTGTCACCTGTCTGAGCGACCTCCTCGATCAGCGCCAAGCCCTTGGCTACATCAGCCTGCGTTCCGATGCCCCGGATATAGGCTTCACCCAAGCGAATTTTGCCGGTGGCGTTACCAGCATCGGAAGCCCGTTGAAACGATTCGAATGCCTTCTGTGGATCTGCGGTAACAACAGTGCCGTCACGATAAAGTTCACCGATGCGAACCAGCGCAGCCGAATTGCCGGTATCAATCGTACGTTGATAATAGGAAAGCGCCTTTTGACCATCGATCGGAACGGGTCCTCCGCGGGAATAGGCATCGCCGAGCGTCAATAATGCCCCGCTGTCACCTGTCTGAGCGACCTCCTCGATCAGCGTCAAGCCCTTGGCTACATCAGCCTGCGTTCCAATGCCCCGGATATAGGCTTCACCCAAGCGAATTTTGCCGGTGGCGTTACCAGCATCGGAAGCCCGTTGAAACGATTCGAATGCCTTCTGTGGATCTGCGGTAAACACAGTGCCGTCACGATAAAGTTCCCCGATACGAACCAGCGCACCTGCATTGCCAGAATCAGCTAATTTCTGCAAATCTGATACAGCTTGTTGGACCACCCCACGATCTGTGGATTGCTTAATCTTCTCCTGCAACTGTTCGACGGTTTTAGCTATGTTCAAAGTATCCGGTGAAATGTCTTGCGCATTCGCCTCCGTGAAAGGAATCGCTGCGAATAAGGCGGCAACAATAAGGTAACTCTTCATTTGCTTTGCCCTCGTGATATATTCAAAATTTGAAATTTATAATGATGTCCGCTCAGTTTACAGGAGCCTGCCCTATCCGTCCAGCTTCGCACGTGTCCGTTCAAATAAAGGTGAAGCAAAGCTGATCACAGAAAATGAGGCAGGCCTCAAACAAGAAAAAGTCGCTTGAGACAACAAGTACGGGATGCCTTCAAACCTCGATATTCACCACGCCCGGTACATCCGGCATAACGCGTCCTCCGGAGATGATACAAGGTTTGCCCCCATCGTTCGCGGGGCCAACGAGGCCTTCCTGCTCTATGCGTGGACGAGGGAAGCCGCGCGGTTGTAGCCGATCGACCGGGCGGCCGCACCGCCTGGGGAAGATTCAAACGGCACGCTATTGAGGAGAATTGTTCCGGTACTGACATCTCTGAAGCGATGCGCACGAATTGCGTGTCACAAGCGAACAGGCGATTTTGTGTACAGATTTCGAGCCATGCGGTGGCGTTTCAAGCTGGCGGATGGCCCAGGCGCCCATCGCACGATGCGGCAGATCGAGCGTCGTCAACTGCGGCTTCATGTGGCGAGCAATCTCGTCGTCGTCGTAACCGACAACAGAGATATCGCCGGGGATGCTGAGACCCGCATCACGGATCGCGTTGAAACAGCCGGTTGCCATCTTGTCGTTCTGGCAGAAGATCGCCGTTGGACGGTCTGTTAGAGATAAAAGTCTCTGCGTCGCCTCATAGCCGGAGGTCGGGGTCCAGTCTCCTTCGGCAATAAGGCGATCATCATAAGGCAGGTTCGCCTTGGCCAGGGCTTTCCGATAGCCGCTCAGCCGGTCCTGGGCAGCTTCCATGAAACTCTCCCCCACGATGGTGGCAATGTGCCGGTGCCCCAGATCGATAAGGATCGACGTCGCCATCCTGCCCCCAGTAATCTCGTCCGGAACCACGGCGGGGAACCGCTCGTCGCTGGTGTAGCAGTTCAACAAAACCATCGGGACCGGGAGATTGTCGAAGATTGCATCCAGCGCGACCCGGCGCGTGAAGATCGACATATAGACGATGCCCTGTGCCCCCGCCTGAAGCAACCGATCCAGCGCCCGCTTCTCGTGCTCCACGCGCCCTTGCGTCTGGGCAACCAGGATAGTGACGTCGTCATCCCACGATTCCTGGCGGGCGCCCTCAATGGCGTTCACCGCTTCCGGCGCCGTGGCCAACTGGTCCACGATGAAGCCGATACAGCCGCCGCGAAGCTCCTCCATCGCCGTGCGACGGATCGGGCTGCCGGTTCCATAGCCGAGAGATCTGGCGGCATCCAGAACACGCGCCCGCAGATCGGCGGAGATCTTGATGTCCGTAACATTGTTAAGGACGAAAGAGACCGTGGCCTGGGAGCAGCCCGCAAGCTTCGCCACATCCATCATGGTTACGCGCTTGATTGTCTTCCGGCCGCTCATTCGCCCCTCCGTCTGGAGCTTTCTATCGGAACTAATAATAATTTTCCATTGACTAATAATTATTAGTTGCCGTAGCCTCGTTCTATTCCGGAGGAGGAAGAACGATGAACGCACATCACAAATTCGACTATGATATCGCCGCGCAGGTCGGTCAGCTTCATGAGGATGGTATTATCGGACTGAAGGGTGCTTTCAGCCCCGAATGGGCTGACGGGATGCGCGAAGACATGATGACGGCCTTTTGGTCGGCTATCCAAAGGCCGGGCGGCGCAGTCGGCCGCGGGCCGCGCCGCTGGTATGTCGAGATCCACCCACAGGATTTCCGTGGGTTCGTCGACCTCGTGACCCATCCGTGGGTCGTAGATGTCTGCAGGAATGTGCTCGGACCGGACTACCAGATCGTCGAGATCGGCCTCGACGTACCGTTCCAGGGCGCGAAATACCAACCCTGGCACCGGGATTTTCCTTCGCCCGTCGATACCTATCGCGACCGGAAAATCACATCCCTCGCCTTCAACCTGACCGGCGTCGATGTCACCGAAGACATGGGGCCGTTCGAGATTGCCTCCGGAACGCAATATGACGATGGTCGCGATTGGAAGCATGAAATGTTTCCGGACAAGGCGCTCTGGGGGCGCTTCCAGGACCGGGCAACCCGCAAGTTTCCGCGCCGCGGCGACATCTCCTGCCGCTCGGCGCTGACGGTGCATCGCGGTACCGAGCATCAGTCTCCGATCGCCCGCCCCGTCATGGTTCTGGGCGTTGATGCGCCGGGTGCCGGCCATGCGGAACTGCATGACATGATGGTAACCAAGGATTGGCACGACGCCTTGCCGGAGATTGCCAAAAAGCATCTCATCTGCCGGGTTGTCGAAGAACTCGTGCCGATCACGCAAAAGCACGACATCGAGGGTCTTGTCATGGGAGCGGACCCGACCTGATTGCCCTACCGGGCTGGCACCGGCGCGACTGATTGGCGCACGATCATGTCGCACTCCAGCTTGACCCTGTGATTGTCGTGGCGCATGCGCGGCGCGGCAATCATCTCGGCAAGCTTTTCGACGGCATAACGCGCCATGTCTGCGTGAGGCAGTTGCATGGTCGTAAGCGGCGGCAGCATGTCGCCGGAATAGGATTCGTTATCGAAACCGATGACCGAGAGATCGCGCGGGATCGACAGCCCCGCTTCCTTTGCAGCCTCATAGACACCCATGGCGATACGGTCGCAGAAGCAGCAGATGGCGGTGGGCGGCTCGTCGAGCGCCTGAAGCCGCTTGAACGCGGCGTAGCCACCCTGGATCGTCCAGCGCCCCTTGATAATCAGGTGGTTGTCGACGGGGATATCGTGCATCGTGAGCGCACGACGATACCCCTTTATGCGCTCACGCGAGGCTTCGATCGAATCTTCGCCGCCAATATAGGCGATACGCGTATGCCCGGCATCGATCAGTGAGAGCGTCGCTTTCATGACTGCCGACAGATCGCCGGGCACAACACTCGGCAAGGGCGTGTCGACGGCATAGCAGTTCAGCAGCACAGTCGGCCATTCCACAAGCTGTGGCGCAAGCGTCACCTGCTGCGTGATCAGCCGCGCATAGATAACGCCGGCGATCGGCATCGTCGCGAGGTGATCGAGAGCTGCGTGTTCGGCCGCCTCGTCAGCGTCCGTCGGCATGACCGACAGCAGATACCCCAGTTCATTCGCCGCCTCCGCAGCGCCCTCGATCAGGCCCGCAACATGGGGTGAACTCGTCACTTCATTGATGAGCATGGCGATAAGCGGACGCCGGTCGATACGGCGCGCAGGCGTGCTGTAGCCGAGATCGGCAGCAGCCCGCAGCACGGCCTCGCGCGTGGATGCCGAGATACGTGTCCCCGGAGCATTGTTCAGGACAAGCGATACTGTCGCCTGCGAAACCCCGCAGGTCGTGGCGATATCGGACATGGTCGGCTTTTTGGACACGCGAACCCCTTGGGAATCTAGGCTTTCCGATTAGCACGAAGTTTTATCAACGCAAAAGGGCTGAACAGGGCTTGCGTGCTAATATTTTTAGTTATAACTGATAATATATAACTAATCGCTCTGGGAGGAGTGCATGGCAGGGGTAACGCTCGCGGGTGTGTCGAAGAATTATGGCGCGGTGAATGTCATTCGTGATGTTTCGCTTGCGATCAAGGACGGCGAGTTCGTCGTCTTCGTCGGACCATCCGGCTGCGGAAAATCGACACTGCTGCGCATGATCGCCGGCTTCGAGATCATCACCGGCGGTAGCGTCGAGATCGGCGGCACTCGCGTCAACGACATGGCTGCCCGCGACCGCGGCGTCGCCATGGTCTTCCAGAACTACGCGCTCTATCCCCACATGAGCGTTCGCGAGAACATGGCGTTCGGCCTGAAGAATATCGGCACGCCCAAGGCCGAAATCACCCAGCGCATCGCCAAGGCTGCCGCCATTCTGCAGCTTGAACCCTATCTCGATCGCAAGCCCAAGCAGCTTTCCGGCGGCCAGCGCCAGCGCGTCGCCATCGGCCGCGCCATCATGCGCGAACCGGAGGTCTTCCTGTTCGACGAGCCGCTTTCCAATCTTGATGCAGCGCTTCGTGTCTCGATGCGCACCGAGATCGCCAAGCTTCACCACCGCCTCGGCGCGACGATGATCTACGTCACCCACGACCAGACGGAAGCCATGACCATGGCGGACCGCATCGTCGTCTTGAGGGCCGGAGAGATCGAGCAGGTCGGCGCACCAATCGAGCTTTACGAACGTCCGGCCAACGCATTCGTCGCCGGCTTCCTCGGTGCACCGCGTATCAATCTGATCCCGGCCACCGTTGCGGTCGTCGATAGAGAAAACGTCGAGCTTGTCTGCCCCGGAGAGACCCGCGTGAGCGCAAAAGTCCGCGCCGGCTCCGCCACGGTCGGAGACAAGGTGACCCTTGGTCTGCGACCGGAAATCCTGTCGCCAGCCAATGACGGCCCCATCAGCGGGACTGTCGATGTCGTCGAGCAGCTGGGCTCGATGCAGCTCGTCTATGCGACACTTGCAGATGGCACCTCGATCGTCTCCGAACTGCGTGGCGGCGCGGCACCTGCCATCGGCTCCATCGCCCGTTTCGCGATCGGCCCTGGCACACGCCATGTCTTCGACGCCAACACGCTCTCGATCACCCTGCATGCGGGAGGTGGGGCATGAGCGCCAACAGCCTCAAAGCTGCGCACAGGCGGGATGTTCTTGCCGCCTATCTCTTCCTCGCACCCTTTGCCGTGATCTATGCGACATTCCTGGTCTATCCCTTCTTCAAGGGCCTGTGGATCAGCCTCCACGACTGGGAGCTCGCCGGAAACTACCGCGAATATATTGGCTTCCTGAACTACGAAGATCTGTGGCTCGACGCGATCTTCTGGAAGGCCGTGGGCAACACGCTCAACTTCGTCGCCATGACCGTTCCGACCATGACGGCGCTGGCGCTGGTTCTGGCGCTCGCCGTCTTCGGTCAGGGACGCCTCAAGGGTGTGCTGCGCTCGGTCTTCTTCATGTCGAGCGTGTTTTCAGTCTCGGTCGTGACGCTGATCTGGTCGATGGTGTTGTCCGCCGACAACGGCCTGCTGGTGCCGCTCTTCAACATGATCGGCGTCAAGCCGATCAACTTCCTCGGCCACCCGACGCTTGCCATGCCGTCGATTGCGCTGACCACGCTCTGGTGGGGCGTCGGCCTGCCGATGGCACTGTTTCTGGCGGCGCTCAGCCAGATACCTCCGGAACTTTATGAGGCGGCTGAACTCGATCACGCCGGTCGCTTCACGGTCTTGAAGAACATCACCCTGCCCTCCATCCGCCACACCGTCCTTCTCGTTCTGGTGCTGCAGATCGTCGGCCAGTTCCAGATCTTCGGTCAGGCGCACCTGATGACGCAGGGTGGGCCGGCAAACCGAACGCGCATGCTGGTTCAGTATATCTATGAGACGAGCTTCCGCGACTGGCAGGTCGGTTATGCCACGGCCATGTCCTTCGGGCTCTTCATCCTGATGCTGGGCTTCACCATGGCGCAGCTCTGGCTCGGCCGGAAGGGAGACGAATGATGGTCAGCGCACGCACCAGCGGCCTGCGCCGTGTCACCGATCTCCTGATCCTCGGGGCGACTATTGCCTTCGCGATCCTCTGGCTCGTGCCCGTCATCTGGGTCGTCGCCATGTCGCTGAAGCCGAATGCAGAGTTGATGCACTCGACGGCAGGCTTCCTGCCGATCCCGTTCACGCTCGACAACTATATCGGCCTCCTGAAGCTCGATACCGTGCCGCGCTGGCTGATGCACAGCCTGATCGTCTCGGTGACGATGACCCTGATGGTTCTGTTCGTCTCGTCCATGGCCGGATACGCCTTCGCGCGGCTGGAGTTTCCATTCAAGAAGACCCTGTTCATGGCAATGGTCGCCGGCCTGATGGTGCCGGAGCAGGCCGTGTTCATTCCGCTCCACACGATGGTGTCCGGCTGGGGGCTGCACAACACGCACTTCGCTCTCGTCATGCCGCGCGTCGCCGTTCCGATCGGCGTGTTCCTGATGATGCAGTTCTTCCGCAGCGTCCCGAAGGAACTGGAAGAAGCCGCTGCCATCGACCACGCCTCGCGGCTGACGATCTTCCTGAAGATCATGCTGCCGCTTTCCATTCCGGCGCTGACCACGCTCGGGCTCTTCACCTTCATCTTCGCCTGGAACGACTTTCTCTGGCCGCTCGTCTCGGCAACCAAGGCCGACATGTACACGGTGACCGTGGGTCTCGCCTCGATCCAGAGCAACTTCGCCTTCTCGGAAGGGCTCGGCCAAGTCATGGCGTCGGCGGTCTTCGCCAGCCTTCCGATCGTTCTTCTGTTCCTGATCTTCCAGCGCTTCATCGTGGCGGGTGTCGCCATGAGCGCCGGCAAATAGACGCCGCCTGTCCGGGCTTTCCGGGACGGCCATTTCAGTACCGCATCGACAAGGAGGATATGATGCACAAGACCAAAACGTTGCAACGCCTGGCACTCGCCACGACACTAATGACCACGCTCTGGGGAGGAGCAGCCCACGCCGTCGATATCTCGTTCTTCCGCTTCTTCGGCGATTGCAAGACCGAATACGGCGAAGTGACCGATGTCTCCAAGGCCAATGGCGAATGCGGCATCATCACAGCGCTCACCAACAAGTTCAACGCTGAAAACACCATTGGCGCCAAGGTCGTCACCCAGACAGTCGACTGGGGTGCCTATTACGACCTGCTGACCGCGACCTATTCCACCGGCAACATCCCTGATGTCGCAGTCATGCATGCTTCAGTCATGCCGAATTTCTCTGACCGCGACCTCCTCACGCCCCTCAGCAAGTCGATGGCCGATCTCGGCATCGATACCAAGGACTTCGTGCCCGCAGCACTCAAGAACGCATCCTCCGGGGATGAAGTATATGCGCTGCCCTACGACCTCCATGCACTGCTTCTCCACGTCAATATGGATCTGATGAAGCAGGCCGGCCTCGTCAATGCCGATGGCTCGCCTGTCCTGCCGAAGTCGCCGGAAGAACTCCTCGCCCAGGGCAAGCAGTTCAAGGAAAAGACCGGCAAATACTATATCGGCTCAGAAGCCCAGAGTGCTGAAGGCATGATGGTTCGCGTCTTCGATACGTTCCAGTGGCAACAGGGCGTCGACGTCATTTCCGGTGATGGCAAGACGGCCAGCATCAACACGGCCGAAGGTCTGAATGCCGCCAAGCTCGTCTCGTCGATCTTCTCGGAAGGTCTCGCTAATGCCGCGCTTGATTATCCCGGCTCCGAACAGGCGTTCCTCAACGGTGAAACCGGCATCCTGATCAACGGCACCTGGGGCGTCGACAATTACGATACCCAAGCCAAGAGCGGCAAGGTTGCGCTCAAGGACTACCGCGTCGCCAACTTCCCGCAGGTCTATGCCAAACCGGCGGTCTGGGCCGACAGCCACATGTGGGTAATCCCGAAGGATGACAGTCGCAGCGAAGAGAAGACGCAAGCCGCCCTCGCCTTCCTCAAGTTCCTGAACGACAACAACTTCCAATGGTCGCGCACCGGCCATCTGTCGGTTCGCCAGTCGGTCCTGAACTCAGATGAATTCAAGGCCCTTCCGCACCGCGCCGAATTTGCCGACACCGCCAACAATGCCACGGCGTTGCCGCAGATCCAGAACCAGCGCGCCGTCTACAACGCGATGATCACCGACTTCAACGCCATGTGGCTGACGGGCACCGAGCCGCAGGCAGCGCTTGAAGCCATGCAGAGCGGGGTCGAGCGCGTGCTGCGCCGTAATCGTTAAGCATGTCGCGCAAAAGTGCGAAGCGGTTTTGCGATAACCACATGCGCCAAAACAAGAGCTTAAAGCGCCAAAGCGATCTGAAAGATTGCGACGCGCTTTAGGGTTCCTCACAGCCCCTCGGTGAGGGGCTGGTCTCCCGCGGGATACGCGCTTTGCCGCGCGTATCCCGTCTCAAGCCGAATTTGCCGATCTTCCAAGGATAATCCGATGAATGCCCATTCCCAGTCGCTTAGCCCAGCGAATACGCCGCACCGTGCCACGCTTTCCCTCGATGGAATGTGGGCGTTCCGTCACGAAACCGATGGCGTCTGGCGGCAGGCAAAGGTGCCTGCGCATTGGCAGGCCTGCTTCGAGGATCTTGCCGTCAGCTTCGGATCGGCAACTTACCGCCGTGATTTCGCATTGCCTGCCGAGTGGAACGGTCGCGAAATCGCCATCTGCTTCGGCGCCGTTAGCGATCTGGCTGTCGTCTCCATCAACGGCAACGAGATCGGCCGTCATGAAGGAGGTTATCTACCCTTCGAATTCGTGATCCCCGCAGGTCTTCTGAAGGCAGAGAACACTATCGAAGTCGTCGCCTCCCTGCCGGACGGACATCGCAACGAACACGGCGTCGATTTCGCGGAAATCCCCCATGGCAAGCAGAGCTGGTATGGTCCGCAGGGCGGCATCTGGCAGTCGGTACGGCTCGAGGCACGCCACACGCTTCACATCTCGTCCCTGCGTCTCGATCCGATCTGGCCTGAGGGCCGGCTCGATGTGAGAGCGGGCTTTGCAGGCGCAGTCGCCGGTACGCTGAAACTCGAGATCGTCGGCCCGCAGGGTACGTCCGTCTTTGCTGGGACCGTTCCCGTCACAGGGAACGCGCTCGACTATTCTATCCAGCTCGACGCTGTGCGGCCCTGGTCGCCGGACAGCCCGAGCCTTTACGCAATCAAGGCAACGCTCGTCGCCGATGGCATCGAGATCGACAGCCGGCAGGAGAGCTTCGGCTTCCGCTGTTTTGAAGCCAAGGACGGCTACCTGTATCTCAACGGCGCTCCGCTTTATCTGCGCGCCGCCCTCGATCAGGACTATTATCCCGACGGCTTCGGCGCGCCGCCCTCGCTGGAGTTGCTGGAAGACCAGTTGCGCAAGGCGAAGGCCATGGGCCTCAATTGCCTGCGCTGCCATATCAAGGTGCCGGACCCGCGCTACTACGAGGTCGCAGATCGGCTGGGCATGCTGATCTGGACGGAAATCCCCAATATCGAGACCTTCACTCCGGCCTCGGCCGAGCGTCTCAGGACGACGATGGAAGGCATCCTCGCCCGTGACCGCAACCATCCCTCGATCGTCATTTGGACCTTGATCAACGAAGACTGGGGCACGCGTCTGCGCGAAGCCGCAGAACAGCGGCAATGGATTTCCGATATGGTCGACTGGCTGCGCGCCGAGGATCCGCTGCGCCTCGTCGTCGACAACTCAGCCTGCTTTCCGAATGTCCACGTCAAGACCGATATCAACGACTACCACTTCTACCGGACGGCCGTTGATCGCCGCGAGGAATGGGACTTGCTCTGCCGCGAATTCGCAGATAATGCCGACTGGACCTTCTCGACGGACAAGGAATCGGTTCGTACACGGAAAGAGCCGCTGATCCTCTCCGAATTCGGCGTCTGGGGCCTGCCGGACCCGTCCCGCCTGCGTGACGAAAGTGGCCGCGACCCCTGGTGGATGGCTTATGGCGCGACATGGGCGGATGGCACCGCCCTGCCGCAGGGCATCGAAGCCCGCTTCCGCGAACTGGGTCTTGGCCAGGTCTTTGGCGACATCGGGAGCTTCATCGAACAGGTGCAGTGGTACCAGTACATGAACCTCAAATATGAGATCGAGGTCATCCGCACCCACGCACCAATCGGCGGCTACGTCATCACCGAACTCACCGACGTCCATTGGGAAGGCAACGGACTGATGGACATGGCACGCAATCCGCGTCCCTTTGCGCAGGCGCTGCCGGCTGTGAATTCCGATATCGTCATCGCACCGGGCGCTGCCCGCCACGCGATGTATGGTGGGGAGGACGCCGCATTCAACGTCAAGGTCTCCACCGGTGGTGCAACGCTGCCAGAAGGCAGCCGCCTCGTCTGGGAACTTGGTGCGGAAACAGGTGAAATTCGGTTGCCGGCAATTGCCCCGATGCAGGTTCATGATCTTCCGGTTTCGGCGACTGCAAATGCAGCGCCGGCGCCCGATATCCGCAAGGCGGCTTTCCGCATCGTGGCGCCGGATGGCAACATACTCTCTGAAAATTCCGAGATGATCTCGATCTATGCCAAGCGCGATGCGCTCTCGCCGGTCCGTTTTGCTTCGAACGACGACCAGATTTCAGCGCGGCTCTCGGCTCTCGGCCATGCTATAGCTTCACCTGAGGAAGCGGATGTCTTCGTCACCCATGACATCAATGCCGAGCGCATCGAGGCCATCCATTCCGGCCAGCGTGTGCTGCAGATTGTCGCAAAAGAGCCGGGACGCCTGCGTGACGACACGTCTCCTCGGGATGGGCCGATGTCGATCGAGATCGATCCGGGTGCCGGTGGCATGATGTCGGGCCCCTATTTCAGCTTCCCGGGCTACAACCTGATCAATCGTCACAAGTCGATCTGGCGCGGTGATTGGGTCGGCAATTTTTCATGGCTGCGACGCGACGGCGTCTTCGCAAATGTGCCGGGCGGCCCGCTGTTTGATCTGTCCTTCACTGGTGTGGTGCCGCACCAGCTGATGGCCGGGTTCCGCCCCTGGGAGTTTCAGGGGCGCGTGCATGCGGGCGTCGTCATCGGCTGGGTCCATAAGCCGGCCGCCTTCGTCATCGAGAAGCGGCTGGGTCGCGGCAAACTGGTCGCGACGACTTTCCGGCTCCACCAGGAAGCAGCGGATGTGGATCCGCTTGCCACCGCGCTCTACGACGGCCTGCTGCAGCTCGCGAAAAAACCATAAAATCCGTCTTGCTCGACTTTCGAACTCCAGCGGAAACCTAATCTCGGTTTCCGCTGGAGTTGATCAACTGGGGCTTGCTCGGGGACCCAGGACGCACGAGACCACGTCCGTCAGCCTTTGCGGACGCCGCATCGGCCCCTCGGATGCCCCGCTTCACAAACGTTGCAACGCCAGGGCCACTCCTCGCCACCGCGAAAATAGGGCGCCAATCGGGCTGTGCGGTATTTCGCGAATTGAAAATACGAATTTAATTCAATAGGCTGCCCCTTGTACGTGTATGATGCAGGCCATTGGAGGCGGGACAGGTGAGTGAAGTACAGAACAAGGCAGTTCGTCTTCTGGTTCAGACCGAAGGCACGCGCTCCACGTCTCTTGAACTTCGCCGCGACGCTTACTTAGCCAGTGCGCTTGATCTCTACTACGCGTCGGGCGGAAGCGTTGATAGCGCTAAGGCCCTTCTGGGCTTACGTGAAGATGAACCTCCTTCGCACGTCGATGTCGCTGTAGCCAATGTGGTCGTTGAAGTCGCGGGTCTCAGCCATATCCACGACATCGATATGATCCAGGCGACCTACAACCGCCTCGATGCTGAGCTTCACGATGCGGAAGGATGATTTCGGCTTGGCGGTCAATCCATCGAGCGACTTGCTGCAGGCATAGGAAGGCCTTTAGAGTTTGTCAGGGAAAAGTGGGAACCGATTTTCCTGAAAAGACAAACGAAAACAAAAGAAAGAGGATGTCTGGTTCAATCTGAACCAGACGTCCTCTCGAAGTGATGCGAAGGAACGCTTCTTCAATATTGGCTCTCGGTGAAGTCGCAAGTCTTAAGAAAATGAGCCCGGCAGGATCACCAGCCGGGCATCTACAATCAAACCTCTATATCCACGCCACCTGGAGCATCCGGCATATCGCGTCCACCGGCAATAATGGACCGTTTGCCGACATGGTTGGCGGGGCCGACGAGGCCTTCCTGCTCCATGCGTTCGACTAAGGAAGCCGCGCGGTTGTAGCCGATCGACAGGCGACGCTGGATGTAGGAGGTCGAGCACTTCTTATCGCGAAGCACGACCTTGACGGCCTTGTCGTATAGATCGTCACCGTCGTCCTCACCCATAGCCGTCTTGTCGAAGACGGCTGCGTCTTCATCCGCGGTGTCATCGATCTCATCGGCATCCTCGGTGACCGTGCCCAGATATTCCGGCCGTCCTTGCGTCTTCAGATGCGCGACGACCTTTTCCACTTCCTCGTCGGAAACGAAAGGACCGTGGACACGGGCGATACGGCCACCGCCCATCATGTGCAGCATGTCGCCTTGGCCGAGCAGATGCTCCGCGCCCTGTTCGCCGAGGATCGTGCGGCTGTCGATCTTGGAGGTCACCTGGAAGGAAATACGGGTTGGAAAGTTTGCCTTGATCGTGCCGGTGATGACATCGACGGACGGACGCTGCGTTGCCATGATCAGGTGGATGCCGGCGGCGCGGGCCATCTGGGCCAGCCGCTGGATCGCGCCTTCAATCTCCTTGCCGGCCACCATCATCAGGTCGGCCATTTCGTCGACGATGACGACGATGTACGGCATGGCCGCGAGGTCCATTTCCTCCTGCTCGTAGGTCGGTTCGCCGGTCGAGCGGTCAAAGCCGGTCTGAACGCTGCAGAGGATAGTTTCGCCCTTGGCGCGCGCGGTTGCCGCGCGGGTGTTGTAACCGTCGATATTTCGCACGCCGAGCCGCGACATCTTGCGATAGCGGTCTTCCATCTCGCGCACGGCCCATTTCAGCGCCATGACGGCTTTCTTCGGGTCGGTGACGACCGGCGTCAACAGGTGTGGGATGCCGTCATAAACGGAAAGCTCGAGCATCTTGGGATCGACCATGATCAGGCGGCATTCTTCCGGCTTCAAGCGGTAGAGCAGTGACAGGATCATCGTGTTGATGGCGACCGACTTGCCCGAACCGGTGGTGCCGGCAACGAGCAGATGGGGCATTTTTGCAAGCTCGGCGACGACCGGTTCGCCACCGATTGTCTTGCCAAGGCAAAGGGCAAGCTTCTGGCGCGTCTCGGTATAGTCTGAAGACTCGATCAGCTCGCGGAAATAGACAGTTTCGCGCACCGGGTTCGGCAGTTCGATACCGATAACATTGCGGCCGGGAACCACGGCGACGCGGGCCGAGAGCGCCGACATCGAGCGGGCGATATCGTCGGAAAGGCCAATGACGCGGGAAGACTTCACACCAGGCGCCGGCTCGAATTCATAGAGCGTGACGACCGGGCCGGGGCGCACATCGATGATCTCACCCTTGACACCGAAATCCTCCAACACGCTCTCCAGAAGCCCGGCGCTCTGCTCCAGCGCTTCCTGCGACATCGTGGTGGTTTCCTGGAAACGCGGCTCCTGCAACAGGTCGATCGGAGGAAACTCGTATTCTCCCACAGAAAACGCGAGATCGCGCGTGAAAGGCAAGGATGTCTGAGGCCTGACGATCGGGCGGATGTCCACTTTCGGGGTGGCCAGTTCAACCGTCTCGACCAACGGCATTGCCTGCGGCGCAGAAGGAAGGATGAGTGGTTCTTCAGCGACGGGCAGCATCTCGGGGGCCAGCGGAAGGCAACCGATTTCGCGATATAGCCCGGTAACGGACTCAGGCAGCGCCTTGAAGGAAGGCAAAGGCGTCGGCGCAACGTAGGCAACGATAGTGGGTGTAGGCTTCGCAATGAGAGCCTGCTTAGCAGTGGGCGCGGATACCACGACGACGGGGGGAGCAATCACAGTGGTAGCAGGTCGGTTGAGAACAGCTGCCGCAAGGGTCGACGTCGCAACAGGCTCCGGAATGTCTCCCGCGTTCGGGATGCTGACCGCTTCCCAAAAGGCATAATCGGACAGATGGTAGGCAACACTTGGGGCTATGGCGATCGGTGCCCGGTCCGGCTGCATTTCGTCATCGGGCGGGAAGCAGACAAGATCGATCTGTGCGTCAGATGCTTCTGCCGCAGACACCTCGATTGCGGAGACATCAATCGCCGTTCGGCTTTCCTGCGTGATGCTCGCCTCTTCCTCAAGCCGACGAGCGAGTTCGCGGCGCAGGCGATAGGAAAGTGCCCGCGCCCCGACAGGCTGCGGCAGGATTTCCGGCTTGGCAATCGGGGGTTCGACTGCAGCACGTTTAACGATCAGCGCGGGCGGCCGTTCGGCAGGGATAACAACCTCCGGCACGGTCTCGACGGTTTCCGGCTCTGTGGCCGCCTGCGGCATTTCCGTAGATGGGCGCTTGGCCATGGCACTTTCCGGCGTGCGGGTGAAGCGCACGTTTGGGCCGAGCACGAAGGCGCTCTGCCACACGGGCATGTCTTCTCGTCCCTCGATGCTGTTTGCGGCCATCGCGTCGGTATCCTGCCGCACCTGCGGTGCAGGTGTGCTGGCTTGCGAAGCTGACAACGGACGACGGGCAACCGAGCCTTGCTCGATCGCATTGCCCTTTTCCCCCTGTTTTACCGCTTCCTCCCCTATGCTGTTGATGGAATTATTAAAATTGGACCGGGAAAGATTCATGGCAACCTGTACACTTTACGAAGACGGACAATTGGCACTCCTCCTTTCAATAGAAAATAAAGGTTAACCTCCCCTTGCCAGCGCCTCCGAAGGGCTAAGATTTCCGCGTCCCCCAATGCCCTGAAAACGAGAAATCCGCCCTCACAACAAGCAAGAGACGGATTTGAAACGAGAATTTTTATTATTTTGTCTGAGCGTGTGCCCCAAGAAAAATGAGCCCTCCTTCAGGGGATCACATCATCCGGCGAAGGTGTACTCGGCAATCGATTCGGGCTTCATCTCGATCGAGAAACCGGCGCGCTCCGGTGGCATGTAAGCGGCATTCGTTATCACGCAGGGATCGATGAAATGTTCGTGCAGATGGTCGACATATTCAATCACCCTGCCCTCCTTTGTACCGGAGACCGCGATATAGTCGATCATCGACAGATGCTGGACATATTCGCAAAGCCCGACGCCGCCGGCATGGGGCCAGACGGGCAGATTGTATTTCGCCGCCACCAGCAGCACCGCCAGCACCTCGTTCAACCCGCCCATGCGGCAGCTATCGATTTGGACGATATCGATCGCGCCTTCGGCGATGAACTGTTTGAACATGATGCGGTTCTGGCACATCTCGCCGGTCGCCACCTTCACCTTGCCGATGGCCTGGCGGATCTTGCGGTGGCCGGCGACATCGTCCGGGCTCGTTGGCTCCTCGATGAAGAAGGGATTGGCAAACGAGAGCTTGTTTACCCATTCGATCGCCTGATCGACTTCCCACACCTGGTTGGCGTCGATCATCAAATAGCGATCCGGACCGATGACTTCGCGAGCAATGGTGAGACGGCGGATATCGTCTTCTAGATCGCGGCCGACTTTCATCTTCACATGGTTGAAGCCAGCATCGACGGCCTCCTTGCAAAGACGCCGCAGCTTTTCTTCGGAATAGCCAAGCCAACCCGCCGAGGTGGTGTAGCAGGCATAACCTTCACTTTTCAGGGTCGCGATGCGCTCAGCCTTGCCGACCTCCGCCTTCTTCAGGATGGCGATTGCCTCATCGCGAGTCAGAACATCCGTCATGTAACGATAGTCGACGATATCGGCGATCTCTTCCGGAGACATTTCGGAAACGAGTTGCCAGACAGGCTTGCCCGCCTGACGGGCCAGAAGGTCCCAGACGGCGTTGACGACAGCACCGGTCGCAAGGTGCATCGCGCCCTTTTCCGGGCCAATCCAGCGCAACTGGCTGTCGCTGGTTAGGTGGCGCCAGTATTTGCCCGGCGCTGCAAGAACCTCGGCGAGATCGGTGCCAACAACCAGATGCTCCATGGCGCGGATAGCCATGCAGCATATGTCATTGCCGCGGCCGATGGTGAAGGTCAGCCCATGGCCCTCCAGCCCCGCCTCGTCGGTCCCGAGGATGACATAGGCCGCCGAATAATCCGGGTCGGGGTTCATCGCATCGGAACCATCGAGGCTGAGCGAGGTGGGAAAGCGCAGGTCGAAGACGCGCATGCTGGTAATACGGGCCATGGGAAAGCTCCAGTTTGGCGCCTGTCACTTGGCGACAGGCAGGCAATGATCTCATGGGACGGTTATCGCCCCGATCCATACGGCCGTCAGATCGACCAGCCACCGTCGATGTTGTAGGCCTGACCCGTCGTGTAGGTCGCCCCGGCAACATAGACGGCAAGGTCCGCAATCTCCTCCGGTGTACCGATACGGCCGATCGGCTGGCGGGCAATAAAGGCGGCGCGGGCGGCTTCAAAGTCACCTTGGGCCCGCAGGCGATCCTGCAGCGAAGGGCTTTCGACCGTGCCGGGGCAAATCGCATTGCAGCGGATGCCCTGGCCGACATAATCGGCAGCGACGGCCTTGGTGAGGCCGATGACTGCCGCCTTGGTGACGCCGTAAGCAAAACGGTTCGGTACGCCCTTCACGCTGGACGCGACCGAGGCCATGTTGACGATCGAGCCGTCCTTGCGCTCCAGCATGCCCGGCAGCACGGCACGGATAGTGCGGATCATCGCCTTGACGTTGAGATCGAACGCGAATTCCAGATCCTTGTCCGGCATGTCCAGAATGGTGCCGCCGTGGACGACGCCGGCGCAATTGAACAGCACATCGATGGCGCCAATCTCGGCGACCAGACCCTTCACGGCATCTTCATCCAGCACATTGAGCTTATGGGTGACAATACCGTCTTTTCCGGCGATTTCGGAAAGCACATCCATGTTGATGTCGGTCGCATGGACCTTGGCACCGGCCATGGCAAAGGCAAGCGCCGAGGCGCGACCGATGCCCTGAGCTGCCGCCGTGATCAATACCGTCTTGCCGTGAAGATAATCCGTCATCTCATTTCTTCCTTAGTTGGCTTTGCGTTCGACCAGCAGGATATGATCCGCGGCCAGAACGACTTCATGTCTCTGGTTCAGTACTTCGCAGCGTTCCACGACCCGTCCCATGTTCACCCGCTTCGGATCATCCTCCTTGGCGGAGATTGTCACCCGCGTGCGGATCGTATCACCGATATGGACGGGACGGATGAAGCGTAAGCGATCATAACCATAGGAAAAAGCAACCGGGTTGATGAGCGTGGCTGTGAGGCCGACGCCGATCGAGAACACCATGGTGCCATGGGCGATGCGCTGGCCACCGGGAAGCGACTTCGCAAATTCGGCATCCATGTGATGCGGGAAAAAATCGCCGGTGTGGCCGGCATGCACGACAAAGTCCGTTTCGGTGATCGTGCGGCCGGTCGTGACACGCTCGTGGCCGAGTTCGTAGTCTTCGTAGTGGATGATCTGCTCTGCCATGTCTCAGGCCTCCGGAAGTTGTGCAATCGGCATGGCTGGCGCGGCGCTCGATTGGTAAGCGGCCTCGACCAGGGCCATTGTCTGCCAGGCATCCTCGACGGAACCGATCAGTTCCCTGTCCTCGCCGGTGGCAAAACGCTGCAGATTGGCCATGCGGTTAATGAAGGCGTCAGGGAACCATGCGCCCTCAAGCGCGACCTGAACCCAGTCTTGCGTGCCACGGGGGCGTATCCAAAGTTCGTCCGGCTCGCCGCGCGGATAGTCGAGATTGACGCCAAGTTTCACGTAGGCTGCGCCTTCCGTACCGGATATGCGAAACTCGCAGGCCTGGAACTTGCGGCCGAAATCATGGTCGTGGTTGATCGAGAGCACGCAGCGCACCTTGTCGCCATAGTCCAGAATGGCGGCCGTGCGGGTCTGGGCGACCTCGTGGTTCGGATGGCCGATTGTCTTGGCATGGACGCCCTTCGGATTACCGAGAAGGCCTCGCACGAAATCAAGATAGTGTATCGAGTGCATGGCGATCTCGATACGCGGCAAGCCTTTGAGAAATGGCCAGAGACCCCATGGGGTCGCGAGCGCCAGCCATGCGTCGAAGTCTACAATCTCACCAAGATACCCCTTTTTGACAGCATCATGCAGCGCCAGCATCATCGGGGCGAAACGGAGCTGGAAATTAACGGCGGCGCGGATATCGCGTTCGCGGCAGACTTTCAGGATATCGGTCGCCTGAGCGAGATCACTGCCCATTGGCTTCTGGATCAGCGCATGGGAGCCACGCGGCAATTGCGAGAGGATTTCAGCATGGACGGCCGGTGGCGTGGCGAGATCGAAGATCGCGCCTTCGACCGCAAACGCCTCATCGCGTGATGCAAAAGCCTTGATGCCCCATTGCTGCGCCAGCGCCTCGGCCTTGTCGCGGTTGGGGTCGTAAAGCCCAGCAACGGGGAAGCCGCCCTTGCGATAGGCAGGCAGATGGGCGTCGCCAACAATCGAACCAGCGCCAAAAATCACGATCGGTTTTGGCGCAGACGGCTTGGGCCACCATTGTCGGAGGCTGGATGGGTCGGATATCTCAATCATGATGAAACACCTCTTCCATCATCGCCCACCATTCACCTTCCTTGCGGGTGGCAAGCGGCTCCTGGCAGGGCATGCAGACGGACCACCATTCCTGGTTCTTAGGATGGCGCGCCATGGCAGCCATATCGGCCTCGAAATCGGCTCCGACATACTCCCAGGTGCCGAACAGCAGGTTTTCCGGCTCCTTTAGGAAGATGGTGTAGTTGGTGATGTTGCATTCGGAAATCAGCGCAAGAATTTCGGGCCAGACGGCTGCATGCAGCCGCTTGTATTCCGCGACCTTCTCCGGCTTCAGTCCGATCACCATACCCATGCGCTGCATAACGTTTCTCCTCAGGCGCGGAACTCAGTGGTGAATTCCGGGATCGAGCGGGCCTTCACCGCGTCCCAATCCCACGCAATGCCAATCCCGGCTTCTGACGGTGCCAATGCCTTGCCATCGACGATCTCCATGCCCTTGGTCGTCAGGTCATCGAGCTGGGGGATATATTCGACATATTTACCGTTCGGCACGGCGCAGGTGAGGCTGACATGCAGTTCCATCAGGAAGTGCGGGCAGACTGGGATGTCGAAGGCTTCTGCCGCATGCGCCACCTTCAGCCAGGGCGTGATGCCACCGATACGGGCAACATCCACCTGAACGATCGAGCAGGCGCCCTTCTGCATATATTCGCGGAAATGGCGGATCGAATACATCGACTCCCCGACCGCAATCGGCGTCGGTATCGAGCGTGTCAGCCGAATATGCCCGTCGAGATCGTCGGCCGGAAGAGGCTCCTCAATCCAGGCGAGATCGAGCTCCTTCAGTCGCGCGGCGCGGCGGATCGCTTCATCGACGGTAAAACCCTGATTGCAATCCGTCATGATCTCGAAACCATCGCCAAGGGCAATACGCATTGCGGAAAGGCGGGCATAGTCTTCGGCGCCATGCGGCTTGCCGATCTTGACCTTGGAACCGGAAAAGCCCTTGGCCTTGGCCTGCAACGCATCCTCGACCAGGGCTTCTTTTTCGATATGCAGCCAGCCGCCTTCGGTGGTGTAGAGCGGGCAGCGATCCTTGGCCCCGCCGGCGAGTTTCCAGAGCGGCAGGTTCTGTTTCTTCGCACGCAGGTCCCACAGCGCCGTATCGACGGCCGCCAACGCCAGCGCCGTGATCGGGCCAATCGTGGTGGCGTGCGTAAAAAACTCCATTTTGTGCCAAATCGCCTCGATGCAATTGGCGTCCTCATCGATCAGGATCGGGACAAGATGATCAGACAGCAGCCGCATGACGGAGGAGCCGCCGGTGCCGATCGTGTAGCTGTAGCCGGTGCCGACTGCGCCATCCGAATCCGTGATCGTGACGATGGGCGTCTCCTGGCTGACGAAGCTCTGAATGGCGTCGGTCCGCTTCACCTTCGGTGGCAGGTCGACCATGCGCAGTTCGATTTTCTCGATTTTCGCCATGTCAGATATCCAGGGTCTTGCCGGTTTCGGCATCGAAGAGATGCGCCTTGGAGAGGTCGAAGCTCATGCGCACTTTCTCCCCGCTCGCAAGCGCCCGTGGATTAAGCATGCGCGACACCCAGTCGCGGCCGTTGAACTGCACAAAAACAAGGGTTTCGTTGCCGAGTGGCTCGGTGATCGAGACGGCCAGATCGGCGGCATGCACAGCGCTCGCCTCGCCGGCATGAAGTCCGTGGCCCTCGGGGTAGAGATCGTCCGGCCGCAGACCGAATGTGACTTTCTGGCCTTCCTTAACACGTGAGAGAAACTTGGGTGGAACCGGAAGCCGTGCGTTTGAGAACACGAGTTCGCCACCCGTGACGACTGCCTCGTCCATGTTCATCGGCGGCGAACCGATAAAACCAGCGACGAACTTGGTCTCCGGCTTGCGGAAGACATCCTCTGGCGTTCCAACCTGCTCAATATAGCCATCGCGCATGATGACGATGCGGTCGGAAAGCGTCATCGCCTCAACCTGGTCATGGGTGACGTAGATCATCGTTGCCTTCATGCGGGCATGCAGCTTTTTGATCTCGGTGCGAACCTGCGTGCGAAGCTTGGCGTCGAGGTTCGACAACGGCTCGTCGAACAGGAAGACATCCGGTTGGCGCACGATGGCACGGCCCATGGCAACGCGCTGGCGCTGGCCGCCGGACAACTGCGACGGCTTGCGCTCGAGAAGATGGCCGAGATCGAGAATGGCGGCGGCTTCCGCCACCCGCGCCTTGATATCGTCCTGCGACCGACCGGCGATCTTCAGCGAGAAGCCCATGTTCTCAGCGACCGTCATATGCGGATAGAGCGCATAGGACTGGAACACCATGGAAATGTTGCGGGCGCGCGGCGGTAGGTCGTTAACGACGTTATCGCCGATTTCGATGTCGCCGCCGCTGATGTCTTCGAGGCCGGCAATCATGCGAAGCGTTGTGGACTTGCCGCAACCCGAGGGCCCGACCAGCGCGACGAATTCGCGGTCCTTCACTTCAAGGTCGATGCCATGAACGACTTCGAGTGCACCGTAGCGTTTGACGAGTTTCCTAAGCGTGACCGGAGCCATGGATTATCCTTTCACCGCGCCGAAGGTCAGGCCCGAGACGAGGTGTTTCTGAATGATGAACGTGAGGGTCAGCGCCGGAACGATCATGACGACCGCAAGCGCACACATGCCGCGCCAGTCGATGGTGAACTCGGAGGTATAGTCGAGTAGCCCGACCGGCAACGTCTTGGAATTGACCGACCGCGTGATCTGCGAGGCCAGTGCATATTCGTTCCACGACGTGAGGAAGGCAAAGATCCCGGCAGATGCGATGCCCGGACCCGCCAGCGGAAACTCCACTTGCCAGAAGGCTTGCCAGGGCGTGCAACCATCGATCTGGGCGGCCTCCGCCAGATCTTTCGGCACTTGCCGGAAGAAGCCGTCGATCAACCAGATGGTGAAGGGCACATTTAACGCGACGTAGGTGAGGATCAGCGAGAAATGGGTGTCAATAATGCCAGTGCGCGCATAGATCATGAACAGCGGCAGCGACAACGCGATGCCCGGCACGGCGCGTGTCAGCATGAAGCCGAGGAAGATCGCCGACTTCGCCTTGAACCGGTAGCGGGCAAAGGCGTATCCGCCAGCCATGCCGATGGCGAGCGCGATCACCGTCGAGGTGATCGAGATGATCAGTGAATTGCGGAAATAATCCCAGACTGGAATGCCCCCCTGCCCCGCACCGGAAAACATGGCGCGATAGGCTTCAAGCGAAATCTGTTCGGGGATCCAGACCGGCGGCTTTGCCATGATCTCGACGGTGGGCCTGAGCGACGACAGCACGATCCAGAGGCCGGGCAGGCAGATGATCGCCATGGCGAGGAACAAGCCGATCAGATGCGCGAACTTCAAAAGGCGCCGGCGCAGGCGATGGGAACTATTGATATCCATTACCACTCCGCTCCGATCTGCTCGCGGGCAGCCGCGAGCTTCCGGAAGAAATAGACGGTGAAGATGATCGACAGCAGGATCGCGACATAGGCCATGGCATTGGCCATACCCATGCGGGCGTCGCTATAGGCGGTGCGGCCGACAAGGGTCCAAAGCAGCTCGGTGCGCTTGGCGGGGCCACCGTCGGTCATGATCTTGACGATGTCATAGGCGCGGGCGACGTCGAGCGAGCGGATGGTCATCGCGATGAACGCAAACGGCATCAGATAGGGCCAGGTCACATAGCGGAAGGTCTGCCACGGCGTGCAGCCGTCGACATGGGCCGCCTCTACCGGATCTTTCGGCATGGCGAGCAGACCGGCAAGGATCAGGATCGCGAAGACGGCGGTGGATGACCAGACCTCGGCGACGATAATCGAGAACAGCGCCAGATTGCCATCAATCAGCCACGGAATTGCCTGATCGGTTAGCCCGAGCGATTGCAGGGCGTTGTTGACGAACCCGATATTGTCGTTGAACAGGAACTTGAACTGAAAGCCGACGAGCACCGGGGAAAACATCATCGGAAACATCATCATGGTACGCAGCACGCGCTGCCCATGCGTTGCCTTGTTGACGAGGAGCGCAAGCCCCAATCCCAAGAACATTTCCGCATTGAGCGCTACGGTCAGCAGCAGAACAGTGCGACCGAACGCGATCCAGAATTCCTGATTGGTGAGTACGCTAATATAGTTGCGCACGCCGATGAAGACGTAGAGCGAATCCGGCTTCGTCAGCCGAAACGGTGTGAAGCTCGAATAGAGCGAGAAGGCGAGCGGCAGGACAATGACGGCCGCAAGAACGATGAAGGCCGGGGTCAAAAGCAGAACCGGCGCAGACAGTCTGGAGAGCTTCATCGAAGGTCTTCCCGGAATTCATTGAAAGAGGAAGGGCGGCGACAACGCATCCGTTGCCGCCGCCCTCTTATGATACTTGTCAGAGCTTGCCGGCGTCTTCGAGAATGGCGGTTGCCTTCTGAGCAGCCGCATCAAGTGCTTCCTTCGACGTCTTGTCGCCGAGGATGGCAGCCTGCAGTTCCGGATAGACGGCGTTGGAGATTTCGATCCACTGAGGCGTCTGCGGAACCGGGAATGCATGCTTTGCGGCTTCCTGGAAAGCCTGCAGCACTTCGGTCTTGTAGGCGTCACCTTCGGCAGCCTTGATGTTGAAATCCCAGACCGCGCTGCGCGTCGGCAGCGGGCCTGCGGCCGATTCCAGCTTCTGGCTGTCCTCGTTTGTCAGCCACCAGACGAGCGAAGCGGCAGCTTCCTTGTTGGCGCAGGATTCGGTGACCGAGAAGCCGTGATGGCCAGACCAGCCGGTGCGCTTGCCGGAAGAACCAGCCGGCTGCACCTTCACGCCGACGTTGCCGGCGACCTTGGACGAAGCCGGGTCGTTGAAGAAGCTCGCCCAGCCAGGCCAGTCGAGATTGAGGGCGATCGAACCGGAGGCGAAGCCCTGGCCGAGATCGTCCCACAGATAGTTGGTCGTGCCTGGAGGAACGGCCTTTGCCTTGTAGAGATTGACGAACCAGTCGAGCGCCTGAACGCCTGCTTCGGAATTGAGGGCCGGGCGGCCGTCCTTGTCGAGATATTCGCCGCCGTCGGCAACGAGCATTTCATAGAAGCGGCCGTTGAGGGCTTCTTCCTTGCCGGCAAACTGGGTGCCGTAGAAATTCGGCGGTGCGGCGAAGAATTCGGCCTGGTCGGTAACCTGCTGCCAGGTGTCCGGCGGCGTCAGGTCGTAGCCGTATTTTTCCTTGAAGGCGGTCTTCTTGGCTTCGTCCTGATAGAGGCTCTTCTGGTAGTAGAGGGCCGAAACATCGAACTGGGCGCGCGGCAGCATGACGAGCTTGCCATTGAGCGTCGATGCCTGAATCAGAGCCGGGACGAAGGCGGCGATTTCTTCAGCCGGGATCAGCTTCGACAGGTCCGTGTAGATATCCGGATACTGCGGCGCGAAGGACGAGTGGTTGGAACCTACGCACCAGCTCAGGCCGCCGGTCGCGATATCCGACTTGATTTCCTTGTCGAGCTCGAAGTGGTTCTTCTTCGAGAGAATGTTGACCTTTGCACCGGTCGCCTTCTCCCATTCGCCGATCCGCTCATAGAGCTTTTCGTACTGCTGACCACCGATGAGCTTGGCATCGATTGTCACACCTTCAAACTTGCCGGGCAGTTCGGCTGCGGAAACCGCACCGATGGACCATGCAAGCGCGATTACACCGGCAGACACGCCGGAAAGCAGCTTTCTCATGAATTCTCCTCCAGTTTGCCGCACCTCTTCCTTAGTGCGGCGTTCTCATGTGTGAGAAACTAATTCATATACAAACAACATTTTCACAGGCCGTCAAGCAAGAACTTCGTTTGAATTGGCTCCATTATTCGTATACGGATGCTAATATTCACGGAGGAAGCAATGACGACAGACAGCGAAGAGGCCGATCGTTACCGCGCGCCCGCTCTCGATAAGGGATTGGACATTCTGGAACTTCTGGCCGGCGTCGATGGCGGTCTGACCCAGGCCGAAATTTCCAAGAAGCTTAATCGCAGCCCGAACGAATTCTACCGCATGCTCGACCGGCTCGTGCGGCGCGGCTACGTGACGCGCATTGACGGCGACCGGTATTCGCTGACGCTGAAGCTCTTCGGCCTTGCCCAGCTTCACGCCCCGGTGCGCCGTCTTGCATCCTATGCCACACCGTTGATGCGCGAGCTTGCGCAACGCTCGAAGCAGGCCAACCAGCTGGCCGTCTTTGACCGCGGTGCAGCCGTCGTCGTCGCCCAGCAGGAAGCCCCGGATTACTGGGGTATCTCGATCCGCGTCGGCTCCCATATCAGCCTGTTCGATACGGGTTCCGGCCATGTTCTGCTCGCCTTCCGGTCTGCCGAAGACCGCGAGATGATGATCTCCGAGCATGTTAAAAGCCGCAGCGAAGTAACCCTCTCCGACGAGTTCTATGCCCGGCTCGACCAGATCCGCGAGCGCGGCTACGAGATGATGGCCAGCGCCCAGACGGCCGGCGTCTATAACCTCTCGGCACCGATCCTTGGGCCGGATGGGGCGGGTATCGCCGCCCTCACGGTGCCCTATATCACCCTCGTCAACAATCCAACCGCCCCTGACATCACCCGCACCATTTCAATGCTGGTGGAAACGGCTGCCCAGCTTTCGCTACTGGCAGGTTCCGATGTTGCAGCGGTGCAGGAATAGAGAGGACGCCGCTTAAAGCGATGGGTCGGGAGACATGAAAATTCTTATTTGAACAAATAATTTTCTTGTGAGAGTTTGATCGCGACCGAGGAGGAGCCACGTCATGATCATCGATACCCACCTGCATCTCATCAATAAATCAGCGCTGAGCTATCCGTGGCTGTCATCCGCCCCTGCCCTCGACCGCGATTATCTCTACGAAACATATGCCCTGGAGGCCAAGCGCGCCGGCATCGGCATGTCGCTTCATATGGAAGTGGATGTCGATCCATCGCAAATGGAGAAGGAAACCGCTGAAATAAAGCGGCTATCCGAGACGGCCGGCAGCCTGCTCAACGGTGCGATCGCCGCTTGCCGGCCCGAAGAACCGGATTTCCCCGCCTATCTCGAACGCCAGGTGGCAAATCTTTTTGTCAAAGGTTTTCGCCGGGTGCTGCATGTCGTGTCGGATGACGTTTCAGAGGGTGCGACCTTCCGCGAAAACATCAAGCGGCTCGGCGGAACACGCTTCACCTTCGATCTCTGCGTCCTGCCGCACCAGATCCCGAAGGCCCTTGCACTTGCCGACCTCGCTCCCGATGTCCAGTTTATCCTCGACCATTGCGGCGTTCCGGACATCAAGAGCGGCAAGGATCTCCCATGGCGCGATCATATGGCAGAGATCTCCCGCCGCCCGAACGTCGTTGCGAAGATTTCCGGCGTGGTCGCCTATGCAGAGGCGGAGAATTGGAATGTCGAAACGCTGCGCCCCTATGTCGAACACACGATCAGCGCCTTCGGGTGGGATCGCGTCATCTGGGGCAGCGACTGGCCGGTTTGCACATTGGGTGGCAATCTGTCCACATGGGTCGCCGCGACGCATGCGCTGATCGAGGGCTCATCCATTGATGAGCGCACGAAGCTGCTCTCGGCGAATGCCCGCAGGCTGTGGTCACTCTAGGACCGACCGACATTCAGCCCTAGAGTTTGTCAGGGAAAAGTGGGAACCGGTTTTCCCGAAGAAGACAAACGAAAACAAAAAAATATAGAGGATGTCTGGTTCAATCTGAACCGGACATCCTCTAGCAGGCTGTTGAAGAAGTCTCTGACTTGGCCTTCAGGATGGCCTCGTCGCCATTGTGATAAGCGAACGCGATCTCGATTGCGCCATCGTCGAGTAATTCGGCATGACCGTCACCCGAGACCTCGTCCATTTCGTCGCATCCGGCCCAAGTGAAGGAGACCATGGACGTGCTGTAGCCGAGTTGGAGGCCCGCTTGCATCGCACCGAAGGCGATTTCTCCATGTCCATTGGCTCCGATGGTGATCGTGGCGGGTTCAACCAGGTCGAGATAATCCCGATCCCATAGATCGGCCTCGACGATCCGCCAGCGGCCAATCAGGCGGCAGTTCGAGGCCGCGCTCATGACGACACCGCCATCAGTTTCGGTAACCGCACCAGATCATAGGCGGCAGCCGCGAAGGTGAAGGCCCATCCGACGCGGTCGCGACCACGGAACTTCGTCTTGTCCTGCCCCGCGACAGTCTTGATCCAGCCGAACGCCTCCTCGATGCGCTTGCGGATACGCAAGCTGACCCCATAGCCGGAATGGCGCGTCGTGCGCCCGTCAATGGCGGAGCGGCGACCATTGACGTTCTGCGCCACATGGGGCGTCACCTTCATCGACCGCAAATCTTTGACGAAGTCCTTTGTGTCATAGGCCTTGTCGGCACCCAGGGTAGTCGCTTGTGTCCGCCCAGCGAAGGGCTCGATCATGTGCAGCGCCGCTACCCGTTCGGCATATCCGCTGGCCTCCGTCAGGTAGGCATCGACCAGCAGGCCATGGCGGTTTTCCATCAGCCCGTGCCCCATGAAGCACAGCTTGGCCTCCTTGCCTTTTCCCTTTCTATAAAGTCTTGCATCCGGATCGGTCGTTGAAGCATGCGTCTCGTTGGAACGCCTTTCGCCATGAAAGTCTGCTTCCACATTCCGACCGCCGTCATCCGATGGTGGCTCGCCCGAGCCGTCCTTCGGCTTGAAGCTCTTCATCGACGCCCAGGCTTCGATCAGCGTGCCATCCACAGAGAAGTGGTCCGTTGACAACAGCCGCTTTACCTTGGGCTGCGAAAGGATCGCACCCAGGAACTTCGCGGCGATGTCTCCTTCTAGCAACCGGTCGCGGTTCTTCGAAAACACCGAATGGTCCCAGGCTGGATCGTCAATGCCAATGTCCACGAACCAGCGGAACAGAAGATCGTATTCCAGTCGCTCCATCAAAAGCCGCTCAGAACGGATCGAATAGAAGGCTTGCAAAAGCATGGCGCGCAGAAGCTTCTCAGGCGCGATCGATGGCCGCCCGATCGGTGAATAGAGCCCTGCAAACTCCCGTTCCAACAAAACGAGCGCGTCGTTCACGATCTGACGAATGGCCCGCAGCGGATGATCCCGACGAACACGATCCTCAAGATCGACATAACTGAAAAGTTGACCGCTCCTCACATCGCTGCCGCGCATCCATCAACTCCGAATCTCGACAAAGCCAATGAATCACGACCAAAGTCTTCACGCCAGGGACTTTTTCAACAGCCTGCTAGGTCGCTACCGTTCTGGCAGGCGTTACCACCCTCTCCCTTCCCGGATGGCGATCGATCGCCGGGTGTGCTCAATTTATACCGCGTTGCACCGCAGCCCGAAGAGGCACGGTCCCCCATCGGTCGCCAGGACATTTTGCAACAGCTTGCCGCGGAACTATTTCCAGTCGTCTTCGCCACGGTTCTTATATTTGTGAAGTCCGTACCATGCGATCAGCAGGAGCCCGCCCACCAGCGCCAGATGGTCGGCGAAATCGGCACGCATGGTCTCATACATTTGTGGCGTCGTTTGCCAGAAGGCATTGGCGATGACGGAGGCCGCGAGGGTGAAAGCGGCCAGAACCAGGGCGCCCAGCCAACGGCAAAAGCCGGTGAGGATCATGGCGCAGCAGCCAAGCTGCAGGAGGATCGTCGCTGCGGCATAGGGCGCCGCAGGCAGGAGACCGTTCCGGCTCATTTCGGCAATGCCGGCGTCGAAGTCCATGAGCTTGTGAATGCCGCTCAGCAGATAGGGTGTGCAGACCAGGAGAAGAGCGACGCGCCGGACGGGATGACTGATCATCGCCCCATGACATGCAGAAATGATCGTGGTGTCGGCACGTTGCTGGCTCATGAAAGCTCCCTGCATGTTAGGAGGCGTGAAGATTGAAGAATTTCCGGATCTTGGCGGCAAATGATACCGAGTTCTCCGCCCTTTTTCCATCGGCAACGAAGCGACGCTGGTCATGTAATCGACCCGCCACGCTCAAACATCGCCCGAAACCACCGCGCCAAGCGGGCGCCATCCACACATCACTGCGCCGGATCGCGTTACTGGTGTCCTTTTTCACGCCAGCGGCGGATTTCGTCGGCGCTTGCCTTGCCGCCGCGCGGTCCATGGATGGTCACCGAACGGGATGCCGCTGCGACGGAGAAGTCCAGTGCTTCGTTAAAGTTCTGGCCTTGCGAAAGGCACCAGGTCAACGAGCCACCGAACGTGTCCCCGGCACCGGTGACGTCGATGACATCCACAGGAAATCCGGCCGTGCGCAGGACCGTGTCGCCGTTGCAGGCCTCAGCGCCGTTGGCGGCGAGTGTGCGCACCACCCATCCTATCTGATAATCCCGCGTCCAGGGGCCGATGCGGGTGATGTCATCATGGCCGAAGGCGGCGCGGAAGCCGACCTGATTGAAGATGACGACAGCGGCGCCTGTGAGATAGGGCATGTCTTCGGGCGCGCAGCCGCCGACGTCGAGATCGAAGATGGAACGGCGCTCATGTTGACGGAGATCGGCAAGAAGGGCGGCTTGCTTCAGGACGCCATCCTCTGTCCGGGCGTGCAGCCGGCGAACGCGGTAAAGCGTCGTGTAGAGAAAGCCGGGCCGACGCAACGCTTTCAGGCTCTCCGATGTGAGCCACATCGGCTGCTCGCCCATTTCGACGGTCAGCACGATATGCTCGCCGTCGACGAGAAAGATAAGATTGCGTGATTCCGGAATGGCGGGATCTGTCAGCATATGATCGACGCGGACGCGGTTCTCCCGCAAGTCGGCAATCAGCCTCTGCGACAGCGGGCTGGAGTTCAGCAGCGAGATGAACTGCGTCTCGCCGCCAAGCCTTGCATGGACGACGGCGGCATTGGCGATTGAGCCGCCGATTTCGGCAGGCAGTTCGGTGACCCGGCCCTTGTCGGCGCGGCCGGGCCAACGATCGGCGGTATAATACTCGTCAATCGCCACGTCACCGATGAAAAAGGCGGTCATGTGTTTTCCTCCGGATCTGCTTGCACCAGTCTTGGGCCCCCTGCAACGGGAACCCAGGGGCTTTCGCCAAGTCCGCAAATGGCCATCCAGTAGTAGGCCGCAGGACCGGACGCACCCCGGCAGGCATCGTGCCAAACGCCGCGGCGCATCACGACAGCTTGACCCGGTTCAATCACGAAGGCTTCAATATCTTCCCGATTGGCCGCATTGGCGTCTGATGCGGGGGCAACAGCAAGAATGATCGGCTGTGCCGCACAGAAGATCGCTTCTTCGGTCCCCGGATGCCGTTCCATTGCCGCGCAGAGCCACGGAGCGGCGGCGGTGCGTGTTACGCCAAGATGGCCGGAACCCTCGATCAGGGGCATCCTGGTAAAACCGTCGCTCCAGCCCTCACCTGCGGTCCAGATAGCCTTGGGATCGGTATCATTGGTGAGATCGTAGACCGTGCCGAAGCGTGCAAAATTGTCCGGCGTCACCGGACGGGCAACAATGACATCCGGGGCGTTCATGCGGCGTGCCTTGCTGCGCGCACGGCCCGCATCAGACGGGCGACATGGGCCGCCTCGACGCGGCCAGTATCCCTGTGGTCGTGCTTGAACCAGCTACCGACGACGGCGCCGTCGGCATGCGCCAATTGTTCCGCGGCATTGGTTTCAGTCAAGCCGGCTCCGATCAGCAGCGGCACTGTTCCGCCTGTAGCCGTGCGGAAACGTGCCACCTTGTCCATGTCGGTCGGCTGGCCGGTGGCGTCCGAGGTCACAACAAGACCATCACAGCGGGATGCGCCGATGCGCACGTCCTCGTCCTCGGGTCGGCCCGACAGGATCGGCTGGTATTTGAACCGCACACCACCGAGCAACAGCGCCGGAACGCTTTCGCGGTGCGCGGCAAGATCGGCCGCAAAAGGCGCATCCTGTTCCAGCGGGAGATGGCCGGCGACGGAATCGACCTGGATGAAGGAGACCGGATAAAGTTTGGCGAGCTTAAAGGCGCATACGTTGTCCCGCAGCACATTGATGCCGATGCGCGTTCCCAGATCAAGGCCGCACAACCGCTCCAGCACCCGTTCAACATCCTCGGCATCACCGAAATAGTTCTCGACGACAAGACCGTCGATCCCTTCGCCGGCCATGATGCGGGCTTCTTCCTCGGCCTGGTCGAGCTTCGCCGCGGGGCTTTCTCCAGCCAGATGCAACATGCCGAGAATGGGTTTTGGGTTAATAAATGTCTCGCCGAAACGGCTCATAGTTCTTCTCCTGCGTCGCGCGACTATCAAGCCGGCGCGGTATCACGCCCCCAGCGGGTAGCGAATTTCATCTGGACCGCCGGCGAGTAGACAATCGACGTTCGCTCCACCAACCGGTCGTCGGCGTCGAGTACATCCCCGCTGGCGCAAAGATAGCCCGGCACATCCAGCGCCGGGGCAAAGACCTCCCGCAGACGATCGGACGGCGGCACGACAGTTAGCAGCAGTTCCGAGCGTAGGGGATGGCGATCATAATCGCGGCGCAATACCTCATAGAGCGATTGCGCCGCGAAGTCGTTTCGGTCGATGCCCGGATAGAGGGTAAGGTCCAGCTGCGACGTATCGACGTTCAGCCAGTTCACCGTTTCACCATTAGCAAGGCCGCGAGCACGCACCAGCAGCAGCTCGCCGTTTTCCACCCGATGTTCCAGCACGCGCGTCACTGGCCGCTGACCTTGCCGGCGCGCCAGTTCGGTAAAGCTGCCAAAATTCCAGATATTGTGGCTGATCGGCCGATGCGAAACGATCGTCCCTCGCCCGCGAACCTGCTGGACCAACCCTTCCGACACCAGAAGCGCCATCGCGTTGCGCACTGTCGTTCGGGCGATGCCGAACTGATCGCGCAACTGGTTTTCCGAGGGGATGGCCTCCCCTTCGGAAAAATCGCCGCTGAGAATGGCTGCGCGCAATGCCCGATAAAGCTGCCGGTAAAGCTGCTCGCTCGAATAAAGATCGAGCCTCAACCGGGACAGTCTGTCATCGGAGCTTTCGCCCGTTGCGATGGGGGTGTCTGGTATGGAAGGGTGGGTCAAGATCGGCTCCAGATGGGTCGTTTACTTCGTGGTTCCGTTTACCTTGAACTCCTTCACGCCTGCTTGATTCAAGCCGTAGCGGTCGAGGATTTGTGTATAGGTGCCATCGGCCTTCAGAGCGTCGAGCGCGCCCAATACGGCGTCACGCAACTGGCTGTTCGATTTGGCAAAAGCGATGCCGTAGTGGTTGACGTCTCCGACTTCGCCGATCTGGTAGAATTTACCAGGCTCGTGCTTCATCAGGTCCAGAAGCCCTTCCAGTCCAATCACCGAAGCCTGCGCGCGGCCCTGGCGAATTTGCATGATATGCTCGGCCTGGGTCGGGATCTGGATGACGGTAATAAGTTTGTCTTCTGCGCACTTGGCCTTGCCGAGCTCCTCCGTCCAGGTGACCCAGCTTGTACCCGTCGCCACTGCCACGGTCTTGCCGCAGAGGTCAGCCTCGGTCTTGATCTCGCTCTGGTGGTCGACAGTTGAATACAAAACATTGCCCGTCTGGAAGTAGTCGATGAAATCGAGCTGCGTCTGGCGCTCGACCTTGTCGGAGAAGGCTGTCATGATCAGATCGGACCGGCCGGTAACGACCTGGGGGATCAGCTGCGGGAATTCGACATTCTGGAATTCTGGCGAAAGGCCGAGACGTTCGGCAATGGCCTTGGCGAGATCGATGTCGAAGCCCTTGAGTTCTGTGGAGCCGGCATCGTTATATTCCATTGGCGGATAGGCAAGGCTGATCGTCACGTTCAGCTTGCCGGCGGTTCGCACGGCTTCGGGCAGGGCGACGACCAGTTTTTGGTCGGCGGCGTGAGCCGCGCCGCATGCAGCGAGGCCGACTAAGGTTGTGGATACCAGTCCCAGTAGCATTGGCAGTAGTCGTTTCATTCTCTTCGTTCTCCCATTTTGAAGGTGTGAACCTCAGGCCAGTACGCGGCTGAGGAATGTGCGCACACGCGGGTCGTCGGGATTGCTGAGGACTTGTCCCGGCGCACCTGTTTCGCGAATTTCTCCATCGATCATCACCACAACGCGGTCGGCCACCTCACGGGCAAAGCCGATTTCATGGGTGACGACGATCATGGTGGTGCCACCGCGCGCCAGATTGCGCATGACTTCCAGCACCTCGCCGACCAGTTCAGGGTCGAGCGCTGATGTCGGTTCGTCAAACAGCATCACGCGCGGTTCCATCGCCAGCGATCGGGCGATCGCCACGCGCTGCTTCTGGCCGCCGGAAAGCTGCGAGGGATAGCTCAACGCTTTGCCGGCCATTCCGACTTGTTCCAACAGATCCATGGCGCGAGCTTCTGCTTCGGCGCGGCGCAGACCACGCACGACCATTGGACCCTCGATGACATTGCCAAGCACAGTACGATGGGCGAACAGGTTGAAATGCTGGAACACGATGCCGAGGTGGCTCTGCTGGGCGCGCAGCCGCTTGATCGGCAGTTCCTGCAGGGCGCCGCGATTAAGCTCGTAGCCCATGATGGCGCCGTCGACCCAGACATAACCGCTGTTGGGCGTTTCCAGATGGTTGATGCAGCGCAGGAAGGTACTCTTGCCGCTGCCCGAAGGGCCAAGGATGCACAGCACTTCGCCATAGGCGACTTCCAAATCGAGGCCTTTCAGGACCTCGTGACTGCCAAAACTCTTGCGGATTCCGACCGCCTTGACCGCGAGACTCATGCTTCCCCCTCGACAGCCGGGCGCCGCGCCCAACCTTTGAACCAACGCCAGCCGCCGGTGGCAGCCGCGGCGTCACGGCCAAAATAACGTTCAAGATAATATTGGCCGATGGAGAGCACGGTCGTCCCCGCCAGATACCAGGCAGCGCAGACGAACAGCAGCTCAATGACGGCGCCGTTGATGAAGTAAATCCGCTGAGCTGCGTTCAGCATTTCGCCCATGGCGATTGTTGCGGCGAGCGAAGAGAATTTCAGCATCCCGATGGCGCTATTGCCCAGAACGGGCAGGATCAGCCGCAAGGTCTGCGGCAGGATGATACGACGCATTGTCTGGCCGGGCGTCATACCGAGCGTATGAGCCGCTTCCTTTTGGCCATGGTCGACGGAGCCGATGCCACCGCGCACCACTTCCGTCAGATAGGAACCCTCGTTGACGCCGAGGCCGAGAACGGCCGCGACGAAGGGCGTCACCACATCGACCATGCGCTCATCGACAAGGCCCGGAATGTAGAGTCGTGGAAAGACAAGCGCGATGTTGAACCAGATAAGAAGCTGCAGCAGAACCGGGGTGCCGCGGAATATCCAGACATAAAGCCAGGCAGCGAAACGCAGGATCGGGTTTTGCGAATGGCGCATGATGCCGAAACCAAAGCCGAGCGCGACGCCGAGTACCAGAGCGCAGGCCGAGATCAAAAGGGTCCAGCCAAAACCGGTGATGATGACACCGGCTGTCAGGAACTCTCCGACCACGGGCCATTGGATTTGCCCGACTGCAAAGGCGCGACCGATTACGGCAAGCAGTAGAATGACGGCGATGCCGCTGAGCCAGCGCCCAGGGTGGCGCAATCGGCGAATAGGCGCGTCCGGTCCTGGCAGATCTGCCAAGGATAGCGCGGAAGTTGATTTTACAGACGATTGGGTCATGGTATCCAATTGTAGGGTTAGGCCTACAACTTGCTAAGGCCGTTTTGGAATTAAGTCAAGCCGGGCGCCGCTCATTTGATATCCGCCGACAGGGATCGACACGGCGTCGCCCGGGAGCATTTTCTACCGCCATCCGAGTCTCTCGGTATGAACTGACAACTTGGAGCGTATCGACTGCGCAAACTTTTCTCGCATTCTTAAAGCTCTTGAACATGAGGTAATCGCGGGCGGTTCACTCATCGCCATTTCCTCAGCAATTTCTGACATGGGTGATTGCCCCCCGATAAGATGAAAATGCTGGCTCACGATTGGAACCGGGGCCTCTCGGCCAACCTCAATCGCCTCTCAACGCCTTCATCCTGGGAAGGCAGAGTCGCTCAGAAGATCGACGGGTCAGGGATTTAGACTAACAGCGCCTTACACCGAATTTTGGAGATCAATAGATCGCACGTTGGAAGACCGCTGCCGGCGTGACTGTCTGATAGAGGCAACCGTTCAAAAATATTTCCGGCGGTTTTAACTTGGGTCACCTACCCCATCGACGTAGATCAACATCAATTTTAGTGAGCCATTGTTAGTCTTTGATGCTTTTGTATGACTTATTTCCGTTTTTCGATTTGCTTATGCTGGCGCGCTTATTTGACTTTCCTATGCGCGATTTCGCGAAAGGTCATCTTATGCGTGACGACCGCTGGTGGGATTTCCGATCATTTCTGTTGGGCGATTCGGCTCTCAAATTGCTGGCCATCGACACCAAAGCGAGGTGGCGGAAAGCCACGCCGAAAGAACGCCAGGGGCGCCGCGCTCCAGTCTGGTCGGACGACCTGCGTAACGAACACGGCGCCCTGGCGGATGCGGCGCCGGGCAGTCCCGTCGCCGTGACCTGCGCGAACCCCGGAAGTTCCGTCGTATTTCCGATCGCCAGCTTGACCACCAACAATTTCGGCACCCCCGAAAGTGTCCACCGTTATGTCGCAGCAGGTTCAAAAACGACATTTGCGACGGCGGAACTGGCAGGGCACGTGGCGATTTCGGCAGTTTGGCGCCCTTCGGCGCGCGCCGACGACCGGCCGTGGCCTGCTCCCAAGTCCGAATCCGAAATGTCCGCCGCCATGAAACCGTCGCGGCTTTCCGCCGGGAGCGCCAGCAAATCGTTGTCCGTTAGTACGGACAAAGCGGACTACGCGCCGGGCAGCACAGCGACCTTTGTTGTGTCCAAAGTTGCCCCTGGAAGTTCGGTCGCATTCGGTATCGCCGATTTGGCCAGTGATCCCGGCGTGAACGGCGTTGCCGACGTCTATGCGCCGTTCAGTGTGAGGGACGGCGGCGTTGGTGATTCTGATGGGCTCGCCAATGGCGTCGTGGTAGCGCATTGGCGCGTGCCGTCCGATGGAAGCGCTACAAACGCAATGCTGCGCCTGACCGCGACGTCCGGCAATCAGACGGCCAGCACAACGTTCTCCGATGCTTCCAGCGAGATCGTGCTGGAGAACCAAAAGCCTGGCAATCCGGAGAGCGAATGGGGAATCGTCGGCGCCGGCAGCGCAAACATCGAGGGCTTCGCCACCGACATCAGCACTAACCGGGGCCAGACCGTCAACTTTAAGATCAATACAAACTCCAGCAACTATCGCATCGACATCTATCGGCTCGGATACTACGGCGGCATGGGTGCAAGAAAGGTCGGCACGGTCCAGCACACCGGCGTCCAGAGCCAGCCCACGGCGTTGCGCGATAGCGCCACCGGTTTGGTCGATGCAGGAAATTGGTCCGTTTCAGCCTCCTGGGCCATTCCAGCCGACGCAGTATCGGGTATCTACATCGCGAAGCTCGTCCGCCAGGACGGTACCTCCGGCGAGAACCAGATTCCGTTCATCGTTCGAGATGACAGTAGCCACAGCGACATCATCTTCCAGACCTCGGACGAAACCTGGCAAGCTTACAACCCTTGGGGAGGCGCCAACCTGTATCAAGGTAACGGTCCTGGTAGCGATTCCGCCCCCGGGCGCGCATATGCGGTTAGCTACAATCGCCCGATCACAACGAGAGGCGGCGGCCTCGCAGCGGGGCCGCAGGATTACATTTTCGGTGTCGAGTACCCGGCCCTGCGATGGCTGGAGCAGAACGGCTATGATGTTTCTTACATGGCCGGAATGGATTCCGATCGTTTCGGCAACCTAATCCAGAATCACAAAATGTTTCTGAGCGTCGGCCACGACGAGTACTGGTCGGGACAGCAGCGCACCAACGTCGAGGCAGCGCGGGACGCCGGCGTGAACCTGTCCTTCTGGAGCGGCAACGAGGTTTACTGGGAGACGCGCTTTGCACCCAGCATCAGCACAGGAGCCCAACCCTACCGCACGCTTGTGTCCTACAAGGAAACCAGAGCAGGCCCCATCGATCCGAACAATCAATGGACCGGTACCTACCGGGACCCGAGGTTCGTCTCTCCGACCGCGGTGGGCGGTGGGCGGCCGGAGAATGCCCTTAGTGGCACAATGTTCCAAGTCGATTCGTACAGAAGCGACGCGATCAATATCCCATATGACGACGCTAATCTGCGCTTCTGGCGGGATACTGCGGTAGCGAACCTGCTGCCGGGTCAAACCGCAACCCTCACGCGGAATTATCTCGGATACGAATGGGACGAGTCACCGGACAATGGCTTCCGTCCTGCTGGTCTTATCGAACTGTCGTCGACTACGCTGCCGGTTGACGAATATCTATTGGACTACGGCACCAAAACTGGCTCGGCAACTGCAACACACAATCTAACATTATACCGCGCTCCTAGCGGCGCCCTGGTGTTCGGGGCCGGCACGGTCTACTGGGCGTGGGGGCTCGATTCCCACCATGACCTCGAAGCGACCCCGGTTGACCCACGCGTCAAGCAGGCGATGGTAAATCTGCTTGCTGACATGGGGATTCAGCCCGGTACGCTGGAGACCGGACTGGCGCCGGCAATCCAGTCGACGGATGTCACTAAGCCGGTGTCTACCATCACCGCCCCAAATAACGGGGCCGCCTTAAGGGTGGGCGACGCGATCACCATCAGCGGAACGGCCTCCGACGTCGGTGGCGTCATCGCCGCCGTCGAAGTTTCGACCGATGGCGGCACGACGTGGCACTGGGCGGTGGGAGACGAAACCTGGACCTATAGCTGGGTCGCACCAAGAGCCGGCACGTTTACGATCAAGACCCGGGCGGTGGACGACAGCGTCAACCTGGAGACCGCCGGTCCCGGCCGGACCGTGACGGTCACCGGCAACAATTTCTTTTCCGCTTCGGCGACACCGCCCGCCGTGCCGGATGTCGATGACAAGGCTATCGAAGTGGGAATGAAGTTCCAGTCTTCGACGGCGGGCACCGTGGCGGGCGTCCGATACTATAAGAGCGACTTGAACATCGGCCCCCATACGGGCTCGCTGTGGTCCAGCACTGGGACCAGGCTGGCTACGGCCACCTTCACCAACGAGTCTGGGGTCGGCTGGCAGACGGTGAGCTTTTCCACTCCGGTCTCAATCACCCCCGGTACAACCTATGTGGTGTCATATCACACCAACTACGGGCACTATTCGGCAACGGGAAACTATTTCGCGTCTGCCGTGACAAATGGTCCCCTTTCGGCGCCCACGAATGCCGGCGTCTATGCGTACAATTCGGCCAGCGTCTTTCCGAACAACACTTTCAATGCCGAGAACTACTGGATCGATGTCTTATTCAATCCGGCGTCGGCCAATACCGCGCCGACGGCGGTGGCCGACACGAGCGACGCCACGGAAAAAGGCGGTATCGCCAATGGCTCGGGCGGCCTGCCCGCCATCGGCAATGTACTGACCAACGACACCGATCCCGACGCCGGCGACACCAAGGCCGTTACCGCGGTCAGCTTCGGTGCAGTCAACGGAACGCTCGGCACGGCGCTCGCCGGAGCGCATGGCAGCCTCGTGCTCAGCGCCTCAGGCGCCTTCACATACACGGTCAACGAGACCGACGCGGCCGTACAGGCCTTGCTGCAATCGACCAGTATGCTGACCGACGTCTTCACGTACACTATGCGCGATACGGTTGGCGCCACATCCTCGACGACGCTCACGGTCAGCATTCATGGCGCCAACGACGGACCGGTGCTCGCCGTCCAGACCGGTGGCCAGAGCGCGGTGATCGACACGTCCTTCTCGCTGGTGCTGCCCGCCGGCACTTTTACCGACGTTGATGCCGGCGACACGCTCACCTACACGGCTACCGCCGCTGATGGCTCGGCGCTACCCGCCTGGCTGACCTTCGACACCACGACACGCACATTTGCCGGCACGCCAGCGGCTGTGAATATTGGCACACAGGGCGTCAAGGTCACGGCCACCGATCTCAGCGGCCTCGCCGCGACCGAGACCTTCAACATCGTCGTGACAACAACGCCCAATACCGCGCCGACGGCGGTGGCCGACACGAGCGACGCCACGGAAAAAGGTGGTATCGCCAATGGCTCGGGCGGCCTGCCCGCCATCGGCAATGTACTGACCAACGACACCGATCCCAACGCCGGCGACACCAAGGCCGTTACCGCGGTCAGCTTCGGTGCAGTCAACGGAACGCTCGGCACGGCGCTGGCCGGAGCGCATGGCAGCCTCGTGCTCAACGCCTCAGGCGCCTTCACCTACACGGTCAACGAGACCGACGCGGCCGTGCAGGCCTTGCTGCAATCGACCAGTATGCTGACCGATGTCTTCACGTACACTATGCGCGATACGGTTGGCGCCACATCCTCGACGACGCTCACAGTCAGCATTCATGGCGCCAACGACGGACCGGTGCTCGCCGTCCAGACCGGTGGCCAGAGCGCGGTCGTCGGTACGTCCTTCTCGCTGGTGCTGCCCGCCGGCATTTTTACCGACGTTGATGCCGGCGACGCGCTCACCTACACGGCTACCGCCGCTGATGGCTCGGCGCTTCCCGCCTGGCTGACCTTCGACACCACGACACGCACATTTGCCGGCACGCCAGCGGCTGCGAATATCGGCACACAGGGCATCAAGGTCACGGCCACCGATCTCGGCGGCCTCGCCGCGACCGAGACTTTCAACATCGCCGTGACGGTAGTGCAGACACAAGGCGTGGTATCTCTCAATGGAACACCGACCCAATATCAAACGATCGCGGCAAACATCCTGGACGTTGATGGACTGTTGCCGGGGACGACCATCACCTACCGGTGGCAGCAGAGCGGGGATAACGGCAATACGTGGACCGACATCGCCGGCGCAACCACATCCGCCCTAACACTACAGCAGGACCAGGTTGGAAAGCGGGCCCGAGTGGTCGCCACCTACACCGATGCCTTGGGCAATGCAGAGTCCGTCACGAGCAGCAGCACTAACGCAGTCGCCAATGTGAACGACGTTGGTTTGGCCTCGTTCGCCGGAGCGCCCGTTCAAGGCCAGGCACTTGTGGCAAATGTCGCCGATCCGGACGGCCTAGCAAACGTAACGATCACCTATCGTTGGCAGCAATTGGTCGGAAGCACGTGGAGCAATATCTCAGGCGCTACGGGTCCGAGTTGGACCCTGCAGGCGGCGCAGGTCGGCAGACAAGTCCGGCTCCGAGTTACTTATACCGACCAGGGGACCGCAACCGAAAGCAACCGAACGAGCCCGGCCACCCCACTGATCATTGCGAGTAATCCCGCCGGAAACGATTCTGGCGTTGTTTCCCTCAGCGGGACGCCAACTCAAAATCAGACTCTCGCGGCGAGCGTTACCGATGTCGACGGTGTCACACCTGCTGCAGTCAGCTATCGGTGGCAGCAAAGCAATGGCAGCAGTTGGAGCGATATTGCCGACGCTACTGCGAGCGCGCTGACACTGCAGCAGGCTCAGGTCGGAAGGCAGGTCCGTATCTTAGCCACCTATACGGACTCCCAAGGCAACATCGCCACCGTAAGCAGTGCTCCAACTTCAGCAATTGCCAATGCGAACGACGTTGGCGTGGCGACCATCACCGGCACTCCGGTTCAGGGTAAGACCCTCACTGCAGCTGCTACGGATCTCGACGGACTCGCCAATGTAACAATGACGTATAGCTGGCAGCAGCTGATCGGAACCACCTGGACAAATATTTCCGGAGCCACGGGCCAAGCTTGGACGCTTCAAGCCGCACAGTTGGGCAGGCAGGTCCGGGTAAGGGTTTCCTATACCGATCAACTGAGTGGCGTCGAGTCCAATCGGACGAGTGCGCCAACGCCGTTGGTCAGTCCGGCAACCAACAATCAGGGTGTGTTGAGCATCAGCGGGACGCCGACGCAAAACCAGCTGTTGACCGCCTTGGTTACTGATCCTGACGGCGTACCAGGATCGGTGTCCTATCAGTGGCAGCAGAGCAGCAATGGCACCATTTGGACCAATATTGGCGGGGCTACAGCCAGAACACTGCCCCTCCAGCAGGCCCAGGTCGGTAGCTTCGTGCGGGCAACGGCAAACTACGTCGACACTTTGGGTAGCGTGGAGAACGTGTCCAGTCCCGCGACGCCTTCCGCCGTCGCCAACGTTAACGACGGACCGGTGCTCGCCGTCCAGACTGGTGGCCAGAGCGCGGTGATCGACACGTCCTTCTCGCTGGTGCTGCCTGCCGGCACTTTTACCGACGTTGATGCCGGCGACACGCTCGCCTACACGGCTACCGCCGCTGATGGCTCGGCGCTTCCCGCCTGGCTGACCTTCGACACCACGACACGCACATTTGCCGGCACGCCAGCGGCTGTGAATATTGGCACACAGGGCGTCAAGGTCACGGCCACCGATCTCAGCGGCCTCGCCGCGACCGAGACCTTCAACATCGTCGTGACAACAACGCCCAATACCGCGCCGACGGCGGTGGCCGACACGAGCGACGCCACGGAAAAAGGTGGTATCGCCAATGGCTCGGGCGGCCTGCCCGCCATCGGCAATGTACTGACCAACGACACCGATCCCAACGCCGGCGACACCAAGGCCGTTACCGCGGTCAGCTTCGGTGCAGTCAACGGAACGCTCGGCACGGCGCTCGCCGGAGCGCATGGCAGCCTCGTGCTCAACGCCTCAGGCGCCTTCACCTACACGGTCAACGAGACCGACGCGGCCGTGCAGGCCTTGCTGCAATCGACCAGTATGCTGACCGATGTCTTCACGTACACTATGCGCGATACGGTTGGCGCCACATCCTCGACGACGCTCACAGTCAGCATTCATGGCGCCAACGACGGACCGGTGCTCGCCGTCCAGACCGGTGGCCAGAGCGCGGTCGTCGGTACGTCCTTCTCGCTGGTGCTGCCCGCCGGCATTTTTACCGACGTTGATGCCGGCGACACGCTCACCTACACGGCTACCGCCGCTGATGGCTCGGCGCTTCCCGCCTGGCTGACCTTCGACACCACGACACGCACATTTGCCGGCACGCCAGCGGCTGCGAATATCGGCACACAGGGCATCAAGGTCACGGCCACCGATCTCAGCGGCCTCGCCGCGACCGAGACCTTCAACATCGCCGTGACGGCCGCCCCCACGACGGTAAGTCTGTTCAGCGCTTCCAGCACACCGGCGCTGACGAGTCTCAATGACGGGTCTCAGCTCGAAGTCGGCATGAAGTTCACGTCCTCCGTTGCCGGCGAGGTCATTGCCCTGAAGTTCTACCGCAGCGCCAGCGATACCGGCTCGAACGTTGTAAATCTGTGGACATCGACCGGAACTAACCTCGCCAACGCGACATTTACAAACACAGCCGCGAGCGGCTGGCAGACTGTGACGCTCGCCACGCCTGTCGCCATTACCGGCGGTACAACCTACGTCGCGTCGTATCACACGACCGGCGCTTATGTGGCGACAGATAACTTCTTCACCACTCCCGTCACAAACGGCCCGCTTACGGCCCCTTCGAGCGCCACCGCCGGTGGCAATGGTGTCTATGCGTACGGAGGAACCAGCGCCATCGGCATCTTCCCCGACCAGACCTTCGCCTCCGCCAACTACTACGCGGATGTCGTCTTCCGACCCCAGCTTGTTAGCTAAACCATCCGCACAATTCATCGGGCGCATATCCTGATGCTTGCGATAATTCCAGCATTCGGTTCTGTTGAAGAGATTACAGATCAAGCCGAGAGCACCGGACAGGGCGTCGAAGGTCCTTGCGGCCGCGGTTCGCAGGTGTGCCTTGATTTACCGCCTTTTAGAAGGGCCGTGCCGGGGTCAAATTTCTACGCTTAAAAACAGGCGCTCAAATCTGGACCAAGCGAACGCAATCCGGCATTTCCATATCAGATGGCATTCCTACATGGTCGGAAGGTGCTCCACCGGCCGAACTGGCCGTCGCTTTAAAGACACCGGCTTGCTGCTGCTAGCGCCGAAAACCGTTGGTGATCTGGGTTGCGCCGAAAGGGCCGAGCTAACGGCGTACACTACGACGGAAGGCTGGCGGGCTGAAGAGCATCCGGGTAGTTTGATATCTCTATATATGCCCTTGCGGCGGGAGTGCGGATACTCCTGCATCCGACTCCGAGGAACACGAACTCAGCGTGCAGTCGGCACGTAATCCAGACCGGGATCGATGTTCTTTGGTCTGCCCTCGAGGAAAAGCTCGCCGATACGGGGTGCGCTCCGAGAAATGACTTTGCCACCCTTCACGACCAGAAGCCGGGTGGGCTTGAGACGGAGTGCCTCGACCACATCGGCAGCCTGCAACACGATGAGATCGGCGTTGCAACCGACCTCCAGTCCGTAGCCTTCGAGTCCCATGGTTTTCGCAGAGTTCATCGTCAGCGCATCGAAGATCTTCTTCTTGTCCTCGATTCCTCCCATCTGCGCCACATGGATGGCCATGTGGCCGACTTCCAGCATGTCGGCGGAGCCCATCGAATACCAGGGGTCCATCGTGCAGTCCTGGCCGAAGGAGACGTTGAGCCCGGCATCCATCAACTCACGCACGCGGGTCATGCCCCGGCGCTTGGGATAGGTATCATGGCGCCCCTGCAGCATGATGTTGATCAGCGGATTGGGGATCACGTTGATTTCGGCCTCCGCCATCAGCGGAATGAGCTTCGAGACATAATAGTTGTCCATCGAATGCATGGATGTCAGGTGCGATCCCGCCACCCGTCCCTGCAGGCCATGGCGTACGGTCTCGGCTGCCAGCGTCTCGATATGGCGCGACATCGGGTCGTCGCTCTCGTCGCAATGGATGTCGACCGGAAGCCCCCGCTCCGCAGCAATGCGGCAGAGGGCTTCCAGCGAGCGGCGTCCATCATCCATCGTCCGTTCAAAATGCGGGATGCCGCCGACGATGTCGAGGCCCATGTCGAGCGCGCGTTCCAGCGATTTTTCGCCGTCAGCCGCGCGGTAATAGCCATCCTGTGGGAAGGCAACGAGCTGCAGGGTGATATAGGGCGCCACCCGCTCGCGAACCTCGATCAGCGCTTCCGCCGTAACCAACCTCGGATCGGAGGTGTCGATATGACTACGGATGAACAGCAGGCCTTGACTGACGGCGAGGTCGCAATAGCGGAGCGCCCGTTCCACAAGTGCTTCCTTGGTGAGCAGCGGACGCAGCTCGCCCCAAAGCGCTATGCCCTCCAGCAGGGTGCCGGATACGTTCATGCGCGGCAGTCCGAGCGAAAGCGTCGCGTCCATATGGAAATGCGGATCGCACAAGGGCGGGCTGGCCAGCCTTCCGGTCGCATCGATCTCCTCTTTCGCCGATGCATCGAGATGCTTCTCGATAGCGGTGATCTTGCCGCCGGCGAGTCCAATATCCAAGCCTTGGCGGCCGTCAGGCAGGTTGGCGTTTCGGATGATCAGGTCGAACATGCTCGGGTTCCTCCGTTCAGCGCTCGCCGCGCCGATAGGGTTGCATCAGGGCCTGCGGCACGCGCGCACGCCGCGCCATGATGGCCAGCGCCGCGATCGACAGGATGTAGGGTATCATCAAAAAGAGCTGATAAGGCACCGCCCCGCCCAGCGCCGTCTGGAGGCGCAGTTGGAAGCCATCAAAGAAGGCGAAGAGCAAGGCACCTAAAAGTGCGCGTTCCGGTCGCCAGGAGGCAAACACGACGAGCGCGATGCAGATCCATCCACGCCCCTGCACCATGGTCGGGAAGAAACTGTTGAATGCCGACAGGGTGAGGAAGGCACCGGCCATTCCCATCAGGGCGCTGCCCGCGATAACAGCGCCGTAGCGCACAACCATCGGATTGATGCCTTGCGCTTCGGCCGCATGCGGATTCTCGCCTGTCATGCGGATTGCAAGGCCAAGGGGAGTCCGGAAAATGATGTAGGCAAGCACGAGCGCAAGCAGAATCGCCAGATAGGTTGGAGGAGTCTGGGCAAAGAATGCGGGGCCCAAGAACGGGAGATCGCTCAGACCCGGGATTGCAATCGGTTGGAACGGCGTGATTGTGGGCGGTGTTCCTGCGACCGGCACCGCCAGACGGAAGACGAAATAGCTGAAGCTTCCTGCAAACAATGTCACGCCAAGCCCAGCAACATGTTGCGACAGTCCGAGTGTGACGGTCAGCCCGGCATGCAGCAGTCCGAAGACGCCGCCGCCCAGAGCTGCTAACAGGAAACCCGTCCAAAGGTCCGCCCCATTATAAACGGCAAGCCAGCCGATCATCGCGCCGAAGGTCATGATGCCTTCGATGCCGAGGTTCAGCACGCCTGCCCGTTCGCACAACAGGGCGCCGAGCGTACCGAAGATCAGCGGCGTTGCGATCCTAAACACTGCGGCCCAAAGCCCGGCAGATGCGATGATATCGAAAACGGCGCTCATCGACGGATCCTGTATTGGGTGAAGAATACGGCGACCAGCATGGACAGAAGGGAAAGGGCCACGATGACATCGGCGATGTAGCTTGGAATTCCGAGGCTTCGGCTCATGCCGTCGGCGCCGACGAACATGGTTGCCGTAAATAGCCCTGCCAGCACCACTCCGAGCGGGTTGAGATTGGCCAGCATGGCAACGACGATGCCTGAATAACCGTAACCCGGCGAGAGGTTGGTCGTGACGTAGCCTTGGACACCCATGACTTCGACTGCACCGGCGAGCCCTGCAAGTCCGCCGGAGATGCAGGCGACAGCCACCAGGGTTTTGCCCAGCGGCACACCGGCAAAGGCGGCTCCCTGCGGGTTGAGCCCGGCTGCACGCGACTGCATGCCGAAGGCCGTACGCGACTGGACGAACGCGAGGACGAGTGCAAGCAGGATGGCGATCACCAGGCCGAAATGAAGCCTAGATCGGGCGAGAAGCTTCGGCAGCATCCCAGCTTCGGATATCGATTGCGACTGGGGCCAGCCGAAGGCCAGCGGATCCTTCAGAACTGTGTCGATCAACATCGACACAAAGAGCACGGCGACGAAATTGAGGAGCAGGGTCGTCACGACCTCATCCACCGAAAAGCGTAGTCTCAGCCAGAGCGGCACGAGCAGCAGGATCATGCCGGCGACGGCGCCGAAGACGAGCAGCAACGGAATCTGCACGATCGAAGGCCATGTGCCAAAAAGATGCGAACCTGCCCAAGCGGCGGTGATAGCGCCGAGATAAAATTGCCCCTCCCCACCGATATTCCAAAGCCGGGCGCGGAAGGCGACGGCCGCTGCAAGTCCAGTGAGGATCAAAGGTGTTGCACGGGTCAGCGTTTCGGTTGCCGAGAGGCGGGAGCCGAATGCGCCCAGCAAAATACGCCAATAAGCCTCAAAGACCGGCGCGCCGGCAATTGCGATCAGGACGCCTGCAATCGCAAGGGCCGCAGCGATTGCGATGAGCGGGGTCGCGATGACGAGCGCGACCGGACGGTGTTCACGCCGTTCAAACCGCATGCGCCACCTCCTTTTCCCATTCACCGGCCATCATCAGTCCGAGTTTGCGCGAGGATGCCTCCTCGGCGGCAATCGGCGGCGAAAGCCTGCCGCCGACGATGGCCTGGATGCGATCGGCGAGCGCCATCACCTCGTCCAGATCTTCCGAGATCAGCAGCACGGCTGTTCCCTGCCGTCTCGCATCGAGAAGCCGCTCGTGCACGGCAGCGACTGCCCCCTCGTCCAATCCTCTCGCCGGTTGCGCCGCAAGCAGAATGCGCGGCCGGTCTATCAGGTTGCGTCCCAGAATAAGCTTCTGCATGTTTCCGCCGGATAGCAGGCGAATACGGGTTGTCGGCGTTCCACCACGCACGTCGAACTGATCGATAATCTTTTGCGTGAACGCAACGGCGCGCTTGCGATCCACCAGCCCGCGGCGTGAGAAGGAAGCGAGCCTTTCCAGGATAACGTTTTCCCAGATCGCCATTTCGCCAATGGCGCCTTCCTTGTTGCGATCGTCAGGAATGCGGCCGACACCGGCCGAGACGACGTCGGCGACCGAAAGGGAGGCGACCGCTGTGCCGAACAGCAACAGGTCGCCGCTGGTCTTCGAGGTTGTCCCCGACAGCAATTGCGCCAATTCCGCCTGTCCATTGCCAGAAACGCCGATAATGCCCAGCACCTCCCCGGAACGAAGTTGAAAATCAATTGCCTTGAGCCTATCGACACCGGCGGACCGCACGGTAACGGCAGCCGCTTCCAGGACCAGTTCGCCGGGAGACGATGGCTCCCGGACAGGTCGAGTTACAGTGCGACCGACCATGAGTTCGGCGAGTTCGGACTTACTGGTCTCGGACGCTCTGCGCTCCGCCACGTGGCGGCCTCCGCGAAGAACCACCACGCGGTCTGAAGCTGACATGACCTCGTCCAGCTTGTGGGAAATGAAAATCAACGACAGGCCTTGGGCTGCCATATCCTTCAGCGTCGCAAAAAGTCGCTCGGCCTCGAGCTGTGTCAGGACTGCGGTCGGTTCGTCGAGAACGAGAATTCGCGCCTCGTTATAGAGTGCCTTCAGGATTTCCACCCGCTGCTGCTCTCCAACGGAGAGATCGCCAAGTCTTGCATCCGGATCAATCTTCAGGCCGAAGCGCTGGGAGATGGCAAGCAGCTTGATCCGCTCCTCGGCACGGCGCGATCGAAGCGACCACAGGCTTTCCGTCCCGGTTGTGACGTTCTCGATCACCGTGAGGTTTGGCGCCAGTGCAAAATGCTGGTGAACCATGCCGATACCGGCACGGATTGCTGCGCGGGGCTTGCCTTGCGGCAGTTCCTCACCGTCGATCAGGACGCGGCCGCTGTCTGGCACGTAGTGGCCGAAGAGAATGTTCATCAGTGTGGTCTTGCCGGCACCGTTTTCACCGAGCAGTGCTACGATCTCGCCTTTGGCCAGGGACAACGAGATGTCATCATTGGCCAGTGTCGTGCCGAACCGTTTGCTAACGCCAATGATTTCAAGAACGGGCTTGTTCATGCGTGCAATCCTGCAACGGGGAAGCGGTGCTGCCAGCGACCCTCCTGCTCCAGCGACGCGGCAAGTGCCAGCAGAAGCAAGTCATGTCCCATGGGAGCCAAAAGCTGGACGGGTAGCGGCAAGCCCGTCGCATCCGCGCCAAACGGTAGAGTGATTGCCGGAAAGCCCGTGATGTTCGCCAGTGACGCAAGCGGGGCGAAAGCTGTCATACGATGGATATGCAGCTCCGTATCATCATGGTCAAACGAGAAGGACCCGAGTGGCAGCGGGGCACTCGACAACATGGGCGTCAACAGACAATCGACCTCCTCGAAGATGTCCCAAAGAGCCCTGCTGGTATGAATGCCGGCATCCAACGACGCCCAGAGGGATTGGCCAGTCAGCGCCTGACCTTTGCGGATAAAGGCTTGGGTAAGGCGTTCAGCTTTTTGGGCATTCAGGTGCGCCCCATCGACGTAATTCGCGAGATTGACGGCAATGATGTCAGCGAATGCCCGACCGCTAGCCGCGACGGCGTTTTCTAATGTGTTCCACGAGATCTGGATAATCGCGTGCCCGTCGGCTTCCAGGGAACGCGCTGCAGCCTCGATCGTTGCGGCCCGGTCGGAATCCAGTGAGAAATCGTTGCCAGAATCTGTGACGAGGCCAATTCGCAGCGGACCGGCACTGGCCTGGGACAAATGGGGATCTGCGAAAGGGCCACGCGAGGCGCCAACGGCAACTCGGAAAATCGTAGTGAGGTCCCTTACAGAGCGGCAGACTGCAAGCTCGCTGGCGATTCCACCGAGATGATTACCAAAGCTCGGGCCAGCCGGTATCACCCCGCGGCTCGCCTTCAGACCCACAAGGCCGCAGCAGGCCGCGGGAACCCGGATCGATCCTCCTGCATCGGTGGCATGGGCTATAGCGACAATGCCTGCGGCGACGGCAGCTGCAGCACCACCCGAGGACCCGCCGGGCGTCAGCGACGGTTCCAGCGGGTTGCGGCTGAGTGGTCCGACTGCCGGCTCACTGGCGAGAGACAGACCCATTTCCGGCACCGTGGTAAGGCCGAAGAAGCAGAGGCCGGAGGTGCGAAGTCGCGCGGCAAGATCGGAGTCCGGTTCCACCGAACTCCTGTCTATCATGCCTGAGCACGCCGTGACCGGAAGCCCGAAAAAAGGTCCGCCAAGATCCTTGGCCAGGCTGGGCACGCCGGCGAAGGACGAGCCCGTTGCAGATCCATCGCGCAGTCTTTCGTCCATGGACTGGGCTGCATACAGTCCAAGATCCCGATCCAGATAAACGATAGCTCCGAGGTCGGACTGTTGCTCCGCCCGATCAATCGCAACCCGCATGGCCTCCAATGCACTGAGGCGACCCCCGCGGATCGCCTCAGCCAATGACGTTGCGTCATCCCGCATTTGCAGAACCCTATTACTTCGGTTCGTCCATGACCCTCGGCACCTCGAACGTGCCGGCTTTGATCTCGGCACGCTTGGCTTCCATAGCAGCCTCGGCTTCCGCCGGCGCCACGCCTTTGACGAACACGATGTCGCTGCCGCCCTCCTTCATCAGGCCGTAGCTCGTGTAATCGCGGCCTGTCGGTTTTCCAGCAGCAATATCAGCGATCGCGGCGTTGAGGATCGGGCGGAAATTCCAGAGTGCGTTGGCGAAGACCGTGTCGGGATAGCGCGGCGTATAGTCGATGAGCGAGCCAACCGACTTGATGCCGCGCTCCTTGGCGGCATCTGCCGTGCCGATACGTTCGCCGAACAGGATGTCGGCGCCGGCATCGATCTGGGCAAGGCCTGCCTCGCGCGCTTTAGGCGGATCGAAGAAGGTGCCGATGAAGGTCACCAGATGCTTGGCGTCCGGGTTCACCGCCTTCACGCCCTCCGCAAAGGCATTGATCAGCATGTTGACCTCAGGGATCGGCATGGCGCCGACGGAGCCGACAATGTTGCTTTTGGTCATCTTGCCGGCCAACATGCCGGCGAGGTAGGCGCCATCAAAGTTCCAGGTGCCGAACACCCCGAAATTGTCGCCTGATTCCTTCCCGCTTGAGCCCATGACGAAAGCGGTTTCCGGATAGTCAGCCGCCACTTCGCGGGCCTGCTTCTCGACGGGGAACGTCTCCCCGATAATCAGTTTGGCGCCCTGTTCCGAATATTCGCGCATAGCACGGGGATAGTCTGTTCCTGACACTCCCTCGGAGAAGACATATTCGATTGTCCCCTCTGCTGCTGCATCCTGGAGTGCCTTATGCAGCACCGAATTCCAGGCGTTCTCTACCGGAGAACCATGGATGCCAGCGACCTTGATCGGTGTGGCGGCGCGGACAGAGGGAATGAATGCGGATGCACTAAGTGCGAGACCCGACGCAAGAACGCCGCGTCGAGACATGATAAGCTTGCTGGTCATTTGATCTGTTCCCCAGTTTTTACCAACTGGTGAAAATTGTTAGTTGGTGCCTAATTTGAAGTCAAGGATACGGCGTGCATAGAAATTGAGCGCGCGGCCTTTCCGGCGCCTATCCCAACATCTGCATCGACCCCAGCCCCAGAATGTCGTTTAGCAACGCGATCCCCATCCCTACCGCCACGATACCGAGGCCGATCAGAAACAGTCGCCGCGAGCGGTCGTACTTTTTCGCTATCAAGGAATCTCGCGCTAGCAGGTCAGCGAACACTTTCACCTGGATCGCGATTCCGAAGGTTAGAAACAACATCGGCGCGATGTCTATGCGACTCCAGTCGTTGGGATTAGAAACCCAGCGAGCGATGAAATTCAGCGAGAAGCCGAGAATGATCCCCGCCGCCGTCAGCGAGCCGTTGCGGAAAGTCGCGTCGATCTTCTCCTCCGGGTCAGGCTCGGACATCCGGTTTCTCCCCACAACGTTTCATCAATGAAGGACAGAAATGATCCAGATGGGCAAGGCCTCTGCGTTCTTCGCGTTTGCCGGTCACGAGGGGATAACTTGAGCGGGTTTCTCATCCGCTCATTTCGGCAGGTGTCGACCTCGATTCAACACCGGAGCCGAAGGGAGGAAGACAGCCGTGTCACCGAAAACCGCGCACCGAGACGACGACGCCAAAAGAATCAGCGGAGAGATACTTGAGATTTCCGCGAAAAGAGACCGTGTGCAAGCCCCTAACCCGCGGGAATATCGACATTACTTTCCGGGTTGTGGGACCTTGAATATCAACTGGTCCCTGGTGGAAAGAGAGACGAACCCCTCACGTGATCTTGCCGCGCGCAGCGACCGGCCAGATGTCGGTCACGGTGTCGCCCTCGACGATATGCACGGCATCGACCATGTTGGTCACCACGCAGGCATGGTTGGGCACGACCCGCACACGATCACCGACGGAAAGAGCGATCGGCCCGGTGGTGACCAGCCGTCCATGCTCTTCCGACAGTTGATCGATGGCGATATCCGGGCGGCCCAGCACATGGCCAAAGCCGGTCTGGCCGAAAAGGTCTGATGTCAGCGTCTTGGAACCGGCATCGATAATCGCCCGGTTGGCCGCCGGAACCGAAACCACAGTTGCGAGAACCGTGAGCGCGCAGTCCTCCCACGCGCAGGCGCCCCGGGCGACAAGGGAGCGGTCGTTATAGACATAAGTGCCGGGTCGATATTCGGTGGCGATGGGGGCGAGGGCCGCTTTCATCATCGATGGCGTGCCGCCCGACGTTATGACGGGCACATCGATGCCGGCCGCTTCGAGGAAAACTTTCGCGCGGCTCATGAAGGATTGGACGGCGCGGGCGCCGCCTGTCGGCGGAAAGGTCATGAGGCCGCCAAAGATGAGGCCTGGTGCCGCGGCAATCCGCTTTGCAAGCTCGGCTGCGGCCTCCGGCGTGGCGACGCCACAGCGATCGGCGCCGGTGTTGCATTCCACCAGTACGGTAAGTGGCTTGTCTTCTTCGGCAAAGGCGGCGGATAGGCCGTCGATGACCTTGGCGCTGTCGGCAACGACACTGAGTGTCACCTTCTTCGCCAACGCCGCCAGATGCGCGAGCTTTTCGTTGCCGAGGATATTGTAGGTAATCAGCACATCCTTGATCCGGTCGCTACCCGCAATCATCGCTTCGGCCTCGGAAACCTTCTGGCAGGTGATGCCGATGGCGCCGGCGTCGAGCTGCATTTCCGCAATCGCCGGCAGCTTGTGCGTCTTGATATGCGGGCGCACTTTCAGGCCGTGTTTGTCGGCATAGGCCTGGAAACGGTCGATGTTTCTTCGCGTCAAGCCGAGATCCACCAGCACCGCCGGTGTGTTGACGTCTGCAAGTGCCGTTTTCATTCCGCTCTCCAATAAACGCGAAGCAAATCAGTCGGATAGATTGCTACCGGAAAGGCATATCGCGCCTTGGTCGTCGCTGGCAAGATGCGCGCTGCCGGATAGTGTTACCCGGCCGCTCAAGTCGCAACCGCATTGGTACGCCGCCACTGCAGCGGCGGCATTCCTGCATGCTGCAGGAAGAAACGGGAGAAATAGGCCGGGTCCGAAAACCCGAGCCGATAGCCGATCGCCTGCACCGGAAGCCGGGTGAAGAGAAGTTCGCGTTTTGCTTCCTGCAGCAGCTTCTCTTCAATCAGCATATGGGTGCTGCGCCCGGTCGCAGCCTTGACGATACGATTGAGGTGGGTAGGCGAGAGGCCGATAGCGGCCGCATAGAAGGAAGCCGGCTTATGATCCCGAAAATGCTGGTGGATAAGCTCGGCCAGCCGCTCCATGCGGCGTTCGTTCTCTCCGGCGCACGACTGGTTGCCATTATCTGCGTGCATGCCGGCGGCAAGCCGCAGGACAGTGGTCAGATAGGCGGCACAAAGCTCGGCCGGCGCATGTCTCTGGCTGGCAGCGTCTGCAAGTCGGCGCAAGGTTTCTTCGATGTAGCTGCCATCGACGCTCTCGGTAAGCGCCGTCACCCTCGGCTCAGAAAGCCAGGCCGCGAAGGTGTTTCGGCCGGAAGGCCCCATCTGCAGATGTGAGACGAGGATCGTGAAGACGAAACCATCGATATCGGACGAAAAGCGAAACCCATGGCGGGCATCCGGAGGCACGGTGACGATGGTTCCGGGGGAAAGTGCATACGCCTTTCCGCCGAAAACGGCGTCGCCGGAACCTGCGGCAATGTACAGGATTTGAAAGAAGCTGCGATGCCGGTGCTCGGAAATTTCCCAGCGGTGCAGGCTACTGCGCGACGGTATCGTTTCGCAATGCAACCAAAACTCGGAGGATGGGCGGATTTCCTCGCCGTATAGGTCGTAGGTTGGAATGGCCGGCACTGGATGGAGATTATTTGGCATGTTCAAATTGTGCAATTCGTTGCCGGATTTGTCCATGGCGATGCAACGTCCCGAAGCGCACACTTGCCCATATCCTGCACCTCGGGAGGAGAATGTGCGCACTCAAGTCTGTATCATCGGCTCAGGTCCGTCTGGTTTGCTCTTGGGGCAATTGCTGGCGAGAGCCGGCATTGACAATGTCATCGTCGATCGTGTTTCCAAGGAGTATATCCTCGGCCGCGTCCGCGCCGGCGTTCTGGAGGCGGGGACGGTTGCCTTGCTTGAAGCGGCAGGCGCTGGCCAACGTATGCGCGCCGAGGGGCTGCCGCATAACGGATTTTCGCTGGCCTTCGACGGTCGCGACCATCGCATCGATCTCAAAGGTCTCACCGGCAAGGGCGTGATGCTATGGCCAGACCGAGTTGACCCGCGATCTGATGGCGGAGCGGGAAGCCGCTGGCTGCGTCACCATTTACGATGCCGCCAATGTCCGCCCGCATGATTTCGACGGCACCTTCCCTCATGTCACCTACGAGCGCGATGGTGTGAGCCAGCGGATCGACTGCGATTTCATCGCCGGATGCGACGGGTTCCATGGCATCTCACGAAAATCGGTGCCTGAAGGATCGATCCGCAATTTCGAACGCGTCTATCCCTTTGGCTGGCTGGGCCTGCTCGCCGACGTGCCGCCGCTCGATCACGAACTGGTCTATGCCAACCATCCGCGCGGCTTCGCGCTCTGTTCTATGCGCTCGCCGACACGCAGCCGCTATTACCTGCAATGCCCGCTTGACGAAAATGTCGAGCGTTGGAGTGACGACCGGTTCTGGGACGAACTGCGGCGCCGCCTGCCCGTCCATCATGCCGAAGCGCTGGTAACCGGGCCTTCCTTTGAGAAGTCTGTCGCGCCATTGCGTTCCTTCGTCGCCGAGCCGATGCGCTTCGGCCGGCTTTTCCTTGTCGGCGATGCGGCCCACATTGTCCCACCGACCGGCGCCAAAGGCCTCAATCTTGCGGCAAGCGACGTTCACTACCTCTATTCCGGTCTGCGCGAACACTATCAGGAAAAGTCCGTGGCCGGCATCGAGGCCTATTCCGGCCGGGCGCTCGTCCGCGTCTGGAAGGCTGTGCGTTTCTCCTGGTGGATGACGACCATGCTTCATCGTTTTCCCGATGCCAGCGATTTCGACCAGAAGATTCAGGAAGCCGAACTCGACTATCTCACCCATTCGCGGGCAGCCGAGACCGTGCTCGCGGAAAACTACGTCGGCCTGCCTCTCTGAAGGTATTTTCAGACGCTGCGGAATTCCGTCCAACCGCTCCATTGGTTTCCATCGGAGCGGTTTTGTTTTCGGCATCTGGGTAATCCGCCCGCAATCTGACGGAGGATTGCTGGTTTCCATGAGTTCTGCCGCGCGATACATTGTTCGCATGATGCAGTCGCGGCAAACTTTTGGTTCGTTTGTTCTCGATTCCGCTTCCGGCGTGTTGCGGCGGAACGGTAAGCCCGTTGCACTGGGTGGTCGTAGCCTGGCTCTTCTCAAAGCGCTCCTCGACGCCGGAGGAGGGATTGTCTCCAAGTTGGACCTGATGGAACGGGGATGGCCCGGTTTGGTCGTCGAGGAAGGCAATCTGACCGTGCAGATTGCGGCCCTGCGCAAGGCGCTGGGCCCGGCACCGGAAGGGCAGGAATGGATCGCGACGGTGCCGAGGATGGGCTATCGCCTGATCCGCGCGTCCTCTGCGTCAAATGAGTCCGACAGCCAGTTCCCTGTGCTGGCCGTTCTTCCCTTTGCTAATCTTAGCGGTGATGTGGACCAGGATTACTTCGCGGATGGTATCGTGGACGATATCATCACGGCGCTCAGCCGCTTCAAGGATTTTTCGGTTATCGCCCGCAACTCCGCTTTCGTTTACAGGGAGCAAAACCGCGACGTGCGGCAAGTGGCGAAGGAACTCGGCGTCCGGTACGTGCTCGAAGGCAGCGTCAGGCGGTCGGGGAACCAACTCAGGATAGCGGCACAACTCATCGACGGTGGCAGCGGCGCTCACCTGTGGGCAAAGAAATTCGACGGTACCCTCGATGACGTGTTCAACTTCCAGGATCGGATTACCGAGAAAGTCGCAACGGTTGTCGAGCCGCATATCAGGATGGCGGAAATCGAGCGCTCCCGCAGGGAGCGGCCAGGAAGCATGGCAGCCTACGATGCGTACCTGCGCGCCCTTTCCAAAATCCTGGCGGAAACGGTGAGTGAGAATGCACTGGCATACGCGATGCTGACCGAGGCTCTTGCGCTCGAACCCGACAATGCACACCTGCTCGCCCATGCCGCTTGGGCGCTGGAACACCGCGTTACTATGGGGTGGCCGGCGATCGGGGCCAATGACCGGGAAAAGTGTTTCGAATTGGCCCGGCGCGGGCTGGAGAAGGCGGCCGGCGATCCTACGGTGATGGCACATTGCGCGATGGCACTCGTGCAGGTGGCAAGGGAATATGATTGGGGAATGGCGGTGCTCTCCGCAGCACTGGACTCCAATCCTAACAACATGCTGGTCGTTACGTCGGCGGGTGTGGCGACCCTTCATTGTGGAGAGGTGGCGAGCGCATTGGCCTTGTTCCAACGTGCGAGCAGGCTCTCGCCGCGCGATCTCCTGGCGCACATATCGCAATGCGGAATGGCGCACGCGCAGATAATACTCGGCAACTATGAGGAGGCGTTGACGTGCGCCACCCGGGCCCTCGCCATCAATCCGAACTTCGATCCGATATATTGGATGCTGACTGCCGCAAACGCGCATCTTGGACGCATGGCAGAGGCTCATCACTACCTTGGCGAACTGGTAAGAATAGCCCCGGACGTTACAATCGCCAGCATTAAGTCCGGCCAGCCCGCCAAGGACCCGAGCCGCCTCGCGGCCATCGTCGAGGGCTTACAGCTGGCCGGTCTTCCCGAAGACTGACGGGTCGCTCGTTGTTTTGGGACATTTTGGAACTTTTAATGCCTTGTTTGAGGACATAAATCGCTTGTTTCCCGAGAGTACTCCTTACAGCGCAGATCAGCGCGGACCGTAAGGAGATTTCGCGATGCTTACACCCTTGACCATCCTCTCTCTCGACCAAGGCAAAATCTATTTACCACCGCCCGATCGTTTCGGGGACGGCATGGTCGAAACTTCTATGCCGCTCGTGCGCGCCAGGAATCCTGGCCGAAAGTTGGCCCCGTGGGAAAAGGCTAAAAACGTCGTTCGCCTTCTGAACCAACTGTACGCCTCCACGGCCGGTCGCGGACGCCGGGCGATGACCTCCGGCCTTTTGGCAATGCGGCATTTAAAGGGACAAGAACGACAGGGGTGAACGGAAGCATTTTGATTGATAAGGGACCTACGAAAAAGGAGCGCCCCGCAGGTTGGTCTAATGAGGTTCGGAGAGGGCAAACTAACTTCCGCGTCTAGCCGATAGAATTGCGCCGACAACAGCCACCGCCTTTTCAGGAACGCGTGGCGGTTTCCCCTTGGTGAGGAGCCTGGATCAATCTCCAGCCGGATTGTCGCTGGCCACGTGCTAGAGGTTCTTGGTTTGCCTCTAGTTTCTTTTGTTTCCGTATGTCTTTTCGGGAAAACCGGTTCCCACTTTTCCCTGACAAACTCTGGCACGTGGACGGGGTGGTCCTTGAGGCCGATATGGCCCGGCCATAAAAATCAGGCCGCCAGCTTTCGGTAGTCCATGTCATCGAGATCGGCGATGAGCCCTGGGCCAGTAGGGTTCCATGCCAAAATTCGACGGGTTTTCGCGCTGGACGCCGGAAAATCCAGACCAGCGAACATAGACATCCAACCGAAATGGTCGGCGGCCTGTTGGCGAGAGATGGAGGCCACCGGCATTTTCAGGCCGCGTCCGACCGCCCCTGCAATCTCGCGGGATGTCACACCTTCCTCGCCGACCGCATTATAACGCGCACCAGGCTCGCCGCGTTCCATAGCCAGTCTGTAGAGCAGAGCCACATCGTTAAGATGTCCGGCGGGAAAGCGATTGCTCCCATCGTCCACGTATGCGGATATGCCTTTTGCCCGCGCGATGTCGATCAGCGGCGAGATCAGCCCCTGCTTGACCGTATTGTGGACCTGGGGAAGACGCATGACCGAAACATTCACGCCGGCGTCAAGCAGTTCGTTCCCAGCCTGCTCGGACGCAACACGCGGATTCGGATGATCAAAATTGGTAACGTCCTCCAAGGCAGGTTGGCCGAGTTTGGCGTTTCCAAGCCCCGTTCCCGAAGTGATAACCAGCGGGCGGTTCGATCCCTTAAGCGCCTCCCCCATCGCCCCGATCACACGACGGTCCTTTTCGCAGTTTTCCACGAAACGCGAAAAATTGTGGTCGAAAGCGGTATGGATTACCGCGTCAGCGTTTTCTGCTACGGTTCGGACACTATCTGGCTCTTCAAGCGTCCCGCGATTAACTTCGGCTCCTGCCGCTTCGAGCGTGCGGGCAGCCGCGTCAGAGCGGGCCATCCCGATGACCTGATGACCTGCCTTGAGGAGTTCGGAAATGACAGCCGATCCAATGAAGCCGGTCGCACCAGTCACAAAAATACGCATAGGATATCTCCTTGTTGAAGAGCTTCCATCATTGCGATAGTATCATGCTGGTAAAGTAGTGATCTTATCCTATGATAATTATCAACTGGATACTCATGGTCGAAACCAACCAACTGGGGGCATTTCTCAGGGATCGCCGCTCCCGACTTGACCCGGCGACCTTCGGCCTCTCCGGCCGGAGACGAACGCCTGGCCTCCGACGCGAGGAGGTTGCACAGCGCGCGAACATCAGCCCGACCTGGTACACTTGGCTGGAACAAGGGCGTGGCGGCGCCCCGTCTGCGGACGTTCTTAACCGTATCGCAAACGGATTAATGCTGACAGAACCGGAGCGAGAACACCTGTTCATGCTCGGCCTTGGTCGACCACCAGAAGTTCGGTTTCGCTCTGTCGAAGGCATCAGCCCACGTCTTCAGCGGCTCTTGGATACGTTGGAAGTGAGCCCAGCCTTGGTGCGGACTGCCGCCTGGGATATCGTTGCCTGGAACCGGGCAGCCACTGTCGTCATGACGGACTATGATCGTCTCGCGGTCGGCGACCGCAATATTCTGCGGCTTCTGTTCCTTAACCCGGCGGTCCGAATGCATCAGCATGACTGGGAAGCGATGGCGCGATTTGTTGTTGGAGCCTTTCGTGCCGATGCCGCGCGTGCGGGAGCGACTTCGGAGATCGCTGATCTCGTTGAAGAACTCTGTGCGACCAGTCCGGAATTCCAAGCCCTTTGGCGCGAGAACGAAGTCATCGCGCATGGTGAGGGAACAAAACGGTTGAAGCATCCTATCCTCGGCGATGTCGAACTCGAGTATTCCGGCTTCGCAGTGGATGGCAGACCCGACCTCAATTTGGTGATCTATAATCCGATTGATCCCGCCGTGGCGGACCACATTCGGCTGCTCATACGGTCAGAAAGCTGACATCGTACGTCCAACACCGCACCCTACCCGGAGGCCTGGATGACTGAGGTCTTGCTTTTTCACCACGCTCAGGGGTTGACTGAGGGTGTGCGCGGGTTCGCCGATGACTTGCGGGCCAGCGGTCATATCGTGCACACTCCGGACCTATTCGACGGACGTATATTCCAAAGTATCAATGAGGGTCTGGCCTACATAGGGGAGATCGGATTCGACGAAATGAGGGAGCGTGGCGTCCACGTCGCCGACGAATTGCCCCCCAATCTCGTCTACGCTGGGTTCTCGTTCGGTGTGTTGCCGGCGCAGAAGCTTGCACAGACACGGCCCGGAGCTCGCGGAGCGCTGCTCTTTTACTCCTGCCTCCCTATCAGCGGCGAGTGGTCCTTTGGACGCTGGCCGGACGGCGTGTCAGTCCAAATTCACGGCATGGACAACGACCCGTTTTTCGTCGCCGAGGGCGACATCGAGGCCGCCCGCGAGATAGTGGACAAGGTCGAGAACGCGGAGCTTTTCCTGTACCCGGGCGATCAGCACTATTTCGCCGATAGTTCGCTACCGTCCTTCGACGCAGATGCGACCGCATTACTTACCGTCCGCGTGATCGAGTTCCTGGATCGCGTCTGATCCATTTGCGCCTTGGTTGACCGAAATCCCCAAAGGTGATCCCGCAGCAACACTACGATCTGAACTATTGTCAACTTACCATCGCGAGAGCCGATGCTGTCCCTCTGCCGAGAGCCGCCATCGCCTCTTCGTGAGAGCATGCCGATTTGGACCTACTGATCTACATGGATTCGTAACTCTTAGAAGGGAGGTGTGGGTGAGGCCGCTTGGAAGTGCTCACGTAGTGTCTCCGTTTCGTACTGATGGCGGTAGAGGCCGCGTTCGCGCAGGATTGGCACGAGTTCATCGACGATCACATCAAGCCCGTCTATCAGCCGATCCGGCTGCAAATTGAAACCGTCGATGGCTCCGGCATGGAACCAATCCTCGATGTGATCGGCGAGTTGCTCAGGCGTGCCGACAAATCCGGCATGGCCCGACCCGGTATACCGCGTCTGCTTGAGGTAGCTGCGCACAGTGGGGTTCGTCTTGCGGATCTGCGTGATAATCGATTCCCGAAAGCCGATACTGCCGAGGAAACTCTGGGCGTTGCCGATAGGCGCGAGTACCTCCTCGGGAAACGGTTCGTCGAGCTCGAGTTTCGAGGCGTCGAAACCGATCGCCTGGGACAGCCAGCCGATCGAGTATGACGGCGGACCGGCATCGTGGATTTCGTCGCTGCGGCGACGTGCTTCCTCCTCGGTACTGCCCAGGCTCAACAACAGGCCCGGAAGGATTTTGATGTCGTCAGGTGAACGACCATTGCTCCGTGCGAAACCTTTCACGAGGCGGTAATGCTCGATTGCCTGATTTTTCGTAAGTTCGGCCGCGAAGACGCCCTCAGCCGCACGACCCGCCAGTTCACGACCCTGCGGCGAACCACCCGCCTGAAAGATGACGGGGTGGCCTTGTTTGGACGGCGGTACGCGCAAGCGTCCATCGATATCGAAGAACCCGCCATGGAAGTGCACGTCGCGACCCGTGGCCGCCGACGCCCATAAGGCCCGCACGACATCGACAAACTCGTTCGCACGCTCATAGCGGTCGTCACGGAAGGGGATATCCGGCATGCCAAAATTGCGCGCTGCGGGAACACCGCGAGTGGTGACGACATTCCACGCCGCGCGACCACCTGTTTGATGATCGAACGAGAGGAAGCGCTCGGCAAGCTCGAAAGGATCGTTGAAGGTTGATGACGCCGTGGCCACCAGCCCCACCCGTGAGGTTGCTGCTGCCACATGGCCCCAGTTTACCGTCGGCTCCAGCCGGATCGGATTGGCGTCGTAGGCCGGATCGCCCAGCAACGGGCCATCCGCAAGGAAAATGGCATCAAGGGTGCCGCGCTCCGCGGTCTTGCCGAGATTTTCCCAATATTCCGGGTCAACGAATGCATCTTTTTTCAAGTGCGGTGTCTTCCATGCGGCGGGAAGATATCCCAACACCAATGCGTTGATTCCGAGGAGGACGTGGCCAGTTCGTTTGTTTGTCACGGGGAATGTCTCCGGTGTTGTCTACAAAGAGACATGCGGTTGCGGCACGGGGAAAGCGGCCCGCGCCGTGGACGGCAGCGGCGCTGGTAGAGAAAGGTTTAGCGTGGCGCGCAGTGACCCGCCGAGCGCAGAGGGAACGAAGCCGTCGGCAAGCCAACGTTCCGCGGCATCGAGCAACTCGCTCACCGATTGCTCGATGCCTGCGCGGAGCACGATGCCTGCAAACTGACCGACTGGCGGCTCCTTACCCAACGCGACCACGGGGACAGAGCCCGCGGCACCGAGGATGAGTTCGATCGGCGTGTCATCACTCGTCGGCGGCCTGTCCGTCGCCGTTTCGGCATACCACGCGATTACTGACGCGCCGGTTTCCGGCGCGGGCGCGTTCAACGGCCCCGCGATGGAGAAGCTGTTTTCGATATCCACATGTAAAATACGGTTCGACTCCACCAGAATGCCCGTCTCACGGTCGCCGATGATGGAATCGTAAGGCCAGCTCTGCTCAAGAGCGCGCACCGCGCGCGCCGTGTCGTAAGCCGTCTGTGCATTGAGGGGCGCGCCCCCGCCGAGCCCGGCTCCACCCCAGGCTGGGGCATCCTTCGGACCCTCTGGCGCGTAGGCATCCCGCACGCCGATCAGCAGTCCACTACGACCACCTGACAGGTGGGCAAGCGAAGCAACCCGGCGGGCGATGTTATAGGGGTGGTCCCGCTGCGGCGACGCGGCAATGAGGAAGCGTCCACGCTTCGTGGCGCTGGCCAGCGTCGCACCGACGGCGCTACTCGAAAGCGTGACCGGCGCCGGTGCGCTGCCATCGATGCGGTCTATGCCCAGCACGCTGAACGCAACCGGCAAGGCATCCCAGCGCTCCAGCAACTGATGATTTGTGGTGAGTTCCACCAGATGCGGTCCCGCAAGGCCAAGCGCAAGATAAGGTTTCGTCATCATGCGTCTCCTCAGTTGCCTTGGCCGCCGCGGCCAAGGCGGGCAACGCTCGACACGGGCGAATTGTCGTTCACCAGGTAATCACCGAGGATGCGAGCCTTGTAGGCGACCGGGTTATGGGACGCGAGCGTGCGCGCATTGCGCCAATGGCGATCGAGCGCTGTTTCCTCCGACGTCGCGGACGCGCCGAGGGCACCGAAAACATGCGTGGCCGCGTGGAGCACCCCGTCAATGATTGCGAGCTGTGCCTGTGCCACAGCCACTTCGCCGTCGATGGCGCGCTTGTCGCGCAAAGCGACGTCGCCGTCGGCATGGGCGGCAGCGATGAGATCGAGCGCGCTGGCGGCACGGCGCAATGCGGCCTCTGTCGAGAAGACCCGCACTGACACCTCACCGATTACCTGCAACAATTGTGGGTCGAGTGCCGGGACCGGGTTGAGACCTTGCGGGTAGTTGCGCCCACGCGCCTTGAGCGCCTTGATCCCGTCACGCAGGATCGCGCGCGTGATGCCGGTGAGCACGGCCAGCAGTGCCGTCTGGTAGAAATGCCCCTGGTAGACCACACGCTCGCTCGCCGGAAAGACGTCCCCTTCGTGTGCGACCGCATCCTGATACGTCGCACTGCCGCTTGCCGTGGTGCTCTGGCCAAATCCTGGCCAGTCGTCGGTGAGGACGACGCCCGATTGGTGACGGCTTACCAAGGTGGTGATGAGCGAGCCGTCTTCGCCTTTGCCGATCACGTCGAGCCAATCTGCGTAGAGGCTGCCGGTGGCATAGAACTTCGCACCGGTGACTTTGTAGAGGTCGCCTTCCCGGGTCACCGTCGTCTTGATGTTGGCATAGGTTCCGTTGTTGGCTTCCGTCCAGCCACCGCCAATGAACTCGCGGTCCCGGAAGCGCTGGAACCAGCGATCGTTGGTCGGTGACGGCCGCGCGTTGAGACGGTCCTCTATAAAGGCGAGGTGATTGCGCCAGACGTGAGCGACGTTCGCATCCGCCTCCGCCAGTAGGGCCAGCAGGTAGTAGGTCTGCTCAAGCGAAGCGCCCCAGCCGCCGAACTCCTCGGGTACACGCACCAGAGAAAAATCGGCATCCTTCAGCCACTGCACCTGCTCGAAAGGGAATGTGCGATTGCGTTCGCGCTCGACATTGCCCTCGGCAATCCGGTCGAAAACCGGCTGAAAGCGCTCCACGAGAGCTTCTTCCTTCGCTGTCGCAGGGCGCAGATAGGTCAGCGAAGTCGGGGCGGTGGTCATTTTTGTTCTCCTGAATGCTGATACGTCAACAGTTGTGGGGCATATGTGAATCCGGGTTTGTGCGATCGCGGTTGCGTCGGAGCCTGGAGTTTGCTGGCCCAAGAAAGGGATGATTGGATCGTGTGAATTGCTCAGTTTCGATTGGCTGGATCACGCCACTGCGCGACAAGATCGACGGCAAGGGTTGTGATGATGAAGGCGGAGGCGGCAAAGATGGTCGTGCCGATGACGACCGGGAAATCGGCCTCCAGCGCAGCGGCAATCGCCATGCGGCCGACCCCATCCAACCCGAAGATCGTTTCCGTCACGATCGCCCCACCCATGATGGTGGCAAGTTCCAGCCCGCCCAGTGTCAGTATGGGATTGAGGGCCGATTTCAGGGCATGGGAAAAATAGATCCGGCGCTCGGGGACGCCCTTCGCGCGGGCCGTGCGGATGTAGTCATGCCCCAGCACGTCGAGCATGCTGGCCCGGACCATGCGCTGGAAAATCCCGATCTCGGCAATTGCCAGCGTCGCCCACGGGAGCGCCAGATGCCGCGCCCATTGCAGCGGGTCTTCGCTCAAGGGAACGTAGCCGCTGCTCGGGAACCAGGAAATGCCGTGGTTCGAGAACTGGAAGAAGAAGAAATAGGAGATCAGGATGCCGCTTAGGAAAGTGGGAACCGAAAGACCGACATAGGCGAAGAAGGCGAGCACATGGTCGATGAGACGGCCTTGCCAGCGCGCCGCGACAACTCCGGAAATGACAGCGATCACCATCCAGATCACTAATGCGCCGAGCGCCAGCGAAAGTGTCACCGGTGCCTTTGCGAGAATAAGGTCTGTGACGGGCGCCTGCTTGCGAAAGGAAAACCCGAGAGCTGGCGGCCAGTGCATCAATCCCATCGGCGCGCCCTGGATGTCGGGACCGCGGAACAGGTAATACCATAGCTGCAGGTACCAGGGTTCATCCAGGCGAAGCGCACGCGCGACGGCGTCGATCGACTCCTGCGTCGCATTGCGCGGAGCAAGCATCGCAGCGGGATTGCGGTACGCGATCCGGGTGATGAAGAACGAGAGCACAAGAACGATGACCAGCGTCGAGATCGAGCGCAAGACAACGGTGGAGAACTGTTTTGTCATGGTCTCAGGTCCGTCTGCGATGGGGATCGAGCACGTTCCTTAAGCCTGCGCTCAAGGTGTTGAAGCCGACCACCGTCAGAAACAGGGCAAGTGCCGGGCCAGCCAGAAACCACGGCTGATCCTGATAAAGGGAGGTCCGCTGCGCTTCAGCGATCATATTGCCCCAACTCGGCATCGGCGCCTGGATGCCGACGCCCAGGAAGGAAAGGGTCGCCTCCGCCACGATATTGGCGGGTAGTTGGACGGCCCAGTAGACAAAGACCGTCGGCAGGATGTTGGGCAGGATGTCGAACCAGATGATCCGCGCCCATGACGCGCCGATGGTGCGCGAGGCCTCCACCATCGGGCTGGTGCGCAACTCCAGCACGAGCCCGCGCGTGAGGCGTGCGAAATAGGCCCAGGAAAACAGGGCAATGATGGTGATGACTACGACGACTGGCGGGACGATCGGCTGTCCGGTTCCGCCGCGATTAAGGGCCAGAAGGCTGAGTGCCGTCACGATGAAGGGAAAGGACAAGGCAACGTCGATGCTCTGCGAAATGATGCGATCCGTTCGGCCTGCGAAAAAGCCGCTGACGAGGCCGACCGCCGTACCGATGATCATCGCGATCGTTGTCGCCGGGATGCCGACGATCAAAGAGACCTGCGCCCCATAGAGGGTTCTGACGAAGACATCGCGGCCGTTGCCATCGGCTCCGAGAGGAAATTCGAGCGTAGGGCCAATGGGCAATCCCATTTCATCGAGCGCGGTATCCTCGAACTGCTCCATGGGGCCGTGTCCCAGCAGATTGCTGACCAATGGCGCCGACAACGCCGCCAGCAACACGAAACCGACGAGGATTGCGCCCGTGCGCACCGCCCTTTCGCGCCAAAGACGCTTCAGAAGCAGTATTGCCGACGACGGCGACGGAGCGGAGACCGCCAGCACGACGGGGGAATGAATTGTGTCAGCCATAGATGGCATCCTCAGGCTCCGGCTCTGCGGGTAGACGCTTGCGTCCCGGTATGGAGGCAAGCAGCCGGCGGGTATAGGTGTGAACCGGGCGTTCGAAGACCTGCTGCGTGCGGCCCGCCTCGACGATCCGGCCTTGTTCCAGCACGATCACCCGGTCGCAGAGCTCGCCGACGACGCCAAGATCATGGGAAATGAACAGAAGGGACACGCCGAGCTTGTCGCGAAGGCGGGCAAGCAGCTTCAGAACCTTTGCCTGGGTGGTGATGTCGAGGGCGGAAACCGGTTCGTCGGCAACGATCAACGATGGGCGCAGCGCAATCGCCCGCGCAATGGCAACACGCTGCCGCTGACCTCCGGACAATTGCGACGGCAGTCGATCCAGAATGTCTTGGGGGAGTTCCACATCGGCGACAAGTTGCCTCACGCTCTCGCGCAGGTCCGCCTTGTCGATAGTGCCATGAATGATGAAAGGATCAGAAAGAATGGCCTCGACTCGCCGCCTCGGATTGAGGCTGGCATAGGGATCTTGAAAGACCACCTGGATCGATTTGCGCAAATCGCCCTGCAAGAGGCCACCGCGAGAACCCGATCGGGAGTACTCAGCCCCCTTCAGGCTGATGCGACCAGCGTCAGGCCGGTCGAGCCCGGCGATCAGTCTTCCTATGGTTGATTTTCCCGAGCCCGACTCGCCGACAAGACCGAGAATCTCGCCTTCCCCGATGGTGAAGGAGACATTGTCGAGCACAGGGCGGGACCCGAAGGAACGCGCGACATCCTGCACGTCGAGCAAAGGACGAGGCGCCTCCCGAACTTTAACGGTAGCAAAGGCCTTCGGGCCGCCGAGGCGCGCCGCGCCCAGCAGTTCCCGGGTGTAAACCTGCCGTGGCCGGAGATAGATATCGGCTGCGGGCGCCTTTTCGACGACGATGCCATCGCGCATCACGACAACATCATCGGCAATATCGGAGACCACAGCGAGATCGTGGCTTACGAAAATCAACGCGGTTCCATGCTCTTCCTGCAGGCGCTTGAGAAGGTCGAGGATCGCCGCCTGAACGGTGACGTCGAGGGCCGTCGTCGGCTCGTCTGCGATAATCAAGCCGGGATCGAGCGCGATGGCGATGGCAATCATCACCCGTTGGCGCATGCCGCCGGAAAGGTGACGCGGGTAATCCGAGAGCCGCGCTAGCGGGTCGGCAATACCGACATCGTCGAGAAGCGCGAGCACGCGCTCGCGCTTCTCCCTTGAGCTTATTCTCTGATGGACCGAGATCGCCTCGCCGATCTGATCACCGATCGTCTTCAAGGGGTGCAGGTTGCTCAGCGGGTCCTGGAAGACGAAGCCGATCTTTGCACCGCGAATTCTGCGCAAGTCCCTATCCGTTAGACCAAGGATCTCCTGGCCACGGTGCAGAACGCTGCCCTGGACGGTGGCGGAACCGGGCAGAAGCCCGGTTGCACCCAGAAGGCTGGCGCTCTTTCCCGATCCCGACTCGCCGACAATCGCAAGTGTCTTGCCGGCTTCGACGCCAAAGGAGACGCCCCTCACCGCCTGAACCCCGCCAAAGCGCACGTGCAGATGATCTACGGAGAAAACGGACATTGCGCTGCCCACCTCAGTTCTTCAGCGCGATGTTGGTAATGTCGGCCTGCACCGCCAGCGAAGACCATACCCAGTGACTGACGCGGTCCGAGGTAATGGCGATCTTGCGCTTTTCGAAGAGGGGGATCCAGGGCAGGTCCGTCGAGACGATCTTGTCTGCCTTCGTCCAGAGCGGGGTGGGGTTGTCAGACGGATAAGCTTCGGCGGCGAGCTTGTTCAACTCGGGATTGCTGTAGCAGATCGCATAGACGTTTCCGGGACCGCACGGCGCTCCATCCGAATTCAGCCAGCCACCCAGAAGCATGCGTGTGCTTGGACCCTGCCAATCGGGTGAAAAGCTTGCGTTCAGGAACAGGTCCCAACGCGATTTCGGGTCTTGAACATAGGCGCGCCACTCGCTGGCAGGCACGGGGATGAGGTTCAGCGTGATCCCAGCAGCCGCCAGATCTTCCTTGAGAGTTACGGCAATGGTTTCCCCTTGCGCGTTGGTGCGATAGAGCGCGTCGAACGTGATGCCATTGGGATAACCAGCCTTGGCCAGAAGTTCCTTGGCTTTTTCCGGATCTCCCTTGTTGCCCTCGGTTGGATAGGGGTCGAATTGCTCGTAGCCGGAAATCGTCGACGTGATGATCTGCGACAGCGGTACGGCCGCGATCGGCCCACCCTGTGATTGAACCAGATGGGCGCGATTGACGGCATACGACAAAGCCTGACGCACTTCGGGTTTACGCAAGGCATCAATACCTTCACTGGCGACATTCTTCTGCGCGTTTATGGTGATGAAGTTTGCCGAGCCGCTGTTCGTCGCATGCAGAAACGGGCTGTTTTCCGATGCATACTGCCGGATGGTGCCACGTGGCGGAGTATCGAGATAGAGCGAGAGGTCTGCTTCGCCGGCCTGGATTTTCTGAACAACCGCGTCTTCGCTGTTGGCGGTGAAATCGACATGGATCTCATCGACATAGGCCTTGCGGGCTTCGTCCGATTCGGCCTTGAAGTTCTTGGCTTTCTTCAAAACCAGCTTCTGCCCCTGATCGTAGGAGACGACATAATAGGGGCCGCTCGACGGCAGATTCTTGCGCGATTCCAATGAATCTGGGAAGTATTTGGATGCGATTTCGGACGCGACCGGCGACACGAAATTCATCGAGAGAATATTGAGGAAGTCGTAGTTTTTGGTGTCGGAACGGATCACCAGGGTCTTGTCATCCGGGGCGGAAACGCCGGAAATTTCATGGCTATCGATGAAGGCCTTGCTCGCCGCCAGATCTCCGGTCGGCACCTTGGAGAATTCCTTGCAGTAATCGACAAAGCCGGAGAGCACGAGATTGAAATAGTTGATCGCCGCCACCTGCTTGTTGGGGTCGCAGAAGCGCTTTATGCCATAGACAAAATCACCGGCAACGATCGGGCGTTCGGTAGAGCCCGAGAAGAAGATGTCGTTCTTCAGGTGAAAGGTGTAGGTCTTGCCGTCAGGGCTGACATCCCAGGACTTGGCCAGATCCGGCACCAGGGTCGTGTCTTCCTTGAGGCCGATAGACGAACCAGGATAGGTGACGAGCTGGCGTGTCGTCGCACGCAAAATTTCCCAGGATTCAATACTGTAGCCGGTGAGCGGATCGAAAGCGTCGAGATCGGATTCAAGCGAGGCAATGCGCAGCGTGCCACCGAATTTCGGCTCATCAGCAAGTGCCGGGGCGCAAAGAGCGGTGTAAGCCGCGAGAAGAGGAACGGCGGCCCGCTTGGCGGATCGCAAAAGGACGTTAACATGCATAGGGAATTGCCTCGGTTCGGTTTAGTTACATTATTTCTATAGTTTTTATAGGCTATTGAAACGCGGCAACGTTCCAATTTCGGCCGCAGCAGGAGAAAATAAGCAGTCGAAAATCCGGTTTCGCCAGAAAATCGATGCGTTTCGAGGCTCGTACCCTGCGAGAGGCACGCCAGATCACCAAAAAAGCGATCTCTCTCGCAACCAGCCAATTCCGCGTGAAAGTAGAGAACGATTTTCCTCGAAAAATCTGTTTTTAGAACGGATTGCCCACGCCAAGCGTCAGATCTCGTAGCATAAGTCTATTAAATTTATAGACTATGGATCAACCGATGGCTTTGAATGGACTTTCGATTAAACCTGCTTTGCGGCTGATGGATGCCCGGCTCCAGCCGGCACGCCCACTTCCAGCCGACGGGAACACCTCGGCATGAGTGGCAAAATCCATCTTCACTGGTATCTGCCGACGAATGGCGACAGCCGGGGCCTGACAGGCTCGGGAAATGACAGTCATCTGGTGGAATCGTCCGGCGGCTTCCGCGCACCGACCCTCGCCTATCTCGGCGATGTGGCACGCGCTGCGGAAGCGCAGCCTTTCCACGCTGTTCTGACCCCGACCGGCACATGGTGTGAAGATGCCTGGATTACCACGGCCGCTCTTGCCCAAGAAACGGAGCGGCTGAAATTCCTCGTTGCCTTCCGGCCCGGCCTGATATCGCCGACGCTGGTCGCCCATCAGGCGGCAACCTTTCAGCGGATGACGGGCGGGCGGCTGCTTCTCAACGTCGTCACGGGTGGCGATCGTTTCGAGCAGGCACGTTTTGGCGACCACCTGGATCATGATGCCCGCTATGAGAGGACGGAGGAATTTCTTTCGGTGGTGCGTGGCGTGACATCGGCGCCGGCCGACCAGCCCTTCTCTTTCAAGGGCAAACACTATGACATCCGCGACGCGAGCATCGATCCGGCACCGTACGAGCTGCCTCAGATATTCTTCGGTGGAGCGAGCCTGGCGGCTCTGGAGGTCGCAACCAGCCAAGCCGACGTCTATCTGGTTTGGGGCCGTCCCCCGGCGCTCGAGGCTGAAAATATCGCAAAGCTGAAAGCACGCGCTGCCGCCAAAGGCCGCTCCTTAAGCTTCGGCGTGCGCCTGCATGTCATTTCACGCGACACGGAGGGTGAAGCCTGGGCCGTGGCGGACAAGCTGCTCGCCTGGCTCTCACCAGATCGCGTGCGAAAAGCCCGGGATCTGCTCGCCAAATCCGAATCCGTCGCCCAGAGCCAGATGTCGGCCCTGCATGCGGATCGCGAGAGCCTGCCGACGTCGGCGCGTGAGCTGGAAATCCACCCCGGCCTCTGGTCCGGTTATGGCCTCGTGCGCGGCGGCGCAGGCACGGCTCTTGTCGGCAGCCATGCGCAGGTCGCCGATCTGATCGAAGCCTATCACGGCGTCGGTTTCGACCACTTCATCCTCTCCGGCCAGCCTCATCTTGAAGAAGCCTGGCATTTCGGCGAGGGCGGCGCAGCTATTCTCAAGGCGCGGGGCCGTCTCGCTCCAGTATCCCCTAGATCATAAGGAAGAGCTCATGCCATCGCTCTCGAAAATTTCCCCCGCCGACGGCTCCCGCCTGGATATACGGTTTCTGAATGGTGACGCGGACCGCCGCAAGGCTTTTGCCGTCTTTCGGCAGGCGTTGCTGGGAATTGGTGATTTTGGTCGCAACAGCCCTGAAACCGAGGCCCGATTTCTGGCGGAAGGCAACCCGCTTGGCGGCTTCGAGGATGACATCCTCCGTGGGGTCGTCAACGGCTACGATTCCTATATCACCCTGCCCGGCGGTCGCCGCGTGCGGCATCTCGCCGTGACCCATGTCGGTGTCTCTCCCGACGCGACGCGACGTGGCATTGCACGTCATCTTCTCGTCGAACAACTTCGCCGCGCCCGCGCGGAAGGCTATGTCGTCGCAGGCTTGAGGGCATCCGACACCGGCATCTACGGCCGATACGGTTATGGTGTCGCCTCATGGTCTGTCCAGCATGAACTCGATCTGACCCGCGCCGAACTCGCCGTCGCCACGCCACGCGAGGGACTTCGCATTGTCGATGCCTACGAGAGCTTCCCCTTGTTTCGACAGATTGCCGATGCCGATCCAAAGCCGCGGGCCGCAACGCTGTCGCGCTGGGATGGCTGGTGGGCCATACAGGAGTATCGTGCGGCCCATGGCACCACGCCCCACCACGCTGTCGTCTTCGGCCCCGAAGGCAATGAGCTTGGTTATTTGCGCTTCCACATTGAGCCTTCCGACAACTGGTTCACGTCATCGCGCCGCACCGTGATCATCGATGACCTCATCGCGCATGATGACGAGGCCTGGCGGGCCCTGATTGGTCATCTCTTCGCGCAGGATATCCTGCATCGCGCAATTTTTCCGTCCCGGCCGGTCGATGATCCGTTACCCTTGCTTCTGAATAACCCGAGAACACTGGAAATATCCGGCCTGCGCGACGAAAGCTGGATACGGCCCCTCGACCTCGAAGCCCTGCTTGCCGCCCGCCCCTTCGGCGGGACGCGACAAGTGTCAATTGCTGTTGACGATGATGTATTCCCTGACAATGGGGGCATATGGTCTCTCGGTCCCAAGGGTGCGGCGCGAGTTGGCGAGCGGCCGGAAGCTCGTATCGCAATCGCAGAGCTGGCCGCGCTGATATTCGGCGCACACCCAGCGTCACTTCTGGCGGCATCGGGCCGCATTCAGGCATCCTCCTCCGAAGTCGCAGAAGAACTAGACCGGCTATTCGCTACCAGCCACCGCCCTCATTCGGGTATCTCATTTTGAGGTGTATGAACTGTCGCCTGTAGCTCGCACGCTACTGGAACTCATCCGTCGATCGTCCGTACAGCGGCGACGGACATGGGAGGCTCGTAGCGTCACATTGGAGGGAGCTTCGAAGCGGTACCAGCCCGGTCGCCCGTGCCGGTTCGTGAAGCGATCGGGTGCTGTTGGCTCTTTTTTTATCCGCTTTATGAGATCCGAGATGCCGACACACCTGATAAACACTACGATGGTTCAGCGGCATAGGCACAGAGTGCGGGATTTTTGAACGCTCATCTGCGTCATGGTACCGAGATCTGCCGCTACCTGAAACTCGTTAAGGCGTATCCCCGCCGCCGAGAGAGAAATTTCTCTGGTAGGTTGCGCTGATCAGGAGTGTTGCAGCCTCGGACGCGCGTGTTTCATCGCGCGCTTCAATGGCATCGATGATTGCCTCGTGCATCTTCAGCGAATGCTGAAGGCCTCCGAACGTCTTCAGCGTCTTCGGAATGCTGATGGTCAGCGCTGCGCGGATGACGGAGGACACGGGCAGGAGGAACCGGTTGTGAGCGGCCTGAAAAATCTGCAGATGAAAGCTGATATCGGCTTCGATTGCCGCTTCCGCCGTCGCATGCTCCTCAGTCATGTGTGAAAAAGCAGCTCTGATCTGCGCATATTCCGCGGCAGAGCCTCGGCGTGCGGCAAGGCCTGCGGCCAGGGGCTCGACCGCCGAACGAATTTCGAACAGTTCTTCCGCCAGCGCGTCCTGGTCATCGGCACCGCCCTGCCAGGCCAGAACGACAGGATCGAGCGTATTCCAGAATTCCGGGGACCTGACGCGGGTGCCAAGGCGGGGCTTTGCCTCGATAAAGCCCTTGGTCGACAGAATTTTCAACGCCTCTCGCAGCGTTGTGCGACTGACCCGTAGACTGGTCAGGAATTCGGATTCCTTTGGAAGAATTTCGCCGACCTTGAGTTCGCCAAGCGTGATCCGCCGGCCGATTTCGCCGGCAATCTGCGCAGGCAGTCCTCGGTCTCCAAGTACAAAGGTCTTCATCCGTCATCCATTTCGCGTGGTTGCGTCCCAAGTCATAAGGCAAGCGCAGACGACTTGCACCTGTCACCTAGGCGCGATCAGGATAGCCGCCTTCTATTCCTCAAACGCACCGAGATCCTGAGCATAGCGCTTCGTCATCGCCAGACCCACTTCACTCGGGCGAAGCGCCGGTGCGCGGTCAAAGATGGGGATTCCGGCACGCTCCCCGAAAAGACGCTTGCCGTAGCAAAGCAGGTTCTCGATCCCCTGCATGGTAAAGACGACCGCCGGCAGCATGCGACGATAGTCCTCGTCCGCCTGTTCATCCCATCCGTCGCAAAAAAACTCGTAAACCCGAACGGCATAGTCGATGCAATCCGGTGCCAAGATCAGGCCACGACAACCGGCGCGCAGATTGTCCGGCAGCTCCAGCCCTGCCCTGCCGTTGAAGACCGGAAGCGTTCCATCGGTCACCTCGATCAGCGTCGCGATATCGACGACGGGGCCTTCCCCCTTCACCAGTCGGATATTCGGATGCTGCTGAACCAGATCGCGAATATCGGTGGCCGACAAGCCGCACCCCATCAGCGCCGGGGCATTCTGGATGGCGACGGGAAGGTCGGTCTGGTCGGCCACACGACCGAAGAACTGCATATATTCGCGGGCTGAAAACTGCCCGATCATCGGCGGCTGCAGGATCAGCCAGTCGGCGCCGACTTTGGCCGCATGGCGGGCCTGGCGGACCTGCTCGTCGACGGAGGACCCGAAGATCGTCAGTGCCACCGGAACCCGGCCGGCAGTATCCTCGACGACCCATTCCATCACCGCCAGGCGCTCGTTCTCGCCAAGCTTTGAGGCCTCGGTCGCAAGGCCGAGCGCCGCCATGCCGTGCACGCCGCTCGCAAGACAAAGCTCGACCTGCCGGCGCATGGCGTTTCGATCGAGCTTCTCATGCCTGTCGAACAGGGCGTAGAGGATGGCGTGAATGCCGTGCAGATCATCAATCCGGAAATCGTTCACATCCGCCTCCTCAATGGCTTTCGCGGGGAACGGCGTGGCCGCGGCAACCAATCAGAAAGTCGAGATCGGCGCCCTTGTCCGCCTGCATCACGCGCTCGACATAGAGACCCTGATATCCGCCGGCCATCTCCGGCTTCGGCGCCGACCATCGCGCCCGTCGGCGCGCAAGTTCACCGTCATCTACGTCGAGATGCAGCCGGCGGCCCTCGACGTCGAGTTCGATCCAGTCACCTTCTTCGACAAGCGCCAGCGTGCCGCCGACCGCCGCCTCGGGCGCGACATGCAGGACAACCGTGCCGAAGGCGGTCCCGGACATGCGCGCATCCGATATCCGGACCATGTCGCGCACGCCCTTCTTGAGAAGCTTTTGCGGTAGCGCCATGTTGCCGACCTCGGCCATGCCGGGATATCCCCTCGGGCCGCAATTCTTCAGAACCATGATGCTGTTTTCGTCGATCTGAAGCTGCGGATCGTCGATCCTTCGCTTGTAGTCATCGATGGTTTCGAAGACCACGGCGCGGCCGCGATGCTGCATCAGTCCCGGCGACGCCGCCGAAGGTTTGAGGATCGCTCCATGGGGGGCCAGATTGCCCTTCAGCACGACGATGCCGCCCTGCTGCGTCAACGCTTTGTCACGAGGACGAATAACATCTGGATTGTAGTTTTCGGCAGCCTCGATATTGGTGCCGACGCTTCGCCCGGTGACTGTCAGACAGTCGAGATCGAGCATATCGGCAATTTCCTTCATAACGGCCGGCAGGCCGCCGGCGTAGCAGAACTCCTCCATGAGGTACTGGCCCGAAGGCATCAGGTTGAGGATTGTCGGCACGTCGCGGCCAAAACGGTCCCAGTCGTCGAGCGTCAGCTCCGTGCCGACACGGCCTGCAATCGCCAGGAGATGGACGACCGCGTTGGTCGAGCCACCGATCGCGCCATTGATACGGATGGCATTGGCAAAGGCCTGGCGCGTCAGGACTTGCGACGGGCGCAAGTCCTCGGCAACCATCTCAACGATCCGGCGGCCGGTCAGCCGCGCGAGCCGCGCGCGATGCGCATCGACGGCCGGATAGGCTGCGTTGCCGGGAAGTGCGAGCCCAAGAGCCTCGGCCATAGAGGCCATGGTGGAGGCGGTGCCCATGGTCATGCAATGACCGGGCGAGCGGGACATGGCGCTTTCGGCGGCCATGAAATCCGCAGGCGACATGACCCCGGCGCGAACATCCTCGGAAAACTTCCAGACATCAGTGCCCGAGCCGATCGTGCGACCCTTCAGCCGGCCATTCAGCATCGGTCCGCCCGAAATGACGATCGCAGGCAGATCGCAAGATGCAGCCCCCATGACCAGCGATGGCGTGGTCTTGTCGCAGCCGGCCATCAGCACGACGCCATCCATCGGATTGCCGCGAATGGCTTCCTCGACATCCATCGATGCCAGGTTGCGAAACAGCATCGCCGTTGGACGCAGGTTCGATTCACCACAGGAGAAGACTGGAAACTCCAGCGGCAAGCCGCCGGCTTCCAGGACGCCAGCCTTGATCTGCTCGACCAGCCCGCGGAAATGGGCATTGCAGGGTGTCAATTCAGAGAAGGTGTTGCAGATGCCGATGACCGGCCGGCCATCGAAGGCATCATCGGGCAAACCGTTGTTCTTCATCCAGCTGCGATGAATGAACGCGTCCTTGTCCAGTCCCCCGAACCAGCTTTGCGATCTCAGTTTCCGGGACATGGGTCATTCCTCCGATTTTCTTCGTAATTCGTATTCTCATATAATCGGAGTTATTAATCGTCAAGCAAAGACGGCATGAAATTCGCACGGCAAACCCGACGAATCCGTAGGCGCGGTGCCACTGCCTCACATGTGCGGCCGGGCATAAAATTGATATTGAGGCTCATAAGCGAAACGACCCGGCCGCAAGCATCTGCGGCCGGGTCGTTATCAAAACCAGCGAAGCATTGAGCGGCGATGACGCCCGATCAGACGGGGTGGTGCAGAACGCTCAGGCCACCGTCGATCGTCAGGCATGTGGCGTTCATGAAGGGGCATTCGTCCGAGATCATGAACAGTGCGGCAAGCGCGATCTCTTCCGCCGTGGCGATGCGGCCGCCGGGATGCAATTTCATTGTCGCGGCCTCGGCTGCAACCGGATCGGGGAAACTGTTCCAGTATTCTGTCGCCTTCTGGGTCCGGACATAGCCCGGCGCCAGTGCGTTCACCCGCACGCCCTGCGGCGCGTATTCGATGCCGAGAGACTTGGTCATGCCCAACAGAGCATGCTTGGCCACCGGATAGGGGAACGTGTGCGGAATGATGGTGAAAGCGTGGGTCGAGGCGATGTTGAGGATCACGCCGCCGCCCTGGCCGATCATGCCGGGGAGCACCGCCTTTGCGCAGTTCCATGCGCCCTTCAGATTGATATCAAAGCAGCGCTGCCATTCCGCGTCGCTGGTTTCCAGCGGCTCGTAGAAAACATTGACACCGGCATTGTTGATCAGCGCGTTGATCGGGCCGATCTCGGCTGCGGCGCGTTCGACGGCCGCGGAAATTGCCGTGGCATCGGTGATGCTGGCGACGGCATAACCGATGGTCGCCCCACCCATCTTCAAAATCTCGGCCTCTGCCTCCAGCAAGCCGCCATCAAGGTCGACGAGAAACAGGTTTGCGCCTTCACTGGCGCAGGCCCGCGCGATTGCAAGGCCGATGCCCTGCGCCGCACCGGTGATCATAATCCGCTTGCCCTTGAGCCGGTTCGCCATCGCATTAGCCTCCTGCATCACCACTCGGCAAAGCTGCCATCTTCATGACGCCAGATCGGGTTGCGCCAGCGATGGCCTTCCTTGGCGCGTTCGATGACGTAGGCCTCATCGACTTCGATGCCGAGGCCCGGCCCCTGCGGGATGGAGACAAAGCCATCCGCATACTCGAAGACCTCCTTGTTGGAGATATAGTCGAGGATGTCGTTGCTCTTGTTGTAATGAATGCCGAGGCTCTGCTCCTGGATGAAGGCGTTGTAGCTGACGGCATCGACCTGCAGGCAGGCGGCAAGGGCGATCGGGCCAAGAGGGCAATGCGGCGCCAGCGCGACATCATAGGCCTCCGCCATCGCCGCGATCTTGCGGCATTCCGTGATACCACCGGCATGGGAAAGATCCGGTTGAATGATATCGACGAAACCGTCGGACAGGACCTGCTTGAAGTCCCAGCGCGAATAGAGCCGCTCCCCGAGCGCGATCGGCGTCGAAGTGTGATTGACGATGTCGCGCAGGGCGTCCTTGTTTTCCGACAGAACCGGTTCTTCGATGAACATCAGCTTGTAGGGATCGAGCTCCTTAGCCAGCACCTTTGCCATCGGCTTGTGCACGCGCCCATGGAAATCGACGCCTATGCCGATGTAAGGCCCGACCGCTTCGCGAATTGCAGCAATAGTCTGGACAGCTTTTTCGACCTTGTCGTAGCTGTCAACGATCTGCATCTCCTCGCAGCCGTTGAGCTTGATCGCCTTGAACCCGTGGGCGACGACGTCCCTCGCATTGTTGGCGACATCGGCCGGCCGGTCGCCGCCGATCCAGGAATAGACCTTGATCTTGTCACGGACCTGACCGCCGAGCAGCGAATGGACCGGCTGGCCGAGCGCCTTGCCCTTGATATCCCAGAGCGCCTGATCGATGCCGGAGATTGCGCTCATGTGAACCGCACCGCCACGATAGAAACCGCCGCGATACATGACGTTCCAGTGATCCTCGATCAGGAACGGATCCTTGCCGACGATGTAATCTTCCAGTTCGTGCACGGCGGCCTGGACCGTCAACGCGCGGCCCTCGACCACAGGCTCTCCCCAGCCGACAATACCTTCATCCGTCTCGACCTTCAGGAACAGCCAGCGCGGCGGAACGATATAGGTGGTGAGCTTGGTGATTTTCATGCGACTTGACCTTGTGGATATGGGAGTGAGACTGGGGCTGGCAGCCAAACTGGGCTCAGGCCGAAGGTGGCACCGGGTGCCGGGTCACGGCAATGGAGAGATCACGGGCGGCGATCTCCAGCATGCGGCGTGAACATTCCCGGGCGGCGACCTTGTCGCGCATGCGCAAGGCCTCGACCAGCATCCTGTGGATATCGACGGCCTCGTCTCTCGCATCGGCCGCTTCATTGGAAGCGTGCAGCGAAAACTCCAGCGCCGCCTGGATGATGCTCGATAGCTGAACAAAAACCTGGTTGTGGCTGGCCTTCAACAGGCCCGCATGAAAGGCGACATCCGCCTGCGTAAAGCGTTCCACATCGCCTTCGGCATTGCGCATCTGCTGCCAGGCGCGCTCAATCTCGGCAATCTCCTGCACCGTTGCGCGCTCGGCCGCGAACTCCGCCGCGAAAGGCTCGATCGCCCGGCGCGCATCCAGAATGCAGGTCAGCAGGTCAAACTCGAAAATCCGCGCGCCGATCCATTCCAGGACCTGCTGATCAAGAATATTCCATTCATCCTTGCCACAGACGATCGTCCCCACACGCGAGCGCCCGCGCACCAGACCCTTTGATTCCAGAATCTTCAGCGATTCCCGGATGACGGTACGGCTCACGCCGTACCGGTCGCAAAGCTCGTTTTCGGTGGGAAGATAGGTGCCGACCGGAAAGACATCGGCGCAGATGTCCGTCGCGATGGTCCGCGTTACGTTTTTCTGCACGCGGGGCCGCCGGCCCGGCTTTTCGCCCGAAACCGCCAACGGTTGCTCTTGTTGTCCCTGCACCACCATCTCCACCCCATCGTTGCACGCAAAGTGCACTGCGATGCTTATCGCAGTTTGATTTTTGTGGCGACCATCTACGATCCGCCGCCAATACACTCTCCAATGTCATACACAGATATATCAATCATCATACAAAGGCAATTGACTCGTATGATGTTTCATCCTACAAAAAAGGAACTGCAGGGAGCAGTTTCCATTGGGAGAGAGAACATGCGCTTTATCAAAGCAGCCATACTGGCTGGCACCGTTGCCGTTTTCGCCGCGACATCCGCCTTCGCCGCAGATGTGAAAATCGGGTTCATCGTCAAGCAGCCTGAGGAGCCCTGGTTCCAGGACGAGTGGAAATTCGCTGACCAAGCAGCCAAGGAAAAGGGCTTCACCCTCGTCAAGATTGGCGCAGAGGACGGTGAAAAGCTCCAGTCGGCCATCGACAACCTTGGTGCCCAAGGCGCGCAGGGCTTCATCGTCTGCACGCCGGACGTCAAGCTCGGACCGGGCATCGTTGCCAAGGCCGCAGCAAACGACCTGAAGGTCATGACCGTCGATGACCGGCTGGTCAATGCAGACGGCAGCCCGATTGAAGACGTCCCGCATATGGGCATTTCCGCCACCAAGATCGGCGAGGCCGTCGGCCAGACGATCGTCGATGAAATCAAGAAGCGCGGCTGGGACATGAAGGACGTCGGCGCGATCCGCGTTTCCTACGACCAGCTCCCGACCGCCGTTGATCGTGTCGAAGGCGCTCTTTCGGTGCTGAAGGCAAACGGCTTCCCGGAAGCCAACATCTTCGATGCGCCCCAGGCCAAGACCGATACGGAAGCAGCGCTCAATGCATCGACGGTTGTTCTCAACAAGAACGCCGGCATCAAGAAGTGGGTTGCCGTCGGCCTGAACGACGAAGCCGTCCTCGGCGCCGTGCGCGCCACCGAGAGTGTCGGCATCCCCGCCGACAGCATGATCGGCGTTGGCATCGGCGGCGCGGATTCCGCGATCAACGAATTCAAGAAGCCGTCCGCGACCGGTTTCTTCGGAACCGTGATCATCTCGCCGAAGCGTCACGGCTATGAGACCGCCCTCAACATGTACGACTGGATTGCCAACGGCAAGGAGCCGGAAAAGCTGATCCTGACAGCTGGCCAAATCGCATTGCGCGACAATTATGAAACAGTACGCAAGGACCTCGGCATCGAGTAATCGATAGACCGATGCAAACAACCCGGCGGCCAGAGGTCGCCGGGTTCCCGTTGCGGAGCGCCGTTATGCAGGACTTTCTAGAATTCCAATCGATATCCAAGGGATATCCGGGCGTACAAGCCCTGGCCGATGTCTCGTTCTCCATCAAGAAAGGTGCGGTTCACGGCCTGATGGGTGAGAACGGCGCCGGCAAATCGACATTGATCCGGGTCCTCTCGGGGGACCAGAGCGCCGATACGGGCGAAATCCACATTGGTGGCGAGCAGCAGGTCTACAAGTCTGTCCGCGATGCCTTTCAGGCCGGGGTGATCGTCATCCACCAGGAGCTTCAGCTGGTCGCCGAGCTGACCGTTGCCGAAAACCTCTGGCTCGGTCGTTTCCCGGCGAAAGCCGGCGTGCTCGACAAGCGCAAGCTGATCGGCATCGTGACTGAGAAGCTCACCGAGATGGGCATCGATGTCGATCCGACGGCGAAAGTCGCATCGCTCTCCATCGGCGAACGCCAGATGGTCGAGATAGCCAAGGCCGTGATGGTCGACGCGCGCGTCATCGCATTGGATGAGCCGACCTCCTCTCTGTCTTCCCGGGAAAGCGAAATCCTGTTCTCGCTGATCGACCGGTTGCGCGCGAACGGCACCGTCATTCTGTATGTTTCACACCGGCTCGACGAAATCTTCCGCCTCTGCGACAGCCTGACTGTGCTGCGCGATGGCAAGCTCGCAGCCCATCATCCCGACATTTCGCAGGTGACGCGCGATCAGATCATCGCCGAGATGGTCGGACGCGAAATCGCCAATATCTGGGGATGGCGGGAGCGCCCCTTGGGCGCGACGCGGCTGGAGATCAAAAGCCTCGCCGGTCCCAAGCTCCCCCATCCGATCAATTTCAAGGTGCGAAAAGGCGAGATCCTCGGCTTCTTCGGGCTGATTGGTGCCGGCCGCAGCGAAATGGCGCGGCTTCTCTATGGCGCGGATGCTCGATCGCAAGGGACGGTCACGGTGGACGGAACAACGGTCACCGCCAATAGCCCCGCGCATTCGATCCGCGCCGGTGTGGTTCTGTGCCCGGAGGACCGCAAGCTGGACGGCATCATTCAGGGCCGGTCCATCGAGGAAAACATGGCGATTTCCTCGCGCCGCCATTTCTCCCCCTTCGGCATCCTCAATCCGAAGAAGGAAGGCGAGCTGGCCGACACGTTCATCGCCAAGCTGCGCGTGCGCACGCCGTCGCGTAGGCAGGACATCATCAACTTGTCCGGCGGCAACCAGCAGAAGGTCATCCTCGGCCGCTGGCTTTCCGAGCAGGGCGTCAAGGTGCTGCTGATCGATGAGCCAACGCGCGGCATCGACGTCGGCGCCAAGTCGGAAATCTACGAAATCCTTTACGAGCTCGCCGCACAAGGCATGGCAATCATCGTCATATCCAGCGAACTGCCCGAGATCATGGGCATCACCGACCGGATCGCCGTGATGTGCGAAGGCCGCATCGCCGCCGAGATAGAACGTGCCGATTTCGACGAGCGGCGGATACTCGCCGCCGCCCTGCCGGACGTTTCGAACGCCAACGACCTACCCATTCAACAGGTACAAAGCCGATGACATCATTAAAAAAACTCCTTCTCGGCGAGCAGGGACTGGTCGTCATTTTCGCCCTCGCCTTTGCGGTCGTCTCGGTGACGGTTCCCAACTTTCTGACCGAGCGCAACATGCTCGGCCTGCTGCAGTCCGTGGTCACGATCGGCATCGTCGCCTGCACCATGATGTTCTGTCTGGCGTCCCGCGACTTCGATCTTTCCGTCGGCTCGACAGTCGCATTTTCCGGCATGATCGCCGTCATGGCGTCGAACGCCACCGGATCGATCGTTCTTGGCCTGCTGGCTGCGCTGGTCTGCGGCGGGTTCGTCGGCCTCGTCAACGGCGTGGTGATTGCCCGTTTCCGCATCAATGCGCTGATCACCACCCTTGCGACCATGCAGATCGTTCGCGGCCTGGCCCTGATCACGTCCGACGGTCGAGCCGTCGGCATCAACGATCCCGGTTTCTATCAACTGGCACTGTCTAAATTCCTCGGAGTGCCGACGCCGATCTGGGTCATGGGCGCGCTTTTCCTGGCTTTCGGATTTCTGCTGAACCGCACCGTCTTTGGCAAGAATACGCTCGCAATCGGCGGTAATCCAGAAGCATCGCGGCTGGCTGGTGTCAATGTCATCCGCATGCGCATCTGGATCTTCACGCTGCAGGGGCTCGTCTGCGGTATCGCCGGTGTGTTGCTGGCCTCCCGCATCACATCCGGTCAGCCAAATGCGGCAACCGGGCTTGAGCTCTCGGTCATTTCAGCCTGCGTTCTCGGCGGCGTTTCGCTGGCCGGCGGGCGCGCAGCCATGGCTGGCGTCATCGTCGGCGTGCTGATCATGGGCATTGCTGAAAATGTCATGAACCTTCTGAACATCCAGGCCTTCTACCAATACGTGGTTCGCGGACTAATCCTGCTGCTCGCAGTTCTGCTTGACAACCTGCGCTCCGTGGCCGCCGGGCGGCGGGGGTAAGCCGGGTATGGCAGGACGTTCTGCATCTGCAGAACGACAATCTCTTGGTGGAAGTGAGCCGCTTCGGCGGCTCGCTTCTCTCCGGACACTATCGCGGAATACCCTTTCTGCAACCAACACCGACCGAGGGGATCGCCTCGCAACGACATGGCGCCGAGGCAAGTTTCCCGCTAGTGCCCTACGGCAACCGGATCGAGGCGAACGCCTTCGAGTTCGCCGGCAAACGCTTCACGATGCAGCCCAACACCGCCGATCCGTTCTGTCTGCACGGCGATGGCTGGCTTGCCGAGTGGGAGGTTATAGCGCAAACCGGAAGCCAGGCAGTGCTGCTTTATGTGCGCCGCGCGGAACCACCAAGCCCATACAGCTACGAGGCCATCCAGACCGTGCGGCTCGACGACGATGGCGTGGCACTTTCGCTGAGCGTGACCAACAAATCCGATGCCGCGCTGCCGTATGGTCTGGGCTTCCATCCCTTCTTCCCCCGCACCCCGCGAACACGGCTAAAGGCGCAGGCCGAACGGTATTGGACCGAACGGGCCGGGCATTTGCCCGACATGCCCGTGGCTGTCCCGGCAGGACTGGATTTTACGACCTCAAAGCCCCTCCCCGGACACTGGATCAACAATGCCTATGACGGCTGGAACGGCCAGGCTTGGATAGAGTGGCCTGAATACGGGCTTGGTCTCTCGCTGGCAGTCGACGGCATCTTCCGGTGCTTCATGATCTATTCGCCGGAGGCCGATGCCGACTTCTTCTGCTTCGAGCCCATGAGCCACCTGCCCAACGCCCACAGCATGTCGTCAGGCGCAGGGTTAATGATGCTGCGGCAGGAACAGAGCTTCTCTTGTAGCATCTATCTGCGCCCGGTGGTGTTATCAGGGTGAGGGTCTGGATATCGAGGTTGTGGGACGGACTGTGAGTGATGGCGCAATCGAAAACCGTGAACTATTTATCCTAAGGTAATCAGTCCACCGGCGGTGGGATATGCCATCGACCTGTGTGACAGGATCCCTGACGAAATCGAGCATCCACACCGTATAGAGGTCCGTATTTCATGAGCACTCTCCTTGGGCGCCCTAGCTTCGCCCTCGTTTCTTCCAGGCTTCTCTTGTCTGCAGATTGCTTAATGTTGAGACGCAGTGGCATCGAGCGCGTCGAAGAGCTTGGGCTGAGAGCGGTGGGTGGGAATTCGGCACCACGGTCGAAGCGCATTCGCGAAACTTTTGTAGCCGGTGGAAGTCGCGTGCAGCGTCGCTACGGCGCCGGCCATCTTGAGGCAGCTTGATTAGATCCGTATCGTCTGGACCATGACATCCTGCCCCCCATCAGACTTTTTCGATCGCAATGCCTCGCATGTTGCCGCCGATTTGATCGGCTGGCAATTTCTGATCGACGAGGTCGGCGGCGCTATCGTGGAAACCGAGGCTTACGCCATTGATGATCCGGCCTCGCACAGTTTTTCCGGGAAGACCCTGAGCAATCGCTCCATGTTTGGCCGGCCCGGTAGTATCTATATCTACCGCTCCTATGGCCTCCACTGGTGCCTAAACTTTGTGTGCGAACCGGGAAGCGCCGTATTAATCCGGGCGTTGCGTCCCCTCCAAGGTATCGAAGTCATGCAACAACGCCGCGGTCTGCAAGATATCCGCCGCCTATGCAGTGGTCCCGGCCGCCTCTGCCAAGCTCTGGCCATTACCGGAAGCATGGACGGGCTGGCACTCACTAGCGAGATCTGTACACTCATCGCAACAGGAACGACGCCGGATGTGGAAATCGGCAGTCGGATTGGCATCACGAAAGGTGCTGATATCCCGTGGCGTTTTGGCGAGCGCGGCTCGCCCTTCCTCAGCAAGAAGTTCTAGCAAGCCCCGCATTCGCATCTCAGCAGTCAGCGACGCCTCGTCTTCAGATGTCAACCAAAAGTGATGCATAGAGATGCTGAATCTCCGTCATGGAGTTTCACCCGCAGCAATGCCCCAGAATTCGTGATGCAGACCGGGGGCCTTTTACGGTCGCGGTCTCCTCGCGGAGAGAACCACTCAAGGGGGTGGCAGCTTTAAAAACACGGGTGAACTGGCTGAAGATCTAGAGGTTAGAGAGGCGTGCAGTATTGGCGCGACATCCTCGAGCAAGGCCCCACCTCTAAAATTAATTTGCTGATGGAGGCACGCGAATGGCGTACGACTGGAATGACGAGCGGACTCGGCACTTCGTTATCGCAAGGCGGCTCCTCGTCGGCGGTCTGGCGGCGATCGTGTTTGCCATCGCCTGTGTTTTGCTCACCGGCCTGCGATAAGTCGCAAGACCTCCCCTGCTCGCCTGAATTCAGGCTTTATTCGAAAAGTAAAAGGTTCTGTCTGCAATTGGCAGATAGGGTTTGCGGAAACTTCGCAGATCAGTTCTACACGCCGGTTCCAACTGCGATGCTTCTCCAGGCCTTCCACTACGCGCTCAACGTCGCCCTTCTGCATGAAGGTCTGCCCCAGCCTTTTTATATTGTGCATTGCAGCAACCAACTGCGGTGCAGTGCGTTGAGCTTTGCGAGCTCCCGCATTGGAGCAGGAGAAAGCAAATGCGATCGATTTCCGACACCATTGCAAGACTGGCCAAAATGCGGTCCGCCCATTCCGTGAGTAATCCCGTAGAGGACCGATTGACCGACCTCGGTCGGTTCGGTTCGAACCGGGGAGAACTGGACGCCAAACTCCACATGCCGAACGGGCTTCTACCCCGTTCAGCCCTGGTTGTTGTGCTTCACGGCTGCACGCAGTCGGCTGCCGCGTACGACTACGCCTCAGGATGGTCCCGCCTCGCGGATGACTACGGGTTCGCCGTTCTCTTCCCTCAGCAAAGGCGGGCCAACAATGCAAATACCTGCTTCAACTGGTTCCTTCCCGGTGACATCGGGAAAGATCAGGGCGAGGCATTTTCGATACGCCAGATGATCGAGACCACCATCGCCCGATATGAAATCGATCGGAACCGCATCTTCATCACTGGCTTGTCTGCGGGTGGAGCAATGACAAATGTCATGCTCGCGACCAATCCAGACATGTTCGCGGGCGGCGCAATTATCGCGGGCCTTCCGTATGGCACGGCTTCAACCATTCCCGAAGCATTCGACCGGATGCGCGGACAAGGGCTGCCTCCCATCGACAAGTTACAATCACTCCTGCGGAGCGCATCCGATCACAAGGGCGAGTGGCCGGCAATCTCCGTGTGGCAGGGAACAAGTGACACCACGGTTCTTCCGGCGAACGCGCTGGCGATTGTCGATCAATGGCGCGGCGTACACGGCGTCGCGGTCAAGGCCGATATCGGCGAAATGGTAGACGGACATATTCGGCAGACCTGGGCGGCGTCCGACGGTCGGGAAGTAATCGAATTCTTCAGCATCAAAAACATGGGACACGGCACCCCACTCGATACCCGCACGGGATACGGACGTGCCGCGCCATATATGCTGGACGTCGGCATCTCCTCGACGCTGCATATCGCCCGTTCGTGGGGTTTAATTGCATCATTCGAGAAACGTGTCGAAAAGAATACCGAACGTCCCTCCCCCGACCCATGGGCCGGAATTCCTGCTGCCCCCAACTACGGTCAACCGACGAGCGGTATCCAGAAGACCATCGAAGATGCCCTGCGTGCGGCGGGCTTGATGAAGTAGGCGATGGACGGAATTGCTTCTTGAGCTAAACGCCGCGCAAACGACTCGGCCGTCGCCCCAATCCGATACATTGACCGCGCGCCGCGGGCCTCTGATAGTCTGCGAGAACATCCCGATTGACCAGTCGCGCGTCATCATGGCACAACCAGCGTAATCACTGCGATGGCCATCACGGCTGCCGCGCTCCAGCCCAACACGAGTGTCATCCAACCTGCCGTGAATTCCTTCATCCGGTCATGACGGCTCACCACCATCATCATTGCCACCATGATGGGCACGGCGACGAAGCCGTTGATGACCGCGCTCCAGAAATCTATTCGAACTCCCGGCCGAGCCCAAGTAGTGTGGCTGCTGGCGAAGGTATCAAGGCGTATCCGCTTGAGTTCCTTGGGAGCCTGTTGCGGTGCCTTCTTGGCTGGCTCAGCGGCATCCTTGCGGTCGATCTCCTCGACCTCCTGATTGGACTGCCAAAAGAACAGATACGGGCTGATGGTTGTCCCGAGGATGGCGACGACGACGGTGAAGCTGTTGCCTGACAACGGAAACGATGGCGGAGGCCAACCATGGGTGAGATCAGCACCGACGCAATGGAGCGATGTTGGGCGGCCACTGGCTCACCTCCCCCACCGAAATATAGCCCGAAAGAAATGGCGTCGAAAGGACCGCCGCCCGTCTTTCGGAACGCTAATATACGGCCTAAGTCCCATGAGAAATATTCGAACACGATAACGCACGCTCTTACTTTGGAAGCCCCCCGGTTTCATGGTGGGTCTGCTTGATACGTTTTGCCTCGGCCTCCAGAATCGAACCGAAAGAAGGCGGCAGGTAAGCTCCTCGATGCGTTTCAATCAAAGTGCCAAAAGTTGACCAGAAACTAAAAATTGTCGGCTCGAAAGACTGGTAGTTGTCGATCGTGCAAAAGTAACTTTGATGACATTTAATAAGATTTTCGGCGTCCTCAACGCCACCGACGATTTTGCCGTATAACCCTTGGTCTTCGACCAGTTTCTCTACCGCAACATCAAATCTGGCCCGATCATTCGCCAAAATCGCCGAGTTCATTTCCGGTGACCCTACGTCGCCGATTGCGATCATCGGGATTACCTGGCCGTAAAATCGATCGATCACCTCGCCTTCCATGTGCTCTATTATATGCACACCCAAATAGACCTGCGCAGTCAAAAGTATGACTGCAAGCAAATAGCCCATTCTCCCGACCAAACCGAAAAAGTAGCGCACCGGAGCGGAGTACGTACGTAGTTTCATATTATCACACCGGAATCCATTGCGTTCACAGCACGTGGCCCGACATATATCCTCGGAGTGTAGATTAAAACTGCATTTGTAGTCGACCGTCGGGGGTATCAGGCTTGCCCGCCTCGCGAACGCTTTATCGCGCTCCCCCGCAACACAACCGCAAACACAGGAAAACGCCCCGCGCGCGTGTAAGCATTAGCTGCTTTTGGCGCTGATTGCACCATACTCCCCGTGTGCACCCAAGTTCACACTAAGGCACGCACCTGGATCAATACGACCGCAAACGACTTCATGCAGCAGATAGACTCCTACATCCAGTGGTACAATCAGCATCGCATAAAACTCTCACTGGGCGGCATTAGCCCCGCCGAATACCTCCGGAACCTGGGAATTGCAGCATAAGCAGTCCAAGAATTTGTCCGCACTTCCCTCGGTAGGCCTTGCACGCCTTAGGATGGAATCCATAATGGCGGCCCAGGTCGATGAGAGCACGGTTGTAGATGATGCCCTCCGTCTGACCTTCGCCGATAACGGCCGTCTTCATCCGGTCGTAGAGCACCTCCCGCGGCGCACCACCAATCGCCTCGAAAGCGGCGATGTGGCAACGGAGGACGGTCGGCAGGTTCTGATGCATGACGAAGCGTGCCCAGATGAGGCGGCTGTGACCCAACACCATCGAGAACAACCAGACGATCCTTGGCGTGATTGGCTCGTCGGTGAAAACGACATGGAACTGGGCGAAATCGACTTGGGCCTGTTCGCCTGGCGGCGTCTCGAAGCGAACTTTGAAACCTGGATTTGCCGGAGGTCGCACGTCACGAAGAAAGTCTGTGACGGCGGTGTAACCGCCGGCATAACCTCGATCCCGGAGTTTTCGGGGAACCGACTGCCAGTGAGACCGGGATAGGCTTCACCCGCTCCCGCAGGTATGAAGCGAACGGATCGATAACCGTCGCGCGAGGCTTTCTCGGTCCATAAGCCGTGACCTCGATGCCTCGTTCAATGTATTTGCGCACCGTCTTGCGTTCGATGCCTGTTTCCCTGGAAATAGCCGACACCGTCAGCCCCTGCTGATGCAGATCCAGGATCATGATCGTCTCCCTCAGCTTGATCACCAATGTCCCCCTTCCGACCATCGGAAGGAGTATCTGCGATGACGCGCCACTGGTCTTCCGGGGCGCGCCCCGGAAGACCAGTGGCCGCAGCACCTGGGGAAGATTCAAACGGCGCTAATGGGGAGTATTGCTCCGGTACTGACACCAACCGTGGTCTCATCCATCGAGATCCGGAATTCCTGGAAGATCCATTCGACCAGATCCTTGCGCCGCCACCGAACGACACCGTGGATAGCCGGGATCGGACCACGCTCTACAATCTTGGCCATGGCCTGCCGCTGATTATCATTCAGCTTGGGCCGATTGCCGGGAGCCTTGCCGTTGAGGAGCCCAGCCGACCCGTGTTCAATGAAACGAATGACCCAATCGCGAACAATCTGCAAGGTCACGCCTCCGATCCGGGCCGCATCTGTACGCGAGCCGCCATCATAAATTTCCGCCAACGCCGGAAGCCGTCGCGCTTGAGCGGCATCCTTGGTCCCTTTCGCCAACTGCCGCAGAGCAGGACCATCAAAGTCATCGCGCGATGCAATCGCCCAACCCATTCTAGACCACGAAGAAATCCGCGTTGGTGAGCGACAAGTTGGCACTCAGCGTCGCGAAGTGTATGCCCCCGCCGGCTTTGTTGCCGTTGGCGTCATAGTAGAGTTCGCCTGTGTCCTTCTCGTAAATGATGCGGTCGTCGCTGTCGCCGGCAAGGCCAGTCGCATTGGACGCGAAGGCACCGGATGCAAGCGTCCCCACCGCAGCCAGTGCCGTGAAGACGGCGTTCTCAAGGCGGATGGTGTCGGCGGCGACGTTGTAGTCGGTGATCTTGTCGAAGTTCGTGGTTGAGTTGAGTCCACTGTTGAACAGAAAGGTGTCACTTCCTGCACCGCCCGAGAGGGTGTCGTTGCCACTTCTGCCGTTGATGATATTGGCGCCGGCATTGCCGGTAATCGTCTGGATGAAATCATTGCCGGTGAGGTTGATCGCTGTTGTACCCGCACTCGACGTCGTCGACAGCTTCTCGACATAAGCAAAGGACGAAAGTGCATAACTGACGCTCGTAGCGACCCAATCCGACGTGCCGCCATTCGAGCTTTCAACGACGATATCACCGGCGTTGTCGACCGTGTAGGTGTCGTTGCCAGCGCCACCGCTCATCGTATCGGCACCGCCCTTGCCATCGATCTTGTTGGCGCCGGCATTGCCGGTAATCGTCTGGGCGATCCCGTTCCCAGTCAGGTTAATTGCCGTTGTCCCGGAAATCGTCGTCGTCGAAAGTTTCTCGACATAGGCCGACGATGAAAGGGCGTAACTGACATTCGTCGCAACTTTATCAGAAGTACCATCGGTCGATTTTTCAATGACGACATCACCGGCATTGTCGACATAATAGATGTCGTTGCCGTCAATGCCCGACATCGTGTCGGCGCCGGCCTTGCCATCGATCTTATTGGCGCCCGCGTTTCCAGTAATTGTCTGGGCAATGCCGTTCCCGGTAAGGTTGATCGCTGTCGTGCCTGAACTTGACGTCGTCGACAACTTCTCGACATAGGCCGACGGTGAGAGTGCATAACTGACGCTCGTGGCAACCCAGTCGGACGTGCCGCCCGTCGAGCTTTCAACGACGACATCACCGGCATTGTCGACATAATAGGTGTCGCTGCTGCCGCCGCCAGTCATCGTATCAGCGCCGCCCTTACCATCGATCTTGTTGGCGCCCGCGTTGCCGGTAATCGCCTGGGCGATGCTGTTGCCGGTGAGGTTGATCGCTGTTGTCCCGGTGCTCGAGGTCGTCGACAGCTGCTCGATATAAGCCGACGTTGAAAGTGCATAGCTGACCCTCGTGGCAACTTTATCAGAAGTACCATCGGTCGAGCTTTCGACGACAACATCGCCGGCATTATCGACAATGTAAGTGTCATTGCCGGAGCCACCGCTCATCGTATCTGCGCCGCCCTTTCCATCGATCCTGTTGGCACCGGCATTGCCCGTGATGTTGTCGACCCCGGCCGAGCCGATGACGTTCTGGAAATTTCCGACGCCCCCCGTGCCCGTGGCTGCGCCGGTGAGAAGGTTGATCGCGGCGCCCGACCCAAAGGTCGAATAGTCGAGCGTGTTGGTGCCGCCTTCGCCGTCGGTGAGGCCGTTAATAGTCGAGGAAGCACCGATGACAAGTGTGTTGTTGCCGTCGCCGAAGCGGATGGCGGTGCCGCCACCTCCAGAGATCATGCCGTTGTTGGTGATGGTGTCGGCGAGCACGCTGATGATGCGGATACCGACGGAGTTGGTGCCCGATATGATGCCGTTGTTGATTATGGTCGTTAGGAACGGCGCGTTACCCTGTGAGCTGTCGTCGATCAGGATGCCGAGGCCGAGCCCTGTAATCAAAGCGCCGGCGAAGTTGGTGAACGTGCCGCCGCCGGCCGCGATGCCTTCGCTAGTGTTCGGTAGCCCGTCAGACCCGTGGCCGCCGGCGCCGGTGCCCCGGATAGTGCCGTAATTTTCGATTGTCGCCTGGCCGTCGATGTCGATGCCGTCGCCATCGCCGTCATTGATGCCATCAGGGCCCCCCGGCGTGAGACCGCTGGTGTCGGAACCGGCGCTATCGCTAAAGTTGCCGCTGATCGTTCCGAAATTGGTAACCGTGCCGTCGCCGTCGAGTCCGACTCCGGATCCGTTACGACCGTTAATAATGCCGGTGGCGTTGTTAACGACGGTGACAAAACTGCCAACGCCGCCATTGATGGCATGGCGGTCGCCGGAGATCGAGCCGCCGCTGTCGTTCTGGACCGTCCCGGTCGCGTTGTCCTCGAACTGGACGCCGTCCGATCCCTCGTAGGTCGCCGCAGTGCCGCCATCAACGTCGCCCGAGTTGATCAATGTGCCGACGCCACCGAATCGGATAGCGTCATTGACCAAGGCAAAGATATTCCCCGCGTTGGTGACGTCGGCGACGAAGGCGCCTGTGCCACCAGCAAGATCGAGTGCCTGGCCAGTCGTCGATTGAATGGTCCCGGCAGCCGAGTTGCTGATGGTGAGCGTTCCAGACGTGACGCTGCCCGCCTGGATCTGAATTGCATCGTCAACAGCTTGAATGGTGCCGGCATTGTCGATGATCGCCGTCAGCGACGCACCAACACCCGTTTCGAAACGGATCGCGCGGCCGCCGCCATTTGTGTTCTCAATCGTGCCGCTGTTGGTGATCAGAGCGCCGTCGGTCGAGGCTTGAAATCGGATTGACTGGGCGTTGGCGGAGACCGATAGGGACCCGGTCGCCTGAACCGTCACGTCGTCACTGCCGCTCATGTCGATGCGGGTCGTCTGAGTGGTGCCAGCGGTTACCGTGAATGATGTCATTTGCCTAATTCCTCTCAAGTGAGCAGATTGCCGCTATTTTTGAAACGTCAGATTGCAGGCTTGTTACGAACCAAGGGCACATCAGACATTCGGCGTCGCAGAGGTACGACGCAGCAAATTCGACTGGCGTGTTCGGGAATGTATGGAAGGGGGAGTGGTCAGGGGCAAACCGCCGGTACTTGGAAGTCGGAGCGCAGCGTGCTCGTAGCCGGCTGCGCCTAGCCGCCTCAAAGGTAAAGCACAGCCGCGAATAGCCAGACCATTCTGAAATCCCCCACCTGATGTTCCCCGTAGGGAGGATACAACACTAGTCCGGGTGAAATAGCCATGCGCTTTATTTTTTCCAACTGCTTTCTCTAAATTTTCGGAAACGTAGACACAACCCGTTGTGTGCTTGACGAACCAGAGGGTCGCGAATTGAGGCGAGTCCAATACACGCGCTGGCGCTCGCGCTCGGCACGTCTTCGATATTGTCCGGCTGTTCGACAACGCAGGCTGAGTTTCAGAAAAACCCGAAGGGAGCAAGCAAGGCCGCTTTGTGTAGAACCTTCCTGGAGTCCGGCGACCCATATTTTCGCAAGGATCTGGAGACTGAAATCCTTCGCCGTCGTTTGAACCCTTACGATTGCCCCGCCACGGCGCAGCAGCAAAATCAGGCTGCGGCAGCGATTGTCGCTGTCGCGCTCATAGGAACTGCTATCGCTGTCTGTGCCAACAATAACTGCGGGGGCTCGTCCTACCCCGTCAGGGCAATACGACGCTGCCGGGCGAATTTGTGGCGGACGAAGCACGTATTCGCGTCCGGGTGGGTATTGATCCGGAAACATCACCCAACAGTTGACTCTGCGGGGAAGTCTATCGATCCTCCGATTATGAACCACACCACCGATTTCATTGCTGAGTTGATCAGAGCCGCGAACGGGGTCGGGAAGCTCGGAGACTCCGAGAAGCATCGGCTGTTGGAGCACGCAGTAACGATGATCCAGGACATGCGCAGACAGAACGTCATTCCCATATTTGAAACGCTCACGGACCCGCTGATCCCCCTTCGCATTACCGCTGCCATAATCCACCGGCGGTCGAATGATGAAGTGAAGGCGGCCCTTCTGGAAGCCGCCGACATGATCCGCACACTCAAGATCGAGCTGGGTGGGTAGGATGAGGTCTTGAAGGGGGAATGAAGTTGATGGCCACCAACCGCCGGGATTGGACGACGCATTGAGCTACATTGCCCCGCCAGCCGCCCACGCACCGCCAGCCTCCTTATCCCTTGACGAGAAGATTAAAAATTCAATTGGCGGCGTTGTTGCTCAATGGGCAATTTGCGAAAGCTTCACTTGGGGCATATTCCCGTCTTTCACGGTGCAACCGGAGTGCGAAGTTTCGGCAGTATTGTGAGTTTCTACCAGAGCCACATCCCAAAGAATGGATTTTGTTCGCAAACTCGCGCGCGCCCACGGTCTAAACCAGGAATTGACAGGAGAATTGGACCTTCTGCCTTCAAAAGCCTTTGCAACATCCGACTTCCGGCAAACGGGTGGTCGAGATGTAGTTCATCGATCCGGCGCATCAAAGCCAGATCGCTGTCCGATACAGGACGCGGAGAATGATAGACGCTGCCACGGCTGAAGCCGAGAAGCTTCGCCTGACGCATGACCGACAGTTTGTGCTCGCGGTCGATCATTTCTTTCCGCCCAGCAATCCCGCCTTGCCGAGCGCACCGGATAAAAAATCGTTCTCCAGTGTCAGTTCGCCGATCTTAGCGTGCAGCGTTTTGACATCGACTGTGGGTGCCGCTGGTTCCGCCTTGGCTTCATCGCCGAAAACGCCTGTCGCCCCCTCAAGGAGTTGGTCTTTCCACTGCTTGATCTGGTTGGCATGGACGTCAAACTGCTGGGACAACTCCACCAGCGTCTGTTCGCCCCTGATCGCGGCAAGCGCCACTTTCGCCTTGAAAGCCGGGCTGTGGTTCCGGCGCGGTCGTCTCGTCATGGTCTCTCCAATGAAAGAACTCAAGCCATGCTTGGGAAGACGGTGCTCATTTCTCCTGTACATATTTGGCACTGAGAGCGGCGATGCAAAGTGCAAGCGCGGGAGTAGCGCCCATAACGGTACGGCCCTGATTGATTTTTGCTGTTGCGAATGATGTCCCCCACGTGAACCCGGCGGAGCATCTAGGCACTATCGTTGCCGCGAGCTTACGAGCGACGTCAATATTCTCTGTGTATTTCGGTATCTGAACTGTGCCGTTTCGCTTTGGGTGGAACCAAAGTTTTTTCGTCTGATCCTTGCCGGCGCCGGTCTTTACCGTCACCGCCCTGCGTTCATAACCCAACATCGTCGCTATCTCTACGTCAAGCTTTCTATCCGGCCCGTCGGCGTGTTGAAGCTCTACAATCAGCTCAGAAATTGACATTGAGATCGTTTCGTTGCTCCGCAAATTAGCCTCGCTATATCCCCAGAAGCCAGTTCTACACAAGAACCTTCTGTCATAAACTGACATATCCATGCATCTATCGAAACGCGAGGCTGCGTTGCCGACAGAGCGGGAATGACCTGGCGAGCCTGCACGCACACCACCTCAAAGCCTGCTTCGTCCAATCCGTAGCTCAGATGCTGGGTAAGAGTACTCGCCAGCTCGGGCGCTACCGAGCCAATCATGGTCAGCCGTGCGCCAGCAATCTCGATCTCAATCCGACCTGCGGCGAAATGGGCGGCATCCGACAACAAGCTCTCGGGCGACGTTCGATCGTCTACCACGGTCACCGGCACGAATATCGCCTGTTGCGCGAAGGCCTTGGCCAAGCGCCGAGCAACAGCCGAGACGTTCACATAAGGTTCCGCGCTTTCCGCAAGGATGCGCGCCTTCTCCTCGTCAGTCCAATTCCGCCGATGGCGACGACCGGTGATCACCTTGATGACTTCGGCGTTGGTAATATTCTTGACGCTCTGGACGGGCAGTTTGAGCGTACGCCTGTATTCGTCATAGACCCGTCGCGTGATGCCCTTGGTGGTCTCGCCACCAGCGTCGTCAGGGTCATTGACATACCTCCCCTCATGCACAAGCACCTTCGCGAAGGCGCGATCAAATTCGCTCATGTTTTAATCCTCGTGATTTTGAAACGAAACTTCCGTTGATGCGGGGCGGTGAGCAGTCTAAGACATGCCACTCAGTTGACCGGAGATGCCCCGTGTACCAAATACGCCAAAATATCCGCGTGGTTGCAGCGCTCGTCATTCGAGAAACGGCCGCACGGTACGGTAATAAGCCGGGCGGTTATATCTGGGCCATAATTGACCCGCTGGCCCATGTTATGCTCATGACTGTTCTATGGCAGGCAATCGCTCGATCGCCATTAATCGGTACAGATTTTGCTCTGTTTTTTGCATCTGGCTATCTGCCTTTTGCCGCTTACCAAGGCATGACCTCATTTATCTCTGGTGCCATAAAGGCAAACAGAAGCCTGTTTTCATACCCCGTTGTGGCGCCAATCGACGCGGTTTGCAGCCGCTATATTCTTCAGCTCCTCACATCAGTGCTGGTGACCATCATCATCTTTGTGATTTGCACATCGGAGCCTGCGCAATTCGGCTCAATCAAAATGGGCAGCGTCGTGGTAGCCTTCATGCTTGCGACCTTGCTGGGATTAGGCGTCGGCATGGCCAATATAGCCTTGTTCAATAAGTTCCCGGTCTACGAGAAGATCTTCAGTCTGATAAATCGGCCGCTGTTCCTGCTCTCAGGCGTTTTTCACCTTCCAGATTCATTGCCCCGCGAAGCTCATGACTTCCTGATGTGGAACCCTTTGGTGCACATCATCATGTGGTTCAGGACCGGGATTTACTCGGAATACAGGGCCGATGGACTCGATGTGTTATACGTTCTGGAATGGACTTTTCTCTCAATCCTTGTTGGTCTTACACTGTTCACGATGTCGCGGACACTTCGTGAAGATCGAAATTGATTCAGTGCCCTTGGCAACAAGGGGGCTATAGGAGGGAGCGCATGTTGCGAACAAAGATGATCTATCACCTTGCGATATCCGTAATCATTACGTCCTTCCTTCCGAGCGCGGCGAATGCGGCCTCCTGTGATCGCGCTACAGTTGACACCGCAACAAAGCCAATAGCTGAACAATCAGCCTCACGTATGGATAAAGCGCAAAAGATGGTGGCCTACCAGGGTCAGCCAGACATTTTGCTCATAGGCGATTCGATAGCTGCCCGGTGGAAAAAAGACCAAGGGCGGGACTTTGACGGTTTGTCAGTCGCTAACATGGGTCTCGGGGGAGAGCGGATTCAGGAACTTCGGTGGCGCCTCAAGCATCTGGCCCCCAAAGTCGATCCGAAACGCGTCCTACTCATTATTGGAACGAACAATCTGCGCGTAAAGTCCATCGCAACTTGCGCCGTCTTTGCAGGGATTTACGCTGCGGTAAACGATGTAAAAGCGCTGTGGCCGGATGCTAAACTCTTCGTCATGCCGATATTGCCGCGCGGCAAAGGCTTCAGATACCGCCAGCAAGACCGCATGGAGATCAACCAAAACCTCTCCACCCTCAATAACGTGACCTTTGTAAAAGTTGATGAGGATGCGTTGACGTGTGGATGGGCGAAGGCATGCCAGAACTATTTGACTGACAACGTCCACCTGGCAGGAAGCGGATATGCGATACTTCGCGATGGGCTAGATCGCAGCGGCTTCTAGAGCATCGCGAAGTATCGCCACTTGGTCGTCCATATAGTTACGAACCTTCTTGAGATACGATTTCCAGAACCGGTCGTCCATATGGATAAAGTCGCCGTCCCTTCTATTGAACTTCTTCTTGGTGACCATCTTGGTGTTGAGGGTGGTTTCCGGCTGAGAGACAAATCCAATTTCTCTTGCTGCGCAGAACTCCGCTGCCTTTTCCAGAAATCGCACCTTCGCCCTGACAGGAACCTGGGTGAGTTCCAGCATATTCGAAAGCGGGTCACAGACCAGAACGCATTTGCCGGGTGCCAGGCGAGGAAAGACTTCAAGAGCCTCGTTGTAGATTCTGCTCGGCGAATTAATCAGGAAATCGTGTTTCCGAAACATCTCGTCAAGCACTGCATCCGATAGCGGTGCCCGCCCTTTCATGAAGCGCTGGGGCTGAATCCAATGCCCGATGAACACAATGCGATCGTAGTTTGCTAAGTCATGGAATACTGACGGACTACGGCCATTACCGCCGACTATCGAACCTTCGACCGAGTAGCGGCCACCCTCGCGCGACCAACGAAGATTGGTTGGTCCTGCCGTTATATAGAACGTGTTCTCGACATCCGGGAATATCGCCTCGATGGCACGCTTTGCGTTGCCTAAATGCGATCCGCCGCACCATAATATCTTCTTCATCGGCCAAACGCTTCTAAAAGGGCCTCTTCACACTGTACGTCCTCATTCGCTTCATCGCCCGCACTTTCTTCATTTGGCGCATCCTTGGATGGTGCGACCGGAGGATGCTCTGAGAAGAAGTGCCCCATGACGAACTCGACTGTTTCGTCGCGAACGCTTCGAAGATTGTCTGCAAACGCTGTTGAATGCAGTCGTGGATTGGTAACGATCTCGTACGATGGGAAATAGTCGATATGCTCATGTCGAGCTGACAGCGTGCCAGCAACGGACCGAAGGACCGACTTCGAATAACTAGTTGCTACCAGCACGTGGTTGCCGGTAGCTGTTGCCGTCAGCGGGACGGGAGAAACAGTCAAGATGACTTTGAACGGGCGACCGCCTCGTATCCGCGTAATGATTTCCTGGCACTGTTCGAAAGCCTCAAGCACGTCGTCGTAATTCTCGTTCTGGAAGACAAAGTCGTCGGCGGAGAATGTCCCGGCGATCGTTCCCGGTGCAGTCGGGTAGACTGTGCCTGTCGATCGATGCAGCCATGTTTCAGTGAGGCCAAGGGTGAAGATAAAGATGTCGAGTTGCTTGAACAGTTTTTCGACCATCTTGATGTGATGGCGACGATGCAGCGTGACCTCGCTGGGGCTCTGAAGCCCTTTCGGCTCCACCGCTGGTCGCATGGCGTCTACGAACCTGTCGCCTTTCTGCCAAGCGACGTTCTCCGGGATGAACTCCCCCGCGACCTCACGAACGAGTTGTAACAACTGTCGGGTGGTATAAATGTTGCCGTATCGAGCGCTGTAGGTGCCGTAGCCAAACTCCAGATGCTTCTCTCTCGGCAGCCCGGGAGGGGCCGGCTCCACATCGAGAACACGATACCCATTCTTCTTCAGATGTCGCGAAATATGCTGGGCAAAGCATGACCCGGCAGTTGCAATGCGAGCGGTCCGGTCGATCGCAAACTTCTTACGATAGATCCCGTCCATTCTATACGGATTAGCGCTGACGACGCCGTTCTTCCAAAAAGCGGTTGATGGCAACGTTTCGTAGGGATTCATGCGTTAGCTCTTCACACTAAGACTGCGGGTTACTTATGAATATTCAGACCAAAGATATCAGTCAATAGAACCAGTAGGTCTAAACAGGGCAATCGCTTTTCACTCAAAAATCTGAAAAAAGAGCCCGGACGCTTTAAATCTTCACGTAGAAGACAGGCGTTATTGAACCATTCAGGATCGTGCCAGAACCGTAGATGCGGATAGCATTGAGCTGCGAAGTGAGCGTTTTTGTGCCAGCCGACAACCGTTGGCAACCTGGCCCCGAGTGGTCAAAAGGACGCCGGTTTGAACCCATCTGTTTGCGGCGAAATCACAACAGACCAGGCGGGATTCACCGTAAAAGTCCTGTGTTACGGTATCGTGCCCCCCGATGGTAAAGTATGTCCCGCTCTCGGAAACCCCTTGCCCTGTGCTGGTCATCCTCGAATGACCCGCACGGTACCCGGACGTGGCGAAACCACTGCTGTCAGATAGTCTTACGCCCCAAGCGGCATCAACGGTTGCCATAATCGATTGGCACATCAGAATTATTTCAACACAGTTCGCCGGAAAATTGAAATCAATCCCCGTCGCGAGATCAACATCATCAATGTTGATTGCGTTCCCTTGAGCACGTTTGGTTATGTCCGCGCCTGCCTGGAGAGATGAATTGATAGTGTCCAGCGGACCTTCGCATGGCTTGGTCGATGCCGCAGGCTGGCCAAGGACTTCGAAAAATCCATCGCTTCAGCAGACGCGTGGATCACAATCACCCACATCCGCATGCTCACAAGACGCCTTGCAGGATATGGATATCGTTGAGGGCTTTTCGAGTCCGACTTTAAGGGGTTCGCTCAGTCGGTCTTCGCCAACGTCTGCAACGAAGTACCATGTGCGGCTTGTGTAAGGCGACCGCCGAAGGGCGCCCGACGCACGTTTGCGAATAACGTTGTCAGGTTCATGGAGTGTCCTTTGTGGGATTTTAGATTGTCGTGAAATACACCGGCACGACCGAACCTGCGGTCAGTGTGCCTGACCCATAGATAAGAAGCTTTGTGACTCCGCTCGATAGGCTTTTCGTGCCGGAGGGAAGCCGGGTTATCCTGTCGCCTGTGTATTCCGACACGGTTCCGACTTCGACCCAACGATTTATCAACTCATTCGTAGTCGCGAATTTCACCGCACCTTCTGAAGTTGGGTGAGCTTTGGCATGAAGGTCAAAAACTCGCCGTGCGGCTGGTTGGTCGAAATGGAAGACGCCGCTTCGATCAAGGTTCGAAAGATCGCCTCGTTGCGGCCTGCCTTGAACCCGGCGCATCGGTATCGAAACTTGCGCGAGAACACGGGGTCAACGCGAACCTCGTTTGGAAGTGGATCAGGAAACACACCCAGGCACATCCGTTATCGCCGTCTTCGGCATCTGCGTTTATTCCAGTCCAGATCACGGCTTCGAGCAACAAGATCGACATCGAGATGCCTGCCGCGGATCGCGAAGAGCGATTGCCGACGGCGGAGAGGGGCGGCCCGCTGACCTCTCCAGCGAAGGTGAGCGCGTCACTGCCCAATGGTGTGAGACTGACGCTGGAGTGCAATGATCTCAGCGGATTGACGGCGATAATCGGAGCGTTGGGTCATGTTCAGACTGGGCGCTGATCTCAAGGTCTACCTGCATCGCGAACCGATTGATTTCCGCGCGGGCATCAACAGCCTCGCGGTCCTGGTCCAGGAGACGATGGCGCTGGACCCGTTTGCTCCTGCGGTTTTTGCCTTCTGCAATCGTCGGCGTGACCGGGTAAAGTTGCTGTTCTTCGATCGCTCGGGCTTTGTGCTGATCCTGAAGCGGTTGACGGAAGACAAGTTCCGATGGCCGCGCCGAGAGGTGCCGGTGGTTACACTGACGACCGAGCAACTGCACTGGATTCTCGACGGGATCGATATTGATGCGATGGTGCGCCATCCCGTGCGGCAATATCAGATCGCCGGCTGAGGTAGCGTATTGATCGGTTGACGCGGCGACGCGGCTCAGATTCAAGACTGGGATGACCCGAACCGGCGAACCTGATGTTGCAGAGCTGATGGCGCAATTGGCGGCAAGTGCCGCCGAAATCGCTGCGCTCAAAGCGGAGAAGGAAGCGCTGTCACGGCGGGTCGTCAAGCTGGAAGAAGAACTGGCGCTCGCAAGGCTGCATCGCTTTGCACCCCGCAGCGAAAAGCACATCGATCGCATCTTCAACGAGGCCGAAGAGGCTGCAGGCGATCGTGACGACGGTCATGTCGTCGATCTGCCGGATACAGGCCTGCCGGTGTTCGATGGCGCGGCGGGAAAGAAGCGTGGACGCAGACCCTTGCCGGAAGACCTGCCGCGCGAGCGTGTCGAATATGACCTTCCCGACGATCAGAAAGCGTGCCCTTGCTGTGACAGTCAAATGCATCGCATGGGCGAGGCCGTTACCGAGCAGCTCCATATCGAGGTCAAGGCAAAGGTCCTGCAGAATATCTCTTCTCCTCCTGAAGGGCTCCCAGACATCCGATATGAGCGCCTAAGTCTCGATAGCTTCAAGGTTGACAACAAGCCCGGGTTTGACATCAGAGACTGTTGGGTATGGTGTCCGGTCGGGTCTGCGCTGCAATAGAAATCTATAGTCACTTTTGCTTTCGGAAAAGCTGCAAAGAATTGTGAGTTCTTTTTCTTCCAGATCCCCTAGCCTGGGTCTAATACGGCCTCTCGCTGATCATAACCCATTAGCCCATTCTCTGCGTCCGATGGACATGTTGCGCCAGCGTTGGCTTTCGAGCTTTCGCCAAGGATCGCAGCAATGTGCGACGATATCGTCGTAGACCGTAAGACTGGGAGAAATCAATTGCCTCCGCTGAGGCGTGGATGCTTATCGCCCACATCCGGATGCTCAGTCGAAGGCTCGCACGGTACTATGTCTGCAATGACTGACAAGTTGAGACCGGCTTTGGGAGCGCAAAAGAAAGCCTCGACTGAACAGGATCATCGCGGACAGCGCCACTTCCGAGAAGTCGTGCCAACCATAATACAGTTGCTGGCAGACCGGGTGCGGGTCAGGCTGTCACTCAGTTGTCGCACAGCCTCCGTACCCTTTGCGCGAAAGAACAGGCGCATCGGAGCTATTTCAGGTGATACGGTACATTGAGAACTCGATTAGGAATGGTCGTCATATCGATTCTATAGATAGATTTCTCACGGTGGCAACTACAGTGCTGGATGCCGTGCCGCATCGCCGCTGCCGTCAACTCGTTCTTGACGGCCGTATTCTTATCGCTCAAAAAAAGCGAGACTTGCGATCGACCGAGGAATTAATACTGCGCTATCTTCAGCAGCACTCGCCTCCGTTCGACATGGTACAGAGTTATATCTCCGGTATTGTCAACGCGGGTCATCTGAAGCGATCAGCAGAAATTGCCGCCTCGCCGCAACTTACGGGTGATCTTAGAGCACTCGTCGATGCTGCAATTCACAAAGCTAACGGCGATTTCGACGCAGCATTGGCAGCACTCGACGTAGATTCCCCCCGTTTTCAGGTGAGGAAACAGATCGCGTTGGAAAAGCGCGGTATCTTTCATAGGATGCAGGATCACGAATCGATAGCAACGGTAGTCACGGATTTTCTTCTTCGGGAGCCAAAGCCTATCCTCATCCCTTTTGCCGTTAGCGCCGCCGGGTCGGCTGAGACCGCGCACCGTGATGATCTCTTTGCCGTAGCGATTGCACGCATTATCGACGATATCGAAAGAATTTTGCGCAAACGCAAGCTTATAAAAAGGCATTGGCGCGACGCGGTTTCGGGTTGCCTGACGATTTTTGATTTGGATGGCGCCATTCGAGTTACACGCCACGCAGCTGCCTTGGGCTTTAAGGTAGATACCGTTCTCAAGGAGATCCTTGAAACACGCGCCGACTTCGAACCAATCATGCATGTGATCGATGCGGCACGTCAGGACATGTACGAACGCGCAGGCAAGCGGAAAAAGCGCCCGCAATTCGGTCAGGTCATTGTTACAGTGCCCGCCGCTTCAACGCGGACAAATAAGCTGGATTATCCAGGCTTTCGGGGAGATATCCGCTTTGCTTTGAAGTCCATCGTCAAAACGCTGGAGGAAGCGGGTGTCGGCTACATCGTTAAAAGCCGTGTCCGTACCCATGGAAGCCTGAACTACGATAAGCCCTTCTTCTCTTATCATACGATTTCGGACGGCCGGTTGGGCCTGCACTATAAGGAAACCGATCGCCGGTCCCTCTTCAGCTTCGATGCGAAAGGATACGCGGGATGGTCACTCTTTGCTGAAACGAAGTACGATCAATTGTCGCTCGGGCAAATTGAACAGTCCGAAGCCGATCAATTCTTTAATTTTGATCGCCAGAGGGTCATTGGATCGCGCGTTTCCAAATATACGCAGGTGGATGCACAGGAAGAATTGCCCGAGGATTTCGTCTTCGTCGGCCTCCAAGTAATGGGCGATGCTGTGCAGAGCCTCGCGTACACTACCCCTTTCGCCATGCTAGATGAAGTCATAAGAGCATGCGCCGAAAAAAAACTGAAGGTCCTAGTGAAACGCCATCCAGCTTGCCGCTCCGGCGAAATCGGTCATTACCTGCTGGAACAGGAAGGCCGTGGCGCCTTACAGGTGGTGAGCGGAAACATCCACGACCTGATCGCCAAATCCAAGGCGGTCTGCATCATCAATTCGGGCGTCGGCGCAGAAGCGCTGCTGCACGAAAAACCGGTCTATGTCTTCGGCCGCGCCGACTATATGAATGCATGCTTCGCCTGCGAAAAGGAGGGAGATTTCCAGCGGCAATTCGAAGTCGATAGGCTACCAATGTCAAAGGCTGAATTGCATCGATATTGGTACATCTTCAGGAACGAATATGCCTGCGATCTATCCAATCCGGAAGGGGCTGGAGAATGGATAGCAGACCGCGTCCGACAACACCTCACTGAACACGCCATCAAGGGAGATGAGGCGTGCTTTCAATCTCCGCAGCTTGTCGCCTGAAACTCCTGATTTAAGCTCGGCTTTGCACAAATGCGGCGAAGCAAAGAGCCCGGGCTATACGCTGGAGCCCTCCGGGAGGTATTTTCTGCATTTCGGGGTTTGACGAAGAGTGTCGATAACCCGCAAGCTTGCGGTAATCCTACACCGCATGTGGCGCGACGGAACCGAATTCTGCACGGACAAGCCAATGCCAATCCTACGCTGAAAACTCAATCACGTCGTCGTGAGAATGCGGAGAGCGTGTGGGCAAGGATGACTGCGATGGACACCTCGCGAGATCCGATCGCGTTTTAGAGCTGGCAGCATTCAGACCCACCTTCGTATCGCCCAGAATGTGGCACCCGGCGCGGTGACCACGAACAGAAGCGTGATACCCGCTGACGACGACGAAACAAGAAGGAAACCAATTGACCCATTACAGAAGATGTCCAGTTACGTGGCAGCGAGGATAAAACAAAGCAGTTCCTCATAGCGGATGCCATATACACACCCCGCTGCACGCGCCGGCGCTACCAATTTACGACCTGCGGGTGTTATAATTTTGCCGTTCTGGTCATAAACATTATGCCATTCGTCCCATACATCGTACGTGGCTTCCCACTCGTCGTAACAAAAAAATGCGTACTCGTGGGGATTAAGGCCATGATTCCGCATGATTAGATCGACGTGTTGGGCGGCTACGCCATAATGCCAACGTGCATTATCCTCACCCTTCTTTTCGATAGAATCGAGCAACTTGTATTTTCGGATGTTGGCCTTGATCTCCAAGGCCGCCGCCCGTTCCGCCTCTTCAATCACGCCAAAGCGCTCCATTGTCTCGTCGGAAGTGCTTATTGCAGGTGTCTCTGCCGAGATCACCGTCCACCGATGAGTGGCGAGACCGCAGGAAAATGTATTGTTAGCAGACGGATACAGATCCCCATAAGTCACCACAGCACCCGGCCCGGCAAGAAGTCCTCGCGACGAATTGCCAACGTATAGGATTGCTGAATTCGGCTGAGTCGTATTAAGTTCGTTGGTCAGCAAAAGCGCGGCGCTCGTGGCCAAACCCTGGATGTGCTGTAAAGCAATATCCGATCCGTTGAAGCTTAATTTGGCGCCTTGGATCGAAAAATGTTCCCCGCTCGCCAATTTTTCGCCGTTATAGAAATAATGCTCACCGTTTGTTCGAGCCGTGTATGTTGGAACGACCCATCCTGTATTGAGAGGATTGTAGCAGATTGAATAATCACTCCGTGAGGTTGCCATGCCGTTGAAAGAGTTTTCTATATATGGGTAGGTGTATGCGTCTACATCGATAGAAAATTCTTCATCACCGTAAACTCCACCGGTTATATAAGCTGTTACATAGTGGTGGAATAGTACCGTTCCGCGTCTATATTCGGTCGAAGCATTATAATTGCCGTGCGTCGCCGGAGACATAGTTGGAG